>JBIIAI010000350.1:0-2814 GCA_044239965.1 Akkermansiaceae bacterium
TTCACCGGCTTCCTCGAACACCTGCGTCGTGATTCAGCACTTGGCATGATCCCATTCGAGTTCGCAGCGGATTCTAGCAAAGTTGGCGGCGCGGGTGTGCGTTTGATTGTAGCCAAAGCAGATCGTCGATTTTCATTCCGCCAGATGATTCTCGAAAGGCGTCTCATTCGTCCGATCTGGGCTTATGTGATTGGTGACGCGATTGCACGCGGGCTACTGCCTCCTATGCCGGGTTGGTGGAAAATCAGCACCGTTCCGCCCAAGCGGGTCACCGTTGATGCCGGTCGTGAAGCACAGCAAAACCGTGCCGATGTGGAAGCGGGCCTCAAGACCATCACCGATCATTACGCCGAGCTCGGAGCCGACTTCCGCGAAGAAATCGAGCGACGTGGCGCGGATGCCAAACTCATCCTAGAAACTGCCGCCAAGTATGGTGTGCCTCCTGAGATGCTGTGGAAGGCTGCTGCGGGATTATTGAATCCTCATCATGATCCAAGATGACATCGACATGAACCATATTTGTGTCGAGTTATTTCATCGCGAATGATTGACGAAAGCGGATCATTTCTGTAGGGGCTTTCAATACATTATGAAAACAATAACAACAGCCTCATTAATTCTGGCCGCATTGCATGTGCCAGCCGTCGCCATCGTATCCATCGACTACGTCACCATAGGCAATGCCGGTAACGCGGCAGATCCATCTACTGGACTCGGTGCGGTAGGCTATGAATACCAAATCGGTAAATACGAAGTTACCAACGCTCAGTATGCCGAGTTCCTTAATGCGAAGGCCGCCACGGATACCTATTCGCTCTACAACCCGAGCTCTTCATTCGTCAATCTGGGCATCAACCGCAGTGGTTCTTCGGGGAGCTACTCCTACTCGGTAACGGCAGGTCTGGAAAATCGTCCCGTGACTCTTGTTTCTTGGTTTGATGCAGCACGCTTCACCAACTGGCTGGCAAATGGCCAGGGCGCTGGTGACACAGAAACAGGCTCCTACACACTCAACGGTGCGATAAGCGGCACCATCCTGAAAAACTATGGTGCAGCCGTTTATATCCCATCGGAAAACGAATGGTATAAGGCCGCCTACTACAATGGCTTCACCTCATCCTACTCGCTCTATCCGAACGGTCAAAATACCATCACTACGGCTGATGCGAATTTCGCGCAGGTAATTGGCTCATCTACCGATGTTGGTAGCTATAGCGGAGATCCGAGTATGTATGGCACCTTCGATCAAGGCGGAAACGTAGTAGAGTGGAATGATACCGTTATTAATGGCAGCTTGCGCGGGATGCGCGGGGGTAGCTGGGCAAACCACCCGAACGACGACTATCTCGCATCCACGCCAACGCATACCACACCCGGCTCTCCGTCAGTCGAGGGCTCTGCCGTCGGATTTCGTGTTGCCAGTGTCGCGGCGATTCCCGAAACAAGCACGGCACTGCTTGGAGTGTTAGGCATTTTGAGTTTTCTCCGTCGTAAGCGTTGTTGACACCACCGCACGGGCGTGAACCCGGTAATCCAACATCGCGAATGGCTGATTCAACCTGATGCCCTGCACGCCATCTCTGCCTCCTATCAAGCGCAGGCAGAACGTGCAGGAATTTTCTCCCATCAAAACCAACAAAATTCACTCCTATCGGTGGAGGATGGAATTGGAGTCGTTGCCATCGAAGGCCCGATCCTTCGCAAAGCAGATCTCTTCGCCAAGATGTTTTATGGAGCGACCAGCTCCGAGGAAATCGCCGAGGCTCTTCAAGAAATCTCTGGGCGTGATGACATCAAAGCCGTGCTCCTCAACATCGACTCGCCCGGTGGCACAGTAGCCGGAACACCCGAGCTCGCGAATGCCGTTGCCGCACTCGACAAAAAGAAACCGGTCTATGCGTTTTCCTCGGGGCTCATGTGCTCGGCCGCCTACTGGGTTGCCAGCCAAGCACGCGCCATCTATGCCACGCCATCCGCTCAAGTTGGATCCATCGGCGTGGTGCAAGCCGTTGTCGATAACAGCGCCGCACTCGATCGCGCAGGCATCAAGGTGGAAGTTTTTTCCGTCGGCAAATACAAGGCGATGGGCGCACCGGGAACACCACTGACGGATGACCAACGAGAACTCATTTCTTCCAACCTCGCCGAGATCGCCGAGGAATTTTATAGCGCCGTTCTCGCTCGTGGTCGTGCCATCCCTGCGGAAGCCATGGAAGGACAAACCTTCAGCGGTCGCCAAGCACAACGTCACAACCTCGCGGGCATGGTACCAGATCGCAATGAGGCGATGCGGAGGCTTCGCGTCTATCACGCAGCAGTTGACACGAGTTCCCGTGCGATGACTGACACACTCGAAGACCAACTCGCCCAAGCTCGCACCCAGGTGGAAACCATGCAGCGGGATCACCAAGCTCAAACCGAACTTCTCACTGAAGCATCAGCGCATGCCGAACGCCTAACGGGCGAAGTGGAATTGCTGACTGCCGAAATCGATACCCTCAAGGCCGAGCGCGATACCGCCAGTGCCGAGGTCACTACGCTGCGCAAACAGGTCACAGACCTTCAGGCATCCCAGACTGACTTCGACAAGCGTTTGCAAATCGAGGTGGCACGAGTGGTCGCTTCCACTGGCACGACGAAACCAGCGCAAGTGACTCCCGCCGGAGAATCCACGCAATCCGCCGACCTTCACGCCCAATTCACAGCCATTAAGGACCCTGCGGAGCAAACCGCATTCTGGCGCGGCCTCACTCCTCAACAACAAGCCCTCATCCTCAAACACCAAGCCTAATCACACGCCATGCCCAATACCCT
>JBIIAI010000298.1:0-2814 GCA_044239965.1 Akkermansiaceae bacterium
CAAATCATCGCCACCAAGCATCGCGAAGTGGAAGCTCTTATGCCCAAAGCTGCTTTGCTAAAAGCCGCGGCGTTGCAACGCAATGAATTCCGAGGCTTCCGCTCGGCTCTCGATCGTGGTCCGCACCAGTTGGGCGTGATCGCAGAAGTGAAAAAAGCCTCGCCCTCCGTCGGCATCATCGATCCTTCGTTCGATCCGGTATTGCAAGCAAAGCTCTACCTCGATGGCGGTGCCTCGTGCATGTCGATCCTCACCGATGAGGAGTATTTCCAAGGCTCACTTTCCTACCTTTCGCGCATCTCCGAGTTTTCCCAGGCGCCCCTGCTGCGCAAGGATTTCACGATTCATGAAGTGCAAATTCACGAAGCCATCATTGCCGGAGCCGATGCGATTTTGTTGATCGTCGCCGCACTTGATGACGAACTGTTGAAACGCCTCTATCATACGGCCAAGGATCTGATGCTCGATGTGCTCGTCGAAGTTCACGATCTGCCAGAAATGGAGCGCGCGTTAGAACTGGGGGCAGATTTGATCGGCATCAACAATCGCAATCTCAAAACCTTCGCCATCGATCTTGCCACCACCGAAGCGCTCGTCGATGAAGTGCCCGAGGATGTTCTGTTAGTCTCCGAGTCTGGAATCAAAACCCTGGCCGATGCGCAACGGGTGCTCGATGCCGGTGCTAATGCCGTCTTAATCGGCGAGTCGCTGATGCGTTCCGCCGACCCAGCCATCGAGATCGAAGGCTACCTCAACCTCGTCGCCAGTGATGGCTTTGACGCGGATGATGCGGTGGAGGTGTGAACCTTGATCTGACCGATTCGACCGATCTGCCTGATCGTGTTAATCACAAACCCACAACTACCGCAGAAATTTCACGGTGATGAGGGGCGCGGCGGTGCTCGAAGAGAAAGACACCTTGCCAGGTGCCGAGGGTCATTTTTCCGTTGATGATCGGGATCACTTCGCTGGTGCGAGTAAGAGCCATGCGAATGTGACTGGGCATGTCATCGGGACCTTCGTAGGTGTGAGTGAACCAGGAAGTGTTTTCGGGCACGAGGCGTTCGAAAAATTCTTCGAGATCATGACGGGCTTCGGGATCGGCATTTTCCATGATGACAAGGCTGGCACTGGTGTGCGCGACAAAAACGGTGATCGTGCCCTCGCTTACGCCGCTGCCCGCCACTAAGGCTAACAATTTTGCGGTGATATCATAGGTGCCTTTGCCGCGTGTGCTGACATGAAATTGCTCGCTCGCCGTTTTCATGACTTCATGCGTGAGAAACGGTGAGCACCATTTTTCCAATGGCTTGGCCTTTTTCCAAAATCCCATGAACCTCGCGCAAGCTTTCGGGAGAAAGCACACCGTGATGAGCGGTGGCAGTGTGTTGGATGATTCCTGCGTCCACGGACGAGGCAAGTTGGTTGAGTATTTCCCCCTGTCGAGCCAGATCAGGCGTCTGGAATTTGGCGCGGGCAAACATGAATTCCCAGTGAATGGAAACGCATTTCGCCTTGAGCGGATCACCGATGCGCAGGGCTTCGCGCGGTTCGACGATGAGCAGCAAAGAACCTTGCGGCGCGATCAATTCACTCATCACTTGCCAATAGAGATCGGTGTTTACGAAGTTCGCAATGTAGTCGACTTGTGCGAAACCGAGAGCCGCGCATTGATCTAACAAATTTTCGTAGTGATTGATAACATGGTCGGCACCCATGCGCTCACACCACTCGATGGTCTCAGGCCGAGAGGCTGTGGCGATCACCGTGAGACCCGCTTGTTTCGCAAGTTGAATCGCCACCGAACCGACACCACCCGCACCGCCGATGATGAGAATGGTTTTGCCTGACTCCACTTTCATGCGGTCGATCATGCCTTCCCAAGCAGTCAGTGTGGTGAGCGGCAAGGAAGCTGCTTCTTCATGGGTGAGACGTTGCGGCTTGCGGCCAACGATGCGTTCATCAACGCATTGATACTGCGCGTTGCACCCGGGGCGCGTGATGTCACCGGCATAGTAGACGGGATCGCCGATACGAAAACGCGTAACTTCAGAGCCAAGGGCCACAACTTCTCCGCTCGCATCCCAGCCGAGGATTTTCGGTTCATCGAGAGGATTTTTTTTCATCGCACGCACCTTGGTATCCACAGGGTTCACCGCGATGGCATGCACTTTGACCAAAACATCATGTGGCCCTGGTGTGGGCATTGCCGTCTCAAAGGCGACAAAACATTGGTCATCTGTCACAGGATAAAACTGGGTAACTCCGTAGGCGATCATCGCCGTCGATGATTCCTCACGATTGACGCAAGGGCAATGTTTTTTCGTGGCTTCGGCACGTTTCCCTCAACGAAAATGCCCCACCTTTTCCCGCAACGGTAGTCAAGGATGGGGCATGTATTTTTGGCGTGATTGATCGAAAATCAATCGAGATCTTTTTTCTCAAGAGATGCCTTAAGGTGCGCGAGAAATTTTTCCGTGGACGGGTGCTCGGACGCAAAAAAGCGGGTGAACTCTTTGCCTTCGTGATCGAGCAAGATCACGGTGGGATAACCTTCGATTTCGAACTTTTTCGCCCATGGCTGATTTTTCTTGGCCACTGCCTTGTCAGCTTTCGGGAAGTCCAGTTCGACCAAAATGAAATCCTTGGATGCGGCATCGACAAATTCTTTTTTCGAGAAAACATTTTTGCGCATGGCGATGCAGGGCGGGCACCAGTCGGAACCAGTGAACTCGACCAAGATCGATTTTTTCTCTTTTTTCGCCTTTTCCATAGCGGCATCAAGATCGGTGGACCAGCCATCGAGGTTGGCGT
>JBIIAI010000120.1:0-9502 GCA_044239965.1 Akkermansiaceae bacterium
GCACGGTGCTCCCTGCGCATTTGCAGGATGATCCACGCCTCACATTTCTGGGGGCCGATTCCAAGCCGCAATTGTGGACCAATCTTCAATTGCCACTCTACGCCGCCGCGCATCAGACCGCAGAATTTCCGGGTGTTGGTTACATCGCGATGGGCGATGCGAGTGATCAAATCCGCTTTGATGCGTGGGAAAATTTTGAACCGAGCATCGCTGAGTCCGCCAAATCTTGCGCACAAATGATTCTCGACCATATCACTGCGGGCCACTTCTGGCCCCCTAACGAAAAAGTAATCTATGACGATTTCAAACTCCTCGCTGCTGGCGCAGAGCTCGAAGAAATGTTGAGCGAGCCATCTTGATTGATGTTCTCTGACTCAGAGAGAAATTCAACTAGGCACGCCACCAACGCGCCGGTCGAGCTTCCAGAGCAATTGCTTGTAGGTAAAAATTTGTCCCATCGTTACGCGGTCGGGGGCGAGACAACACTCTAAAATTGTTATTCAAATTACGAGTTTAGCATTTATGTGATTTTTTGCGCTTAAAAAACCCCGGTGCATGATGTTGCACCGAGGTTTGAAATTGCTGCTGTAAGGATCAAACCGTGGAGTTTAGGCACCCGGATTGTTGGCAGGTGGGGCGGGTTGCGGTGGAGCGGCTTGGCCTAGATCGCGGATGATGCGGGTGGCTTGCCAGGTATCGGCAAAGCGTTTGCCGTCAGCAGTTTTGCGGAAGCGGAGGACGAGGCGGTCCATTCTCCCAAGTAGTTCGCCGACTTCGCGGAACTTGGGACGGAGTGTGTTCGTAAGTGCCTTGCGGCCTGAGATGGCGGCAGCAGGGCTGGCGATGATGGTCTCCAAGTCAGCGGTTTCCTTGGCGAGGGCAATGGCATCGTTGAGTTCCAGCCCTTAGTCGGCTAGCTCAGCAGCGTTGTTTGCCAAGGCGCTGTTGAGGTCTTGGTAGAGCAGACGAGCTTTGGCGATGAGTTCAGTATCGCGCATGCGTTGCCATGCGCTCAGCGATAGATCGATGCGGGCGGCATCGGCTTGGCGATTGACGGACTCAAACCAGCCAGCGAGAGCTTGGCTGATCTCGTGGGCGATGGATTCGAGTTCTTGCTCCTCGCGGGCTTTGTCCTCGGCAAAGCCCGTGGTGGCGGCTTGTTGGCTGGCAATCAGCTCCGTGAGGTCATTTACTTTCGACCCGAGTTGCCCGACGAGTGCGGTGAAGGCTACGGGCGGTTGATCGAGCCACACCGGCTTGAATTCCGCGGAACTCAAGAGGCGCTGGACGGCAAGGTGCATGTTTTGACGGTTGGCGAATTCGTTGATCATACTTTTGTTTGGTTTATGTTTCGTTTTGGTTGTTTACTGTTACTTGGGGGGAGAGGGGTGCCAGAGACGAAATGGCCGTTGCGTTCAACGAAATGGCAATTGCGGGGGATTAAATGGCCGTTGCAGGGGATTAAATGGCCGTTACAGGGCATTAAATGGCTGTTGCAGGGCATTAAATGGCTGTTGCAGGGCATTAAATGGCTGTTGCAGGGCATTAAATGGCTGTTGCAGGGCATTAAATGGCTGTTGCAGGGCATTAAATGGCTGTTGCAGGGTATTAAATGGCTGTTGCAGGGTATTAAATTGCTGTTGCAGGGGATTAAATGGACGTTGCGAGAGCCTAAATGGCCGTTGCGAGAGCCTAAATGGCGATTACGGGAGGTGAAATGTTCATTACGACAAACTAAATGCGCCTTGCATCGGGCGAAACGGCTTGTGCGGATGCTTAAGCGGCTGGTGCGTGAACTTGAATGACCATTGCGGGTGCCGAAACGGCATTTACGCACAAAAGGCGCAGCGTGGATTGGGAAGAATCCCTCGCAAGGTGCTCTAACGTCAAATTTTACACTAACACAAATCGCCCAAAGGGAAAAAAATGTCAAGTTGTCTAGAAATTTTTTTTCGGCTAACAGAGCATTATGATCATAAGAAACCTACTGCCGATTCGGCAGGTAAAGAGTTGGATCAAAAAGGTGTGAGTTAGGTTGAGCTTTTGGTGAGATTTTTCCTCGCTCATCGAATACTTTCTTTCTAGGGTTTGCGGCATGGCGCGCCAAGATTACCGTGATCTCTCTCGTGAGCAACTGATCAAGTTGCTAGAGGCTCGTGATCGCAAGAAATTAGGACTGGTGTGGGAGCGTGATGCCATTGAGCAAGATCAGGCGCTGAACGCGGATTTTGTCGCATTGGATGAAGTGCCGGAGCTCTCGGTAGGGGATGGCATCAAGGAGCATTTGATCATTGAAGGTGATAACTTTGATGCCTTGCGCGCGCTGCGGGTGGCTTATGCGGGGCAGGTTAAATGCATTTACATCGATCCACCGTATAACACGGGGAATCGGGATTTCGTGTACAATGACCGTTTTGTGGATAAGGATCATGCGTGGCGGCACTCGCTGTGGATTGAGTTCATGCACCAACGCCTCATGCTAGCCCGTGAACTGCTGGCGCAGGATGGGGCGATTTTCGTGTCGATTGATGACAACGAAATTTTCCACCTCGGAATGTTGATGAATGAGGTGTTTGGGGAAAGTAATTTTGTGGCGAATTTTATTTGGAAACGCAGAACAACTCCAGATAGCAGAAATCTAAACGGGGTCTCAACTGACCATGAGTATCTCATGACATATCAAAAAGGTCATGGTTTTAAGATGCGTGGTAAAGATAAAGATTTGGACAAATACACAAATCCCGACAATGACCCCCTCGGGCCTTGGATGAGTGATAATCTTACTGGTCTGGCAAATGCTAAGGAACGACCCAATCTACACTACACTGTCGTAAATCCTATTACTGGTAACCAATATGAACCTCATCCGGGAAGGGGGTGGGCATGTGGTCTTGAAAGGATGTCTAATCTTATAAAAGAAAATAAAATCTTGTGGCCGAGAAAGCCTGCGGGACGACCAAGGTTGAAAAGATATTTATTAGACATGTCTTCATCCACCACAGGTTTTTCTAGTGTGTTAAATGCTCCTGGTAATATTGAGGCAACCAAAGAGATTTCAGAAATTTTATCACCTAAGGCATTTACGTTTCCTAAGCCTCATCGATTGATTTATCAGATCATTGAACAAGCGACCAACCCCGGCGATCTGATCTTGGACTTTTTTGCGGGTTCAGGAACTACGGGTCATGCCGTGTTGAAAATTAATGCGGCAGCACCCGAAGAGGCCCCGCGCCGTTTCATTCTGGTTTCCAATAGCGAGGCAACCGCTGAGGAGCCGGAGAAAAATCTGTGCCGTGATGTGTGCCGCCAGCGGGTGGCCAATGTGATCGGCGGCTATGGAGATACACCGGGCACCGGCGGGAGTTTCGCCTATCTGCAAACACGGCGCATCCCGCATCCGCGAGTGCTGCGGCGGATGCAGCATGAGCAAGTGTGGCTGTATTTGCAGCTGATGCATTTTGCCAATCTGGGTGCGACGGAATCTCTCGCCTCTGGACGTCTGCTGACTCGTGCGAATGCCGACATGGCAGTGTTTTATCCGCTGGCCCTGACCGAGGCCATCGTGCAACGCTTAGAAAAAGAATGCGCTAAGGCATCCAACGTGACAATTTACACATGGCAGCCTGAAGTCCTCGCCTCACGGCTGGATTACGCTGGCACGGCAATTTTACCCATCCCTCAAAACATCATCGAACGATTCGGACTACGGCAATGATTACACCCAAGCCATTCCAACAGACTTACATTGAAAACATTCTCTCGCTGTTTCGTATGGCGAAGAGTCAGAACGATGAGGTATCCGATGAGGTCGGACGGCAAGGGGTATTTGCCTACAATGGCGCGTGTTTGCTGAAAGCTCCCACGGGCGCAGGAAAAACGCTGATTGCGGGGACCGTGGCAGAGAAGTTTTCCATGGAGGAACAAGTGGTGTGGCTGTGGTTCGCGCCGTTCAAGGGATTGGTGGGGCAAGCGGCGATGTCGCTACGTGATCATCATCCGGGGCTACGGGTCAGAGAGCTGAGCACGGATCGGCGTGCGGCGGGTACGCGTGCCGGAGATACCTTTGTCCTCACTTGGGCATCAGCGGTGGCAAGATCTGCTGATGCACGTGTCATGCGCACGGATCGGGAGCAGCTGATGTCGCTCGACTCGATGCTAGAAGACCTGCGTAGTGCTGGATTCCGCATCGGCGTGATCATCGATGAAGCTCATCATGGGTTCGGTGCCAAAACGCAAGCTGCGGAGTTTTTCACCAAGATCCTCAAGCCGGATTATGCGCTGATGGTCACTGCGACACCTGATGACTCTGATGCAGAGAATTTCAGTAAGGCGACAGGGATCAAAGATCTTCATCGTGTGACGGTCTCACGGGAAGAAGCGGTGGAAGCTGGGCTGGTCAAAATCGGAGTGAAGTCGATCGCCTACATTTCTCCGCCCGATCAGGTGACGCTCGCGGATTTTGAAGCTGCGGCTCTCACGGATGCCTGCATGCTACACGCTAAAATCAAACAAGAACTGGAGGCGGCGGAAATCAAGCTCGTGCCGCTGATGATGGTGCAGGTCGGCACAGACAAGAATGCGATTGATGAAGCCAAACGCGGATTGATCGCAAGGGGCTTCTCCGAGAATAGCATCATGGTGCATACGGCAAATGAGCCTGATGAAAACTTCCTCTCGATGGCGAACGATGAAGAAAAAGAAGTGCTGATTTTCAAAATGGCAGCAGCCTTGGGTTTCGATGCGCCGCGTGCGTTCTGCATGGTATCGATGCGCCCTGTGAAGGATACGGACTTCGGAACGCAATTGATTGGGCGTATTCTGCGTGTGCATCGCCGACTGCAAGGGCGTCAAGTGCCAGCGATTCTGAATCACGGTTATCTTTTCCTCGCGGATCATGATAGCCAAGCAGGTGTTGCCACAGCTGCGAAAAAAATCAATCAATTGAGTAGCCAACTGACGACAACAAGCATGTTTGTGATGATTGCAAAGGTCGGTGGTTGCACGGGTGTGCAAGTTGTCAGAAATAACCAACCGGTACTTTTCCCAGAAAATCCTACGAAAGTTCAGGATGATCCAACGTTCGCAGTGAGTTCCACGGATGAGGAGGATGCCGCACCGCTGGCACCGCATGCCACCAGCCAAGAATTGTTGGATCTCTTGGATGGGCTTACCGTTAATCCCTCCAAAGATGACGCGGAAGAAAATTCACCACCGCCTGTTAGCAGCCATCGCTACGATCTGAGACCAGGTTCGCCGTTGCGCTTCATGACGCAAGAGTTGCCTTTGGATATCATTGAAAGACTCATGGAGTGCATGGAGCAGCAAGTGGCATTCAGTGACAGAGCTATGCTAGTAGCTCTGGCGCAGGACGTGCAGGTGATCCGTGTGGAGCAAACTCATCTTGTAGAAGGGGAAGAAAAACGTTCGCTCATGCGCGCGAAGATTGATTTGGACAAAGTCGAGAAACAAGCGCAGGCTGTATTACTACGGCAGCAATATCTCAGCGCGAAGGAGCTACAAGATCATCTTTTGAAACGCTTGGGTGAGGAATTTGCCAAGAACGGCAGGAGTGATATAGCGCAGGATGATGATAAGCTCGAAAGTGCGCTCGCGTTGATCCTAGTGCGCTACCCGAGGCTTTTGAAAGATGTGGAAAAAAGCTGTGCAGCGCGTTTTTCCATCACAAGAGAAGCGGAACCATTGCCGGGGTACATTTTATCGCCGACGCCACTGACTCCGTCGTTCAAAAATATCTACGGTGTGTATCCCTCCGACCTGAATGAATGGGAGAAGGAATTTGCGAAGCTCTTGGATAATGACACGAGCGGTTCGGTCTTATGGTGGCATCGCAATCCCGTGAAGAAAAAACATTCTGTTGCCATCGTGCGGCCCGATGGCGGTCGATTCTTTCCTGACTTCATCGTTGGGGTAAAAGACCGAACTGTGGCGAAGGATGGCATTCTATTGATCGAAACAAAACACGCCATCGGCTCACTGGACTCACAGATCAAAGCGGTGATTGAGCATAAGGAGTATGGCCGCGCTCTGATGATCCATTGGGAGAATTGGAACGATAAGAATCACAGGCGCGCCATGACGGTTTCCTATGACGCGGATGCAGACAAAAACGTCATCAATGCTGTATTCCGATGCGCAGCGATGGCGACTTATTGAGAAACAACAGGGATGAGTCTAAAGACATCGCTACCGCGTAACGTAATCATGACGTCTTGATACGGGTTATCGTGCGGGGCTTTGAGAAGGACGCTGAGGAGGAGGCGATACAGACCCGATCATTCACTAACTCGGCAACTGTCGTATCTATTGACTAATATGTGATTTTGTGGGGTAAAGCCTTTAGGCGAGATGAGGCAAAATATTTTCTTGCAATACGAGATAAAAAACAGTTTTTTCATTTCGTTAGCTTGCAGCGAGAATTTACTACGGTGAGCTACTACTAATACAGTGATTCTCAAAAAGACAAATACTCCCCATGAATAAACGCGAAGAACGCATCGAAGGACTAAAGCTAAACCATAGTTTAGCAATATATCGTGCCGATAGAATTACGGCGATCATCCTGACCCTATTACGGGCTGGAGGCTGGTGTCTTTTTGTCTGGATCGTAGCTGGCGCCGTTGAGAATTTGGCCGGCAAGGAGACGGATGCTTCATTTTCTGCGATAGTGGACGTGAAGTTCATTGCAAATCGCTATTTCCGTGAGACAGTGTTCGCGGGCATTGGATTTTTCGGTACTCTTTATGGCTACTCGCAACGTAGGCTATACAAGAAGGTTGTTGAGAAGCTCAAACGCATGGAGAAGCTTGAGGAGATTATTGACCCTAATCGCTCCAGCTCTGGGTTGCAAGATGGCTTTCAAGGTAATCCAAATGACAGAATATACAGATGAATACAGAACAATTAGACATTATAGTTTCTTCGATAGGAGTCGCGGCGATTTGCTTAATCTGGCGCTTCGTATGGGTTCCTTTTACCATACAACGACTGCGTCAAGATCTCTTTGATGTTCGCGACCAGTTATTCGACATGGTGGCTAGGCGTGAAGTGCCGCAGACCTTCGAATCACAAATATACAAAAGAGTGCGTAACGACCTTAATCATATGATCCGATACTCGGATCACTTAGGTTTTATTAGAACAATTCTTGTCGGTATCATTTCTGTTGATGCACAAAAGCACTTTATTGAGTCTACCGATTTTGAAAGAAGGAATCTCGACCATTCAGATCTAGAGCTAATCCGAAGGATTGATAGAATGCAGGAGATTGCAATTAAGCGTTTTCTTATACTATCTTCTCCAACGTTGTGGTTGATTCTGTGCGTGGTCAGTTTGGTTGGATGCGCGTATTCGATTTATGTTTTGATAAGACGACGTGTTCTTACTTGTCGTTATTTCTATCGTACCTGGGTGTTTCGTAACTTTCTTGACAACGTCGAATATCAATCTGGTCAAATGCTCTTATCTGGAAGAGCTTGATATCCGGGCGCATGCAATGCCGGTCCGCGGCCTTATTTGATTTCGCAAAATCTTTCCCGCTGTTGTTCGTCCAGACTTTAACTTGCGTGGTTCACGTGAACTTTTAGTCAATGAAAACGATCAATAAGTCTGCAAACTAATAACGAAGGTAAAAAATATCAAATGCGTCACAGTTCAAAAAATGCTAAACAGAGTTTATATTGACTTAAGGCGATTGCATTTTGTAAATATTAGTAAATAAAGGCATGAGATCGCGTATAGAAGCTTCTGCGGAAAAAATTTAATTTCTTTTTGCTAATGCACATACGCTTCAAAAAAACATTCTTGCAATAGAGGCGCAAATCGAGTTTACTTCTCCCATCAATTTTTATACTTATATTGCCTCTCCAAGATTCTAACAAATACGGTTTTTCAAAAATCATGAAACAGGAAATCATCGATAAAGTTAAAGAAATAATCGATTCAAACTTCGAGACGATAGATATTTCTTATGTTCCTGACATCGACAATAGCTCGCTCACATTCGGAAATAAAGGGCTTCGCTTCGAAGCTACTACCTTATTTATCGACATGCGCGGTTCAACAGATGTCCTGAATAAGCATAACAGATCATCTATGGCGAAAATCTACAAGTGTTACTTTCACACGATTGTGACTATAGCGAAAAGTCTAGGAGGTGAAGTCAGGAGTTTCAATGGTGATGGTATGTTAGTATTTTTCCCTGGAACTAGCAAGCACGCACTCAACAATGCAGTGAAGGCTGCAATGAAAATGAAATATATGCTCTCTAGTGATGAGGGAGTGAAGAAAAAGATGGACACTTATTCCAGTCCTGACTTTGGAATTGGGATAGATTATGGTGAAATATTGTGCACGAAAGTTGGTATCGCGGGTAACAATAACCGAGATCTGGTTTGGGTTGGTAATGCCGTCAACAAGTCTGTAAAGATAGGAGATAAGCAAATGGCTCCAAATCACCTAGGTATATCTAAAACCGTCTACGATAATTTGATTGACGAGGTGAAGTTTTCGAAACGAAAGACACAATGGGGGGAGGAAACCGTTAATATGTGGGAAGAAGTTTCCTATGATCTGCGATACAACGGTCAGATCGAGACATATTATCGAACATCTTATTACTGGACTATAGAATGAAAAGCGAGAATGAAAATAAATGGACTATTTTACATTCAGTTAATGATTGGATCAAAGTCTCGGATGCAAAAGCCCTTGGATTGATTGGCGCTCAGGGTGTATTCCTAGCTTTCGCATTTTCGGCGCTGATATCGAAAGAGTTCGCTGGTCAAACTAATTGTTTAGTGTCTCTTACATTGTCAATAGGACTGACGTCCAATTTCCTATCTCTTTTGTTCGCATTCCTATCAATTAATCCACGGTTGAAACTAAGGGGAGGGATCTCTCCTTTATACTTTGGATCTATAGCAGAAAACCTAGATAATTCACGGGAATATAGCCAAATGTATAAAGAAAGGCTTAATTCCGAAAGCGACATGGGTGTCGAATTGGATGGGCAGATCTTTGTGAATTCGAGAATCGCTTGGAGAAAATTCAAGAACGTAACGTGGTCAGTCAGATTCATGTTTATTTCTTTAATAATTTGGATACTGTATATGATTACAATGCTTTGGGCAATTCAAGTAGCTGCATAAGTTAGTAGAGGTAACACCTAACTTCGTGCCTCGCTCCTGCGCTAACCTAATGACCGTATTGCTTTGCCATGAGAATTCGTCATGTTTCACCATTTGAATGGCGCAATGAGTGATTTAACTCGGCACACGACCCAACGAAGGAGTCGTGAGTTCGGCGTGGGTGTAGAGGAGTTGACGGAGATGTTCGATTAACTTGCGAGCGCTCATGCCATCGCGGCAGAGGGCGCGGATGACGTAGACACCGCCGCGTAGCGCGCCGTGGCCGAGGCTGATGTCGTCGGAGGAAAGTGCATCGAGTTCGGTGGCGGGCCAATGTTGGGTCATGGAGCCTGCGG
>JBIIAI010000299.1:0-2793 GCA_044239965.1 Akkermansiaceae bacterium
GCGACCTGAAATTCACGACCGACTTCCGCAGTGTCTACGCTACGGTTTTGGAAGACTTCATGAAAACCCCGTCCAAGGAGATTCTCAAAGCGAGTTATCCAAAATTGGGATTGATTGGGTGATCGAATTGCACTTCCGTGAGAGAGGATCAGACAGATTGGACGAATCTGTCTGATTTGTCTTTGTATCCGTCAATGATCTTCACGCGCCGCGCGTTCGGCTTCTTCTTCGTGGGAATGAATCTGAAGCGTAAACTGCACGTTTTCCTTATCGGCTGCTGCTTTCATCACGCTGCGGATGGCTGAGGCGGTGAAGCCATTGCGACCAATCAGCAAGGCCACATCGGTGGAGGCGAGGATCAAGCGAAAACGCAGACGGTTTGGCCCGAGCTCGGCGACGCGGAGTTGTGCTTGATCGGGATGCTCGATCAACTGCACGGCGTAGTATTGTAAAAATGACCGAAGTTGGTTAGCGACCGTTTGCATATGCGTATCATGAACCAATTCCGCCCAACCCGCAAGGGGGAATTCGTGGAATGATGGATTCTGTGTAGTTGTGTTTGGTTAGTGGGCGCTTGGCACTGGTGATTGCAGCTTGTAAATGTGGGCTTTGTCTTTGCCATCAGTGGGTAAATGTGCTAGTAGTAAATGATGAATGCGATTACGGGAGAAGAAATGCGAGCGTGTGAGGATTCGCTTTTTGCTCAAGGAGTGACGGCGGAGGAGCTCATGGAGCAGGCGGGGCGGGGTATTGCCCAGGCTGTGCGTAAGTTTTTCCCGCAACCGGGGATTTTGCGGTTGTATTTGGGCAAAGGACACAATGCGGGAGATGCGTTGTGTGCGGCGCGGCATCTCAAGGCACGAGGTTGGCGGGTGGAGTTGCGGTGTTGTTACGAGGAAATTGAATGGGCGACTCTGACGAGAAAACAGGCGCGCTTGTTAGAGCAACAATCGCAGGTAGAGGCGTTGGATGCTGTGGAGCATGTGCTGTTGATCGATGGATTGTTAGGCATTGGCAGTCGCGGCGCGCTGCGGGAGCCGATTGCTGAGGCGGTGCGAGAGATTTGTCGATTGCGTGCCGAGCGTGGTTATCGAGTGTTGGCAATGGATTTGCCGACAGGCCTGGATGTGGATGATGGCACGGCTACAGAAGCCGTGGTGGCAGATTACACTTTTACGATCGGTGCGCTGAAGCGTGGGTTGTTGGCGGCGAGCGCGGTGAATTTTGTCGGTCGAGTGGAGCTGATTCCGTTAGGGGGACTTTCCACGGAACATCTGGGTAAGGGATTTCAGGGAATCGTGCCGCGAACATTCGGCGCAATTTTGCCGTTGCGGGCGCACGATTTTCACAAAGGCGATGCGGGTCGCGTGGCGGTGATTGCGGGGTCGCTGGGCATGGAAGGAGCGGCGATTATGGCGGCGGCCGGGGCTTTGCGCAGTGGTGCGGGTTTGGTGACTTTGTGGGTGCGCGGGAATTGTGCTGCAAGCGTCAAGGCGCGTGTGATGCCCGAGGTGATGGTGCGGGTCTATGAGGATTTTTCGGAGATCGATGTCACAAAAGCGGATGCGATCGTGCTTGGTCCAGGTTTGGGAAAATGTTCGGCGGAGGATTTTGTCGCTTGGTCGGAATGGCTGGGGGCGGCGAATTGCCCTGCGGTGATTGATGCGGATGGGCTGAATGCGATTTCGGAACATCAGGGGCATCATGTGTTGCAAGCGCGGCATGTTATCACCCCGCATCCGGGGGAGTTTGCGCGACTTGCGCCGCATTCGTCGCCGCGTGGTCGGGAGGAAGGGTGCAGGCATTTTGCCGAACACAGTCCAGCTGTGATTCTCTTGAAAGGAGCTCGCACTTTGGTAACGCAGCGCGGCGAGGACCTGTATGCGAATCTCACGGGACATGCAGGCATGGCATCGGCAGGGATGGGGGATGTGCTCGCTGGAGTGATTGGTGGCTTGCTCGCGCAAGGTCTTACTCCGTTGCAAGCGGCATGCTGCGGTGCTTGGTCATGTGGTCGCGCGGCGGAATCGGCGATGCTGCATCAGCGGCGCTCGCAGGAATCCTTGGCGGCAACGGATTTGCTTCAAGAATTGGGCGTGGCCTTTGAGGAATGGCGGGCGAGCTCATTCTGATTCCTCTGTGGCGTTTCATTTCACCGGAAAAGGATCGGCTTGCAGACGCAGTGCGGCATCTTCGTTGGTGGGGGCAATCGGCGTGCCTGGATCACGAGCTGGGCGCAAGATGGAAACGCATAAGGCTAGCAGAAAAAGACTCACTAGCCAAGTGATGAGCCACACGCGAGGGATCGGTGAGATGTTTTTTCCGAGTTGGCGCACGCGTTTTTCCAGTCCGCTGGGGGAAGCCATGGCCATGGCGGATTGAGGAGCGTGGGCGGCGAGATCGCAAAGAATGTGAGCGTAGTTTTCTTTGCGAAAACCAGCATGGATGACTCGGGCATCACAGGCGACTTCGGACTGGTGGTGCAGTTGTTTTGCCAGCCATGAAACGAAAGGATTGTACCAATGGAGAGATCGGCTCAGCAGAGAAATGATGCGCCATAGGGGATCGTGGCTGACGTGGTGACCGATCTCGTGGAGTAAGACTGCACGCAAGGTCTCGGCGGACCATTTTGCCGACTCGGCAGGCAGATAGATGATCGGTTTGCACCAACCGCATGCCGCAGGACCAGCGTGATCGTTGAGCAATCGCAAATCGATCGGCCGCGTGAATCCTTGATGCTGCGCGCAGGAAGCCAAGGCATCGAGCATGACGAGGTCGCTCACGGGATGAGAG
>JBIIAI010000122.1:0-9479 GCA_044239965.1 Akkermansiaceae bacterium
CCTGGTGTGCCACGATCACAACCGCAAGCATGGAAGTGACCGAGATGAGCACCAGCCTTGCGGATGGAGGCAGCTTGATCTTTTTCCTCGATGTTCATGTGGAAGGTATCAAGGTGAAGTTTGACAGCTTTGGATCCGACAGCTTTGACAAGCTTGAGACCTTGGTCGCAAGTATTGAGGAAGTCGGTTTCGAAACGGTTGAGTGGCTCGATGCAGAGAAGGATGCCTTTTTCTTCAGCATACTTTGCGATCGGCTTGAGGTTTTTCACCACGAGATCAAAGTGTGCTTTTTTCTCTTCGTCGCTATGGGCACCGATGAGACCAACGACGGAATAGATCGGGCCGATGATCGAGTGTGCGCCGAGAATCACTGCTTGGTCGATGAGAGTTTTGATGTAGTCAGTAGCGGTTTTCTGATCAGCAGTGGAGCCACGGAAGTCACGGCCTGGGCCCATGCAGGCGCAAAGGGTGCCGATGGCGATTCCGGCTTTGTCAGCGGCTGCGCGGACTTTTGCAGGATCAATGTGGGATGGATCCTCAATCGGGAGTTCCAGGGTCTCAAAGCCCCACTTTTTGAATTTGGGGAAAAGTTTCACGCTGTCCGTTACGAATGGTGAAACATACAGGAAGGTATTTAATCCGAAGCGCATAGTGGTATTCAATAGGTTGATTGGTTTTACGCGAGCAAGGTGTCTCGTTACGAGGGATTACTTAGCAGGGTGGGGCATTTTATCAATAAAAACCTGTGACCGTATGAGAATCGCGCTGTGTCATCAGGGCTTTGGCGTGAGCATAGCGCGCAGAGCGGTGACGGGGATGGCGAGGTTGCGCTCGAAAAGTACGACCCGATCTTCAATATGCGGACGCTTTGCTTCATCGATTTTGTTGTTTTTTGGTGCGACGAAATTCTTCTCCGTTTGGTTGTACCAGCGACGATGATGGTAGATGCCGACGAGTTCGCCGCGGGCATTCATCAAGGGACTACCGCTTGAGCCAGCAGAGACTTTGTGTGATATATCGATGACCCCATGATCGCGCTTGGGCTTTCCGTCATCGAGATTGAAGGGCTCCATGCAATAGCGATTGATGATGCCGTCAGTGAATGTCCAGTAGGCTGCGTGCGTATGGCCGCATTGCCAAAGCTCCGTGCCGGGATTGGGCAAGTTGGGGGCGAGAGCGAGATGGGGGAATGTTTTGCCACCGGTATCAGCCTTGAGCACGACGAGGTCTTCCTCCTTATTTCCCGCTAGGCCTTCGGTGATGGTAAGTAGGGTGCCATCGTAGGTCATCGCTGCGATCATTGGGAAATCAATGGCAGTATCGACGACATGCCAGTTGGAAACAATCACGCCCGGAGCGATGAAAAACCCCGTGCCATAGCGGTCGTCATTTTTTTCATCATGCGTCATGATGAGCACCGTCGCCTCGGCAATTTTCTGATAGATGTTGATTGCTTGTTGAGGGACGGGTGCAGTAGGAAGATCGAGAGAGCAAGTGGATCGCTCTTCAAGTTGTTTGAGGATTTCGGGGCGAGTGGGAGGTTTTTTCTCCGCATGGAGTTTTTTGCTTTGTTGTTTGAAATACTTGCTGGTGTTGCCGCTGTGCCAAAATCGTTGACCATCGATTTCGTTATAGGGGCGGAGTGTTGGCTCGTCGGCCGATACGGAAAAAATCGATAGAGCAACGATCCATAAGGATGAAAAAAGACGCGTATGAGTCATAGAAAACATACGTGAAAAACTGCGCCGATATTGCGAAGAAATTTTGATTTCGCTGGGGGTAGATGCAACTTGCGGACTGAAGTCCGCGCTCCATGCTTTGATTAGAATTGTCCGTTGAGTTTTCGGGCGATCCAGAAGATGGCTAGCAAGATGATGATGCTGGTGATGGTGAGCCAATGATGCCAGAGGGGAATGCGGTTTTCGAGTGGGCGGGGCTCGGGAAGCGCGTTGATTTCCTTAATGAGATCGGGCAAGGACTCGGGCTGAATCATGCGGCCGCGGGCGATGCGTGACATTTCCTCTAACACATCGGGGCGAGAGGGTTGACCAGTTTTTTCGAGGTCGATCGATTGGGCTAGAAGCGTGGTTTCGACGGGTTTGGACTCGTCATCTACGATGCTTGCGCTGAGTTTCCACGAGCCTGGGGCATCGATGGCAAAACGACCGGTGAAACTACCCCAGGCATTGTCGTCCTTGCCGAGGTCAAGGGTGCGGGCTGTGCCGGATGGGGCCGTGAGGAGCAGTGCGACTTTGCCTTCTTGTAGGGGGGCTCCATTTTTGTCAAAGGCATTGGCGTGGAGGGTGACGGTGTCACCGGGTGAGGGACGCTCGGGCGTGTAGAAAAGGCGGATGCGTTGGCCTGCTGCCATGTTACGTTGGTAGGACATCCAGCGTGCGACTTGGCCCCAGAAACGGTAGTGGTATTTGTCCTCGACACCACGACGCCAGCGCCATGCGGAATCGATGCCCATGTGGAGAATTTTTCCACTGCCTGCTGTCTTGGTGACGATCAGAGGAATGCGGCCGTAGTTGCCTGAACTGCGATTGGCGTGAACGGCCAGAACAGTGGTGCCAGCCTTGGCTCGCTCGATCGGAGCATGCCAATAGAAGCCTGGAAGACTGCGCCAGACTGTGGGGTTGTCTTCCTCGGTATCGCCGAGCATCGTGAGTAGCGATGAGGCACCATCGGATGTGAGTGCGAGCGGTGAGGCATTGGTTTCCACAACTCCCGTTTTTTTACTAGAGTCCAAGTGCACCGGAATGAGGTCGGCGAGATCGGTGTCGAGGAGAGAAAACTGATTGCCTTGAGAGCCGGGGAGGAAGACGAGACCGGAGGCTTGGTTCTCGACGAGACCGCGAATCATCGTGCATTGCTCTTTTGTGAGTTGGTCATTGCCGATGCCGACATCACCGAGGAAGATCACGTCATATTTGGATAGGTCTTCGATTTTATCGGGAAATTTTTCCACGTAATCGGGGCCACCACCGATGCCGAGTTGGGGGTGAAAGAGCAAGCAGGAGAGCTCGACACCTGGGTCGCGTGAGAGCGCATTGCGCAAGAAGCGATATTCCCAGCGTGGGAGAGATTCGACGACAAGCACGCGAATTTTCTCGGGTTTGCCGGAAATGGTAAATTTGCGAGAATTGTTCAGTGGCACCAACTCGCCTTGAGCGGGAGGAAAGGATAACTCCAAGGTGGAAGAGCCTTCTTTTTCGAGACGCCAGAGAATCGTGTCGTAGGTGGTTTTGTTCGGCGGAAGGGTGATGGCTTTGGTGCGCTCGCGACCTGCCTCATCGCGAAGGCGGATGGTAGTTTTGACTTCGCGATCGAGCGAGCTGCGGATGGTGAAGGGAATTTGTAGATTCTCGCCAACGATGCCATAGGTGGGGGCATTGACGGTGAGGAGATCGAGGTCGGGCAGGCGGGTTTCCGATCCGGTGGGGATGGTGAAAAGCGGGATTTTGCGGAGGAGAAATTTTTGCGCAGCGGAAACGGGTGGCTGTCCGAGGTTCCAGTCGCCATCGGAGATGACCACGGCGGCGCGCAGATTGCTTTCTTTTTCGAGCAGTTCATCGAGCGGTGTGCTCAGGTCCGATCCCGCCGACGATTGCAGTGCCGGATCGGTGGGATGGCTGGAAAAAGAACGGGTGACGAGTTCGTTTTTGCCTTCGGCAGAAAGGGCCGACCAGAGATTCGACGCGAGGAGGCGCTGCGTAAACTCTTTGCGGGTGGTGATTTCCTTGTTCGGAGAAAAAAGCTGCGGGAGTTGGGCGTCGGTGGTTTCCATCGACTTCGAGTCGTCCCAGATCACGGCGATGCGCGGTTTGGTGGTCGGATGAATGACCGTGAGCCATTCGGGTTGCCACAGCAAGGCGATCACCAGCAAAGAAATGATGAAACGCAGTGACTCTAACAGAGCGCTACGGCGTTTGTTGGGACTGCGGCGATAGCTTTTGACACAGAGAATGCCAATCAGCAACGCGGCAACGGCACCGATGATGAGAATCGGCAGCGTGGGTGAGAAGTGAAGGTTGTAGAGGTGGAAATTCACTTAGCGAGAAGGAAGTGGAGAAGGTTTGGGAGTCACACCTGCGGCAGTCGGCTTGGGAAGGCAGAGCAGGGCTTCGGCGGCTAGGAAGAACAGAACGGCGATGAGGAAAAACTTCCATATTTCGCGTTCCTCATTGTCGGCGGTGGAACTGGCGTTATCTTCGAAGGTTCGGAAGTTGATGCCCTCAAACAGCGTTGGAAGATCGGTTTTTTGAATGGCTAAGAGCTCGTGCTCGGTGGCGGGGATGTTGGCTGCAATGGTGCGCTCACCTAACAAATACACGCCCGCAGCGAAGGTCGGGTCAGCTGTTTCATCGACTGGATAATCATCGAGGCGCTTGCGGACTTCCGCATTGCGCGGCAGGGCGTCACCTTGGTTGACGTTGGCGAGTAAGGCGGCATCGAAGCGAGAAACTCCTGCCAGAACGGCGCGTTGAACAGCTGGCAAGAGCAAATGAGCATCGCCCAGATTGCTCCAGGTGTAATCGGGGGCGGAAGCGAAGAACCAAGCGGTGCCGCGTTCCTCGATGATGCGGGTGAGAAACGGAGTGCCGTCATCCCATGTGGCAAGCGAGCTCATGGTGCCTACGGCAGCTTCGGGAACTTGTTTTCTGATGGCACGCAGAGTTTTACAGCCGAGAGGAGTGCCACTGAGGGAGTCGCGCAACAATCCATCGTCCTGATTCCATTGCTGGAGAATGAAAAATTTCCCTTCGGGTGCTGTGCTGATGGGTTGCCATTTGACGCCCATGAAGGTGTCGGTGGAATTTTCCATGGGAGGGAAAAACAATACGTGGCCACCGGAACGAAGGAACTCGGTGAGCGGTCCAGCGCTTGCAGGGTCAGGAAATGGAGCGAGCCAGATGATGGCGGCATAGTCGCTGAGATTGCCGATTTTGCTCGGAAATTGAGCGGGTGCGATGGTTTCCGATGATTGGGCCGCATAGCCGGGAGGTGCTGCCGCCGCGTTGAGGTAGGTTGTCGCTTCGCCTGCGGCACTGACGATCAGAGTTTTCACGGGATGAGGCGCACCATAGGTGAAAAATACTGTGTGGTCCCGTGGATTGGCATCGCTGGGAAGCGAGAGCCAGCCTTGCCCAGTTTCTTGTTTTTCGGGAAGCTTGATGCGCTTCTGGAAGCGCAAGGTCTGACCAGGAATTGTTACGGAATCGGTGGTTTTGACTCCATTGAGTGCTAAGGTAAGCGGGAGATTGAGTGGGGCTACGGCATCGCCACTGCGGGTGATTTCGAGATCGAGCAGCAGATCATCGGCACTGCGAAACGAGGAGATGATGCGCATCGAAACGTTCGACTTGGAGGGATTCGCTAATGATAAGATGCGAACGGAAGGTTTTTGCGGAATGCTTTGCAATGTGGCTATCGCAGTGGTCCAGCGTTCGCTCTCTTTGTCCCAATCGGCGTATTGCATGTCGGAAGCAATCCAGATTTCGGTCTTGCCGGGTTGGGTTTCGAGGATGAATTCGGCGGCTCGTTGCAGCAAGGATGGAATGTCGGCAGCGCTGTCCGTGGCGCGGGTGTTGGTGATTTCCGCGAGGATGTCTGGGGAAGGAATGTCTTGTGGTGTTGCGGTCGCGGAATCGAGGAGCACGAGTCTTGTAGCATCAAGCGATTTCATGGCATCGCGCACGCGATCGATCGCCAGTGTTCGGCGCGAAGCGGTGGCGTTTTCGGCAGTGGTTTCCATCGATGCCGATCGGTCGAGCACCAAGATGACGGTGTCCATTTGACTCGAACCCCAGCCAAGCAAACCGCCGACCATCGGGCGTGCCACTGCGGTGGCCAAAGCGGCAATGCCTAAGGTGCGGGCCGTGAGAATGAGAATGTGGCGCAGCTTTTTCTTGCCACGAGATTCACGGGTGGCCTTGAGCAGGAACTGCATGGCCGCCCATTGCACGGTTTTGTGGCGACGACGATTCAACAGGTGAATGATCACCGGAATCGCAGCGGCGCAGAGGAACCAGAGCAGAGGTTGTTGGTAGAAGGACACTATTTTAGTCTAAAGTCGGAAGGTCAAAAGTCGGAAGGATTTTTCTTATGTCTTATCTCTGTGAGCGAAGCAGTCTGGAGTCTGATGAGTTTCTATCTCTTTCCTTTCTTGGGCAAACGGTTGAGAAGGAAGTCGCGGAGCAGGGGTTCTAAGGGAGTGTCGGTGGTGACGAGTTGGTAATCGGCATGAACTCCATGACAGGCGGCTTTGACGTTGGAGAGAAATTCTTTCAGTGCAGCTTGGTATTCATCGCTGATCAGATTGGGCTCGACGACAAGTGTGGTGTTGTCCTCCATGTCGACGAAGCGATGTGGGCGATCAAATTGAAAGGCGATTTCCTGCGGGTCCATCAGGTGGAATACGCAGACGTCGTGCTTGCGGTAGCGCAAGTGCTGGAGTGCTTCTTCGAGAGCCGGCGTGTCGCAAAAGAGGTCGGAAAGAATCACGATGACAGCGCGCTGTCCGACTTTTTCGGCAACGGCGTGCAAAGCGGCAACGAGTCCTGTTTCGCCTTTTGGTTCGAGATTTTCCAAGGTCTGGGAAATCAATTGCAAATGCGCGGGACGGCGGCGTGGCGGGATTTCAATGTGCAGGGTGTCGCGGCAGACGGAAAGCCCGGCGGCATCGCCTTGATTGACGAACAAGTAGGCGAGGTTGGCAACGATGCGGCGGGCGTAGTCGATTTTCGCCATGCCCTTGTCGGCAAAGCTCATCGAGCCAGAATTATCGACGACAAAATACACGCGCAGGTTGGTATCGGCCTCGAATTCCTTGATGTAATAGCGATCCGAGCGAGCGTAGGCTTTCCAATCGAGTCGGCGAGTGTCATCGCCAGGCACGTATTTTCGGTATTCGGCGAACTCGACCGACGATCCGCGGTGCGGTGAGCGGTGCTTGCCCGCGACGTTGCCAAGCATCGGCAAGCGTGCCTCCACAGGGATGGCGCCGAGGCGTACAAGCAGGTCGTGATCGAGGAGCTGGCTCATGCGGATGAGGGGAAAAACGATTACGCGCGCATTTCAGCCACGAGGCGCTCGACCACTTTTTTCGAGGTCATACCTTGTGATTCTGCGGCGAAGTTGGTGATCACGCGGTGCGCAAGCACGGGCGAGGCAACAGCTTCGATGTCTTCCATGCGGACCATGTAGGAGCCTTTGAGAGCGGCACGAGCCTTGGCACCGAGGATGAGATATTGCACAGCGCGAGGACCGGCGCCCCAACCGATGAGATCTTTCAGCCAAGCAGGAGCATCGGCTTCATTCGGGCGGGTTTTGCGGACGATGGCCACGGCGTAGTCGTAAATGTGCTCGGGCACAGGAACGCGGCGCACGAGTTGTTGGAAGGCGAGAATTTTTTCACCAGAAAGCAAGCGGGTGAGAGCTCCTTTGGCGGCACCTGTGGTTTCGCGGGCGATGCGTTTTTCCTCCTCAGCGGAGGGGTAACCGACTTCGATGAGGAACATGAAACGGTCGAGCTGGGCTTCGGGAAGTGGGTAGGTGCCTTCTTGTTCGATCGGGTTTTGCGTGGCGAGCACGAAAAAAGGAGGCTGCAAGGTGTAGGTGTTGCCCAATACCGTAACTTTGTTTTCCTGCATCGCCTCAAGCATGGCGGACTGTGTTTTGGCAGGAGCGCGGTTGATTTCGTCGGCGAGCACGATGTTGGCGAAAAGTGGGCCTTTGATGAACTCGAATTGGCGACGTCCACCGGTGCCGGTTTCTTGGATGATGTCGGTGCCGGTGATGTCGGCAGGCATCAGGTCGGGCGTGAACTGAATGCGGTTGAACGAGAGATCGAAGGTTTGGGCGACGGAAGAAACCAACAGCGTTTTGGCGAGTCCGGGAACACCCATCAGCAAAGCGTGGCCACGGGCGAACAAGCAAATTGCGAGGTTTTCGATGACTTGTTGCTGGCCGATGATCGTTTTGCCAAGTTCATTGCGAAAGGCTTCATAGGCGCGACCGAGTTCATCGATGGCGGCAACATCATCAGGAGGAAGGCCGTTCGAATCAACTGTAGGAGCAGTAGGTGGAGCAACGACCGGCGCGTGATCCGTGAAAGAACCCTGTGAGTCGGTGGAGGGGATGGGTGTGGCGAAGTCCTGTGATGAATCCATGCGATTGGTATTTGTGCTGCGTGAAAACTAGACGAACTCAGTCATTTGTCGAGACTGTGGTGCAAAAAAGTGCTAAAAAGATTTCGCCTGTAAGAATCTTCTAAAGCTATTAGAGAAATGGTTCTAACGGTCTGAGAAAAAGTATTTTTCGAAATAACTTGTGATCTGGGTTAGGGCGGTTACCCTGCACAATGCTATTATTTGAGAAGGGCTCATGGTGAATCGGGAACCTAGGCTCCCGCGGATTGCATTTTTGGGGAATTATCCACCCCGGCTTTGTGGGATTGCCACGTTCACCAAGGATCTTTGCGAGGCTATTGCGGGAGTGGAACCGGGAGCGGATTGCTTCGTGAGTTCGGTTAATGATCGAATAGAAGGCTATGTGTATTCGTCGCGAGTTCGCTGTGAATTGATGGAAAAAGATGTGGATTCGTACCGTCGTGCGGCGGATTATTTAAATTTTCATCATGCTGATGTGCTCAGTGTGCAGCATGAATTTGGCATTTACGGTGGCGCGAGTGGCAGTCATTTGCTTGCGTTGCTCAAAGAAATTCGCATGCCTGTGGTGACCACATTGCACACGGTTTTGTTAGATCCTAATGCGGTGCAAAAACAAGTGATGAAGGAGCTTGCCATGCGCAGTGATCGCTTGGTGGTCATGGCGAAAAAAGGCGCGGAAATTTTGCAGTCGGTGTATAACATATCGTCGGAAAAAATCGACATCATTCCGCATGGGATTCCCGATATGCCGTTTTGTGATTCGTCGATTTACAAAGAGCAATTCGGCGTGGCCGATCGGACCGTGCTCTTGACATTTGGCCTGTTGGGTCCTGGCAAGGGAATCGAATATGCGATTCAAGCATTGCCGGAAATTGTCAAGCGTCATCCGAATGTGGTTTATCTGGTTCTTGGTGCCACGCATCCAAATTTGTTAGCCAGAGAAGGCGAGCGCTATCGCTTGAGCTTAGAGCGTTTGGCGGAAGAATTGGGCATGAAAGATCATGTGATTTTTTACAATCGCTTCGTGACGCAGGCAGACTTGAAGGAGTTCATCGGAGCAACCGATGTCTACATTACACCTTATCTCAATGAGGCGCAAATTACCTCAGGCACGCTTGCTTATGTCTTTGGGGCTGGCAAAGCGGTGGTATCGACAAAATACTGGCATGCACAGGAATTGCTCGCCGAGGATCGAGGGGTGCTTGTGGGCTTTCGCGATTCGCAGGCGATCGCACAAGGCGTCATTGATTTGTTAGATGAGCAAGAACGCATGGAAAAAATTCGCATTGATGCCTATGCATTAGG
>JBIIAI010000147.1:0-7487 GCA_044239965.1 Akkermansiaceae bacterium
TTGCTCAATGTCTCCTATGATCCAACGCGTGAATTTTATGTCGACGTCAATGCGGCATTCGCCAAGCAGTGGGCGGAGAAGTCGGGAAAAGACGTCGAAATCAAACAATCGCACGGCGGCTCTGGCAAGCAGGCGCGTTCGGTGATCGATGGCCTTGAGGCCGATGTCGTCACGCTGGCTTTGGCGGGTGACATCGACTCGGTTGCCAAGTCGGGATTGATCCCCGCGGACTGGGCGACCAAGTTGCCACAAAACAGTTCGCCCTACACATCGACGATTGTGTTTGTGGTCCGCAAGGGCAATCCGAAAGCCGTCAAAGACTGGGGCGATCTGGTCAATGAGGGCGTGCAAGTGATTACACCAAATCCGAAAACATCGGGTGGTGCGCGTTGGAATTATCTCGCTGCTTGGGCTTGGGCTGAAAAACAATTTGCTGGCGATCAGGCCAAAGTGAAAGAATACATCGGCAAGGTGCTGAAAAATGTGCCTGTCTTGGATTCGGGCGCTCGTGCAGCGACGACAACTTTCGCACAGCGTGAAATTGGTGATGTGTTTCTCTCCTGGGAAAACGAAGCGTATTTGATCGAGAAGGAATTTCCGGGCAAAACGGAGATTGTTTATCCTTCTTTAAGCATCCTTGCAGAGCCGCCCGTGGCAGTGGTGGAGTCGAACACGGCGAAACATGGCACGCAGGAAATCGCCAAGGCGTATCTGGAATTTCTCTACACCGAGGAAGCACAGAAGCTGGCCGATAAGCATTTCTACCGTCCACGCAACGCCGCTGTGGCGAGCAAATTGCCAGCCATCGAACTCGTGACGGTGGATCAGCATTTTGGCGGCTGGCCTACGGCGCAAAAGACCCACTTCGACGATGGCGGCACCTTTGATCAACTCTACGGTGTAAAATAATTCGGCCTCCATTCTGACCTC
Source organism: Akkermansiaceae bacterium (assembly GCA_044239965.1). Taxonomy (GTDB): domain Bacteria; phylum Verrucomicrobiota; class Verrucomicrobiia; order Verrucomicrobiales; family Akkermansiaceae; genus UBA956. Next base: position 931 of record JBIIAI010000147.1, read on the forward strand.
ACCATCATGTCAAAACGACGCGTCATTCCAGGCTTTGGATTATCGTTAGGCTTTAGCATCGTCTATCTGAGCTTGATCATTCTGATTCCTCTCAGTGCCTTGTTTCTCAAGGCGGCTGGGCTGGGATGGCGCGAATGGTGGAAATTGTTGGCTAGTGATCGTGTGCTTGCTGCGGCAAAATTGACCTTTGGTGCCAGTGCCTGCGCGGCGGTGACGAGTACGGTGCTTGGGCTCATCGTGACCTGGGTGCTGGTGCGCTATCGCTTTCCTGGTCGGCGATTGTTAGATGCGATGATCGATCTGCCCTTCGCGTTGCCTACGGCAGTGGCGGGCATTACCTTGACGGCGATTTATGCGCCGAATGGCTGGCTGGGCGAACCGTTAGCTAAGATGGGAATCAAGGCCGCTTACAATTCGATAGGAGTGTACATCGCTCTTACTTTTATCGGGTTTCCGTTTGTTGTTCGCACTCTGCAACCGGTGCTGGAGGATTTTACCAAAGATACCGAAGAAGCAGCTGCTACTCTCGGCGCAGGGCGTTGGGTGACCTTTTGGCGAGTGATTTTTCCGATGATGGTTCCCGCATTGATCACTGGTTTCACGCTTGCGTTTGCTCGTGCGATCGGGGAATACGGCTCGGTGATTTTCATTTCGGGCAACCTGCCGATGAAGACGGAAATTTTGCCACTTCTGATCGTTTCGCAGTTGGAGCAATACAATGTTCCTGCAGCAGCAGTGATTGCATCGGCGATGTTGATCGTCTCATTCACTCTGCTTTTCCTCATCAATCTTTTACAGCGCTGGCTCGACTGGCACAAAAAATAATCACCCTTTGTTATGGCCTATCAAGACGTTACGAACGAATCCAAACCGGTGCGCTATCTATTGATTGCCGCTACCTTTGGCATTCTCGCGCTATTTTTATTCTTGCCGCTTGCTGCAGTATTCATCGAAGCCTTGCGCAAAGGTTGGGAAATCTTTTTCGCGTCGCTGCGCGATGAGGCGGCATTATCTGCGGTGAAGCTTACCTTGCTGGCTGCTGCGGTGTCGGTGCCACTGAATACTTTGTTCGGAGTGGCAGCCGCATGGCTGGTCACAAAGTTCCGTTTCAAAGGTCGTGCCTTTTTGATGTCATTGATCGATTTGCCCTTCGCAGTTTCTCCTGTGATCGCGGGTTTGGTCTGGGTGCTGTTGTTCAGTTCTCATGGCTGGTTTGGTGATTTTTTGCAACGACATGACATCAAGATCATCTTCGCTTTGCCGGGGATCATCATTGCCACGGTGTTTATCACGTTTCCCTTTGTGGCGCGCGAGTTGATTCCTCTGATGGAGTCGCAAGGTGCGGATCAAGAAGAAGCCGCCGTGACTTTGGGCGCGAGCGGTTGGAGCATTTTTTGGCGTGTCACGTTGCCGAACATCAAGTGGGGTTTGCTCTACGGAGTGTTGCTGTGCAATGCCCGCGCGATGGGGGAATTCGGTGCGGTATCGGTGGTCTCGGGCCATATTCGCGGTGAGACGAATACGTTGCCACTGCACATCGAGGTCCTCTACAACGAATACCAATTCAGTGCTGCGTTTGCCTGCGCCACCTTGCTGGCATTGCTCGCGATCCTCACCTTGGGAATCAAATCTCTTATCGAACATTTTTCCGGTCAATCCAGTCACGGTCACTAACACTTTTTTATTCTATGTCCATTTCCATTCATTCCATCAGCAAAACCTTTGGTTCCTACAAAGCATTGGAAGACGTTTCGTTAGAAGTGCCTAACGGTTCATTGACTGCCTTACTCGGGCCATCTGGTTCGGGAAAAACGACCTTGTTGCGCATCGTTGCGGGACTTGAATTCGCCGATGATGGGCCAGGCAAAATTTTGTTTCATGGCGAAAATGTGGTCGATGTTCCCGCAGGCAAACGCCATGTCGGATTTGTGTTTCAGCATTATGCCTTGTTCAAGCACATGACCGTGGCGGATAACATTGCCTTTGGCCTATCGGTGCTGCCGCGACGTGATCGACCAAGCGCAGCAGAAATCACCCATCGCGTTCATGAGTTGTTAGGCTTGGTGAAATTGGATGGACTCGACAAACGCCGACCGCATGAGCTATCAGGCGGCCAACGTCAACGAGTTGCTCTGGCACGTGCCTTGGCGATCAAGCCGAAGGTGTTGTTGCTCGATGAGCCTTTTGGTGCGCTCGATGCTCAGGTGCGCAAGGATTTGCGGCGCTGGCTGCGTTCGTTTCACGATGAAATTGGTCTAACCACGTTGTTTGTCACGCACGATCAAGAAGAGGCACTAGAGTTGGCTGATCAGGTGGTCGTGATGCGGAATTCGCGCATCGAACAAGTAGGAGCGCCGCAGGATATCTTTGATCGTCCGCGCACGCCGTTTGTTTATGAATTCCTCGGCAATGTGAATAAATTGCAACAGCCCGATGGCAAGGTGCAATACATTCGACCTCACGAAATCGAAGTGAAATTCGCTGCCGAGTATGATCCTACGGTGGATCGCTTGGCTGTGGTGCAGCATCTTTTTTCAGCTGGTCCGATTGCTGCGCTATCGGTTCGTCTCGACGATGGCCAATTTCTTGAGGTAGAAATTTCGCGCAAACAGCTCGACGAGCTCGCCCTGAGTGAGGGGGACGAGCTCGCGTTGTGCTTTGCTGTCGACCTTTGATCTTAAGATCAAACTTTTAACGCCCGCGATTACCGGCAGGGCGGGATTTTTGGCGTTGTTGGTTTTGGCCTTCGCCACCTTGACCACCCTGTCCGCCTTGGCGTTGACTGGAGTTGCCTTGAGGTGGACGACGTTGGCCACGGTGTTGTCCGCCGCCTCCACCTTGGGGCTTTTTCGGAGCGGGACCGCGAATGCCTTTTTTGTGGCGCTCGGCGAGGGCTTCTTCGTGCCAGTTGTGATTGTCCCAGCGGGGGATGGGCATGCGGATGATTTTTTCGATGTCGCGCAGGTATTCGAGCTCGTCTTCAGAACAGAACGAAACGGCACGGCCTTCGGCTCCAGCACGGGCAGTACGGCCGATGCGATGCACGTAGGCTTCAGGTTCGTTCGGGAGATCGAAGTTGATCACCAAGCCCACGTCTTTGACATCGACACCACGGGCGGCGACATCGGTGGCGACGAGTACAGGAGTGAGACCTTTTTTGAAGCGATCGAGCGCCTTTTCGCGTTGAGCTTGCGATTTGTTGCCGTGAATGGCATCGGACGGGAAACCGGCGGCGCAGAGTGACTTGGCGAGTTTGTTGGCGCCGTGCTTGGTGCGGCTGAAAACGATGGTGAGTTTCTGCTCGCGGGCATTGGCTTGGCCGCGCAGTAGTTCTTCGAGCAATGGACGCTTCGATTCTTTGGTGACGAAGCAGACTTGTTGGTCGATTTTTTCTGCGGTTGTGGTCTCGGGCGTGATGCTGACGCTGGCCGGATTGCGCAGGATCGAGTGAGCGAGCTCAACGATGTTTGGCGCGAGGGTCGCGGAGAAGAACAAGGACTGACGTTTTGGTGGCAACAGCGAAACGATGCGTTTGACATCGCGGAGGAAGCCCATGTCGAGCATGCGGTCGACTTCATCGAGCACGAAAAATTCTACGGATGAGAGATCGACGTGGCGTTGGTCGATGAGATCGAGCAATCGGCCCGGGCAGGCGACGAGAACATCGACGCCATTGCGCATAGCGCTGACTTGCGGAGCTTGGCCGACACCTCCGTAAATGAGTGTTTGGCGGAAAGGCACGTATTTTCCGTAGGTGGAAAAGCTTTTGCCAACCTGAATGGCGAGTTCACGGGTCGGGGCGAGCACCAAGCAGCGTGGACTGCGAGGACGGTTTTTGCCGGTAGTGCCGTGGAGCGCATTGAGGATGGGAAGAGCGAAACTCGCAGTTTTGCCCGTGCCGGTCTGGGCGCAACCGAGGAGGTCGCGGCCTTCTAACAGCAGTGGGATCGCTTGGGCTTGGATCGGTGAGGGCGTGGTGTAGGAAAGTTCTTGCAACACGCGGTGGAGGGGCGCAGCCAAAGGCATGGCCTCAAAGGAGGTAGGATTCATAGTTTGATGGATTCGGTGCCTGACTCGGACCTTGATGGGTGAGCGGGCGGGGCGATGAGTGATTGGTTGGGACCTAAAACAATCTTTCTCATCGACGAAGACAGCAAAAGGGCGGTCTCGAGTGGAGCCGCGGGCAGTGCTTCCTGCGAAGCGCTGGAGCGGTCGTAGGATTGAATTTTTCGATACGCAAGAACTTTCTGCGCTGAGACGCGATTTTATTGGGGTGATCGAACGAAGGTAATCTTGCGCGTATGAAACTGAATTGCCGAGTTTTCGAATGATGCTGCTGTGGTTTCTTATTCCTAAAAACCGCTGTTGATTTTCGGGGCTCTGGAAGCTCTGATTTTATGCCTTCGGTGTGGGTGAAAGACACGGGCAAATTAGTCAAAGGGATTTTTTTTCACTTGTACCTTCCCAAAATACAGAATTGAGGATAAGGTCGCGGCGACACTATGAGTTCGATCTCCATTCATCCCCAATTTTTGCCCGTATTGGATCCTGATTTTGTGCCCGCCGTTTTGTGGAATCGGGCCTACGTAGCGCTTGCCGAAAAAGACGGTCGCGATGTCTCGCTGGCTTTGATGCGCGAGGATGGCACCTGTTTCCGCTGGGCGGGTCGATTGCTTCCTTCGACTGCGGAATTTGCGGCGGATACCGAGAAATACGTTGAGCGCCTGGTGAAGTTTTTGCTGTGGCAAAAAGGCGGAAGCCGGATTTTGATCGCGGGTGCTGATGACGTTGTAGCGATGCTTGAGAAGGCTTATGCGAGTGAAGGCTCTCGTAAGTTTGATCGCGAATTCATTGGCACGAAAATTTTTGGCGAACCGATTTCGGTGCGCTCGGCTGCATTATCGGAATTGCCCGCAGAGCAAGGCGAGGCGATGAGCCTGGGCCGCAACTTAGGTGGTTGCCGCATCGGCTTCGATCTTGGTGGCTCGGATCGCAAATGCGCAGCGGTCATCGATGGCGAGGTGGTCTTTTCGGAAGAGATTGTATGGGATCCCTATTTCCAAAATGACCCGCAGTATCACATCGAGGGCATTCAGGATTCGCTCATCCGCGCTGCCGCGCACATGCCACGTGTGGATGCGATTGGTGGAAGCTCGGCTGGTGTCATCATGAACAACCAGGTGCGCGCGTCTTCGCTGTTTCGCGGAGTGAGTCCGCAGGACTATGAAACGCATGTGCGTGATATTTTTATCGGGCTGAAAAAGCGTTGGAACGACATTCCCTTCGAGGTTGTCAATGATGGCGAAGTGACAGCCTTGGCGGGATCGATGGGGCTCGAAGCGAATGCTGTGCTGGGCGTAGCCATGGGAACATCGGAAGCGGCTGGTTACGTCGATCAAGACGGGCACATCAAGCCATGGCTCAATGAATTGGCCTTCGCGCCGGTTGACTATCGCGAAGAAGGTCCGCTCGATGAATGGTCGGGTGATCGCGGTTGTGGGGCTCTCTATTTCTCGCAACAAGCCGTCGCACGTTTGGCTCCAGCGGCTGGATTCGATTTTGGAACAATGCCCTTTCCTGAGCAATTGGTGAAAGTGCAAGAGGCGATGAAAGCTCAGGACGAGCGCGCTGCGAAAATCTACCAAACGATCGGTGTTTGCTTTGGCTACTCGATCGCGCACTATGCGGATTTTTATGCAATGGAAAATCTCTTGATCTTGGGACGAGTGACGTCTGGCGAAGGTGGTGAAATCATCATTCGCGAGGCAGAAAAAGTTCTCGCTGCCGAGTTTCCTGAGCTAAAGATCAAATTGGTAGTGCCCGACGAAAAAACCAAACGGCATGGTCAGGCGGTGGCTGCGGCGAGTTTGCCAGTCGTGCTGTGACACACTATGACGTGGATTTTCCGTCATATTGAGCTGTGATGCGGCGTATCATTACGCCGTGACTTTTTTGCATCGTATCTATCAACTTTTGGGCAACGCATTTTTCGTTAGCCTAGTCGTGTCGCATGGCTTGCAGGCAGCCGAGCCGAACCCTCGGCTTACGGGGGAAGACTATCGTCAGCGGGCAGCGGCTTGCGTGAAATATTTTGCCACCGTAACGCCGCGGAGCCCGACTTTTCCGAAAGACGGTATGCCGTTTCTCGCAGCGCGGTTAGAAAGTGAAGTCAATCAGGCGGAAACGTTGAAAGCGATCGATCGCATGTTGGATGCTACGCTGAAGGCGCGGCCTGATCCCTTCAATCTTCATGCGTGCTTACATGCCTACCTGATTCACAAAGCGGTGTTTCCGCCTGCGATGACTGCGAAGGTGAAACTGCTGTGCTCGAAGTGGTCATACTCCAAACAGATGGGAGTGTCGCTGAACTACTCGTTGATGCGCGATGGCTCGGGTTGGCTTGCTGCGCAAGAGTGGCCCGATTTGGTCGATGCCTCGGGAAACAACGCGGAGAAAATCAGCAAAAACTGTGAGATATGGTTGATGAAACAGTTCCAGGGGACTGTTGATCGCAATGCTAGCGAATATGATGCGCCTGTGTATTACGGCACCGACTT
>JBIIAI010000123.1:0-9397 GCA_044239965.1 Akkermansiaceae bacterium
CAGTGTGAAAAAGAAGGCCTCGATCAAGTTTTCCGCGATGCCGGCTTTGAGTGGCGTGCTGCGGGTTGCTCGATGTGCTTGGCGATGAATCCTGATAAATTGATCGGTGATCAACTCTGTGCCTCATCTTCCAACCGCAATTTCAAAGGTCGCCAAGGCAGTTCCACAGGTCGCACCGTGCTGATGTCTCCCGTCATGGTGGTCGCTGCTGCGATCAAAGGTCACATCGCCGACGCACGTGAGTTGTTCGACTTCGCTTGATCCTCTGCAATTTGCATATCCTTTTATAATCTAACAGAAAAAATTTATGGCTTTAGAAAAAGTAAAACAAGTGAGCGGTCGTGGCGTATTTGTGCCCGGTGCTGATATTGATACCGATCGCATCATTCCTGCTCGTTTCATGAAATGCGTGACCTTTGATGGTCTCGGTGAATTTGCGTTCTACGACGTGCGCTTCGATTCCGAAGGCAATCGCACCAATCACCCACTCAACGAGGAACGTTTTGCTGGCGCAAACATTCTCATCGCTGGCATGAACTTCGGCTGCGGCTCTTCCCGTGAGCACGCTCCGCAATCGCTCCGCAAATATGGCTTCGATGCCGTCATCGCAGAGTCTTTTGCCGAGATCTTCAATGGCAACTGCACGACTCTCGCCATGCCTTGCGTCGTTGCTTCTGCTGCCGATGTAGCTGCCTTGCGCGCTGCTGTAGAAGCTGATCCTCAGATTCAGATCACGATTGACCTTGAGACGCAAAAAGTCACAACTTCCGCTGGCCATAGCATCTCGATCACACTTCCCGAGTCCGCGCGCGATGCTCTTACCGCTGGCCGCTGGGATCCCATTCAGGAGTTGATCGACAACAACGCCCAGATTGAAGAACGCGCTAAGGCGCTAGGCTACGTAGCTTGATTCTATTGACCTGAGGCTATGATTCCGCGCAAATGCACTGACCGCGTCATTGCTCCGTCGCTTCTCGCGGCGGACTTTGGTCGCATCAAGGAAGAAACCTGCCGAGCCATTCATGCGGGTGCTGATTGGATGCACCTTGATGTGATGGACGGTCATTTCGTGGACAACATTTCCTTTGGTCCCGCAGTCGTTCAGGCTGTGCATGAGAGCAACGACATTTTTCTCGATGTGCATCTGATGATTTCTCGCCCGGATCACTACTTGCCCCGTTTTGTTGCCGCGGGAGCAGATTTGATCACCGTCCATGTCGAGGCGGATCACGATGTGCTCTCGACTTTACGTGCCATTCGTGCTGCTGGTTGCCAAGCTGGACTCGCGCTGAATCCAGCCACACCGATGAGCGAGGTAGAACCCTTTCTCGGCGAAATCGATCTGCTGCTATGCATGACCGTGGTTCCAGGTTTCGGCGGTCAGGCCTTCATGGAGGAAGTGCTGCCGAAAATCGAAACTGCGGTTCAATGGCGTGAAGAAAAAGGTCTCAAGTATCACATTGAAGTGGATGGCGGCATTGGTCTAGCCACCGCAGCCAAAGCTACCAAAGCTGGAGCCAATGTTCTCGTCGCTGGTTCCTCGACCTTCTCTGCCCCCGACATGGCTGCTGCGATCGCAGCGCTGCGCGAGGCGTAGAGATGAAATTTTCTTGATTGTTTTTCCTCGGTGTTTCACTAGGCTGGAGGCATGAAAATTGTTCTGAGCCTCCTCTTTGCTACACTTGCGAGCTTTGCTACGGTCATCGATGTGGTGCAGATTTATCAGCCGATCAGTTTGCACGGTTCTGATGTGGACGATGAGGTGGATGATATGGGCGAATCCTTGCAGGCCTCGATACTATCTCGACCCATGGCCTTGACCGGTGGATTTCCTGAGGTGTTGGTCGAGTCGATTGCCATGCCCCATGCTCTACCCACCAATAACGAAAACTACAAAATCCAAGAGGTAAATTTAGTAGTCATTTGTGGTCTTAAGATCGACGCCGAGATGGATGAAGAGGAGATGTTGCTTGTTGAGATCAACATTGCAAATCTGGTCATTCCCGAAGAGATTGACATGACGGCGCGTCAAGTATTGCGCCTCGTTGCGGGTTCAATTAAAAAGACGCTAGGCGAATATAATGCGATGCAAAAAGACGACCTGCGCGTTCAAATTCGGGTAGTGGGCACCAACGACAACAACCACGCGTTGCAGGATTTGGGGATCAAATACATCATCAAGGGTAAGGCGGAGTAATTTTTTTGCACCAATCCTATCTTGGGAATTGCCAAGGTATTCCAATCGTGCTTGTATCGCGCAGCATAGTAACCACCTTATGAGTCCTAAAACACCTACCGATCCTCGCAAATTTAAGCGCGCCATTCTCAAACTCAGCGGAGAAGCCCTTCGCGAAATCGGTAGTCGGGATAACATTTCACCAGAGATCGTGGACCGCATCGCCAGTGAAATCTGTGCCTCGCTCAAGGATGGTCTGCAACTCGGCGTGGTAGTGGGCGGCGGAAATTTCTGGCGTGGTGCCGCTGCAAGCGCCCGTGGCATGGATCGTGCCACCGCCGACTACGTGGGCATGCTTGCCACAGTCATGAATGCTTTGGCTTTGCAAAGTGCCCTCGAAGATGAAGGCGTGACCTGCGTGGTCATGTCTGCGATTGAGATGAAAAACGTCGCTGAAACATTCATCCGCCGCCGTGCAGAAAAATACCTCGGAGAAGGTAAGGTGGTCATTTTTGCTGCTGGCACAGGCAGTCCATTCTTCTCGACCGATACCACTGCCGCCCTGCGTGCGAGCGAGATGGGTGCACAGGTGATTTTCAAAGCCACCATGGTCGATGGTGTTTACGATAGCGATCCCAAGAAAAATCCAGATGCCAAGCGCTACGAGACTGTCAGTTTCCAAGAGTGCATTTCCTCGCAACTCAAGGTCATGGACACCACGGCATTCAGCCTCTGCATGGACAATCATATCCCCATCATCGTATTTGATCTGGAAAAACCCGGCAACATCACCACGGCTCTGTTAGGGGGCGAGATTGGTACTGTTGTGCAATGATTTTACAACCCTGATAACCTTACCGAATTATGGATCCCGAAGAAGAATTGTTAGAAGTAGAAATGGGCATGCAGAAAGCCGTAGATCACTTGCTGCACGAGTTCAGCAGTGTGCGCACGGGCAAGGCATCGCCTGCTTTGATCGAGAACATGGATGTCTATGTTCGTGCCTACGACTCGGTCATGAAGCTCAAAGCCGTGGCCGTTGTGACTACGCCCGAGCCGCGCATGCTCATGGTGCAGCCCTTCGATCCATCCACTACGCAGGACATTGAGCGCGCCATCCGCGAGAGCAAATTGGGACTCAATCCCTCAGCCGCAGATCGTTCGATCCGTGTGCCTGTACCTGAACTCTCAGAGGAGCGTCGTCGTGAAATGGCCAAGCTGATCAAGCAAATGGGCGAGGAAGCGAAAATCTCCGTTCGTCAAGTTCGCAAAGAGGGCATGGACGCCGCGAAGAAAATGAAGGCGGAAAATTTCCTCACCGAGGACGGTCAGAAAGTCTTCGAAGAAGATGTGCAGAAGCTCACTGACAAGTCCGTCAAAGAAATCGACGTGCACGTTGTGGCGAAGGAAAAAGAGATCATGAAGATCTAAAATCCTGCGTTATTCAAATGCGGCGCGATCAGCGCTCAGAAATCTAAGAGGCTGCACTTCTGGTGTGGCCTTTTTTGTATGCGATGAAACCTTTTCCCGTTGCGTTTTTGGCTCGGATAGCTAGGATTCTCATAGATTTGACATCCCCCGGTGTGAAGTCTTTGTTGCTCTTGCAGCAGGAACCCCCAACCCATGAAATCATGAAGTATTTGCTCCTCACCGTATGCGCTGTGACGATGTTGAAAAGCATTGCCCTCGCAGCCCCCGCCAATGTCTGGCATTTGCCGACGACACAAGAATCGCAAATCGCCACTACCATGCGCGATCCAATGTATGAGGTGAAAAATACCAACGTCACGATCTACCAGGGTTTTTTTAAAAATGGCGGCGTGGGAGGTGATCAAAACGGAGGTCAGTTGATCTATCGCACGATCCCGCGTGACGGCTCGCCCAGCGCCTGGAGTTCTGTGGCTTTGAGCTTTCACAGCAATGTCGGACTGAATCAGTATTGGAAAGCCAGCATTCCGAGCGCGACCATTGCGGCTACGGATGTGATCGAATATTATGTGAAGGTCACCTTTAGTGGTGCTGCTCCTGAAACGACGTATCTTTATGGCGCGGATGCGGGTAGCCAGACGACGACCCTAGAGGCGACGGCGATAGCGCAACCGTTTTCCATCCGCAATCGACCTGGCTGGGTCTATCATGCGAACGATCGCACCATCGGCTCGGCCGACATCACCTTGCGCGTGCGTTCGGGCTACATCGGCAGCGACAATTCGCTCGCCAGTCGTTGGTCGACGCATGGCGCGGTCTATTTCACCACCGATGGCAGCACGCCTGTAGGTTCGCTCGGCGTTGCAGGAAATGCGCAAACATCTGCTGTCAGCATGGTTTACGCAGGTGCGGTGTCGGATGCCAGCGGCAATGGCAATTCGATGTCATGGGAAGGCACGCTCACCAACATCATGAGCTCACTGCCGATTGGTGCTACGTTAAAGTATCGCATCGGTTTGTGGAACGCAGCTACCTTGGAGGAAAAATTTGCCGATCACGGCACGAATGGCACCAACAATGCCACGTTTTTTTATCAAAATGGCATCATCGGTCAGCCGCAGTTAACGGTGAATGGACTGAGTGCCAATTATACCACCACGAAGATTTTTGTCGATGAAATCGCAGCGGATTCGGTGCCTCTGAACATTGTCTTTCAACCTGGCGAAGCGAACATTGTGGATGCGGAAATTTTCACGAATTTGAATCGTCGCGACCGTGCGCAGACCGATGCCAATGGCGATGGTTATGCTGACGGCATCACGGGCACTGATGGGAATTCGTTAGTCGCTGGCGATGACACGCAGTACTACCAAGCTCACGAAATGACTCACACGGGGGCAGGTGTTTACACATTAACATTACCCGCGCAGAAGACGGGAGCCTATCGACTCACCGCGCGTTGGAAAGTGGCGGGCGATAGCAATTGGCGCTGGTATACCAATGGCGCCGCGAATCGTCGCGATCATGCGATCACTGTTTCTCCGCAGGATGCGCGCGATATCATTTTGTATGAAGTCAACGTGCTCAACATCGAGGCATCGGGCGATACTTTTGCTACCCGCTCAACGATCGAGGATATGCACAATGCTCCTGGCGCGCCGCATGCAAACAACAACCGCTGGGATCTTGATTACCTCAACGCGCTCGGAGCCAATTGGCTTTGGTTTCAGCCGATTCATCCCTGTGGATTCGATGGTCGTGAGCCCGTCAATGGCTATGGTTCTGGCTCTGCTCTTTACGATCCAGGTAGTCCGTATGCGGTGAAGAATTTCTTCGAGGTGAATCCGCTTTTTAGCAAAAATTTTAGCGGTAATCCACTCAATCCGTCCGATATGCTCAACGCCACCAATCGTGCTGCTGCGATGACGGCTTGGCAAAATTTTGTTGCAGCCGCCGATGAGAAAAAAATCGGCATCATGCTCGATGCTCCCTTCAATCACACGGCATTCGATTGCGAGCTCGGTCAAGTTGGCGTGGACTTACTCAAGCCCGATGGAGCCACGTGGTCACCCAGCGATGAGATCCGCAATCGCGATGCGCGCTTTTATTCGTTAGATGGCAATTATGGCAATCGCGCCTCCAGCGCCGCCAACATTGCCCCAGGGCCCGACCGTTACGATTTCGGCAAATGGAATGACGTCAAGGATGTGTTTTTCGGTCGCTATGATGCTTTGGTGGAAAACAACACCAGACCCGAAAATTCAAGCCACAATAGCGAAGGTGATTGGTTCGATGTGGCTGATGCGGACTGGACCAGCAATGATTTTGTGCAAGGTGGCGTTGCCAAAAATACCACGCGGCAAGTGTGGCAATACTTCGCTCGTTACGCCGTGCATTGGTTAGAGAAAACACGACCCGCGGGGCAAAATCGCAACAGCTCAACCGAGCCCGGATTGAGCATCGCCCAGCGTTATGCATGGGACGCGCGCGGCATTGATGGCAACCGTTGTGACTTCGGCCAAGGACTGCCACCGCAGGCGTGGGAATACATCATCAACGTAGCCCGCTCGTATAAATGGAATTTTGTGATGATGGCAGAATCTCTCGATGGCGGAGCGGTAACCTATCGATCCAATCGCCACTTCGACATTCTCAATGAAAACATCGTCTTCCCGCTGCAAAGCGCGAGCAATAAGTCCAGCTATCGCGACATCTACGAGAGCCGTCGCAATGCGTATGGCCAAGGCCTTGTATTGGCGAATACGACATCGCACGATGAGGAAAACTACACCGATCCCTGGCAGGCGCTGCTGCGTATGGGAGTCACCGCGAGCCTCGATGGTGTGCCGATGATTTTTCCTGGTCAGGAACTGGGCATCAGTCGCACCTTTGGCTACGATCACTACGAGACCAACTTCGGCAAGCAGATTGCGCATTTCAAACGCTATAACTCGATGATGCCGATCTGGAACGATGCGAATTACGGCAATGATCAATTGTTTCACGTCTATGCCGGCATGGCTCGTGCGCGACAAGCAAGCCGCGCGCTGCGTTCGTCGAATCGCTGGTTCCTTGATGGCGATGGCGGTAACGCACAGATTCATGCTGTGGCGAAATATGAAAGCGCCAATGTTTCTCCCGCATTCCAAGATGTGGTGCTGGCATTTGCCAATTTAGATCGCAACAACGCGCAGGCGGATCAATTCAAAATTCCCGCAACACTCGCCAATCTGTTAGGGGTGAAAGATGGTCGCAGTTACAACGTGAAAAATCGATCCGCTTACGAAAATGTGGGCAACGGCACAGCAGGGCGAAGCGCTGCTTGGCTGTGGTCGGGCGGGGGATTGAGCGGTGCGCAGTTGAAAAGCTCGGGGCTCTTTATCTCTCTGGCAAAAGTTCCCACTACAGGAACCAGCAATGCCGCGCCGGGAGACTGGGCAAGCGCTCCGTTCGAAGCACAATACTTGAAGCTCTACGATGTCACCGCGCCACCTGCACCACTGCCACTCAGCGCAGCTTATGTGTTAGGAAATAGCGCCACCATCACTTGGCTGTCGAATGCTGGGCCAGACGATGCCATTTCTCACTATCTCGTGAGCATCGGCACCACGCAGGGAGGCAATCAAGTCATCGACCAGGCAGTGGTGCCTGCGGCTCAATTTTCCTACAGCTTTACGGGCAACATTGGCACGGTGTATTATGCCAGCATCAAAGCTGTTTCTGCGGCGGGTGTTGCCTCGAGTGTCGCCGCGATGACCGATGCGGGAGCTCCGAACATGGCATCGACGAGCTCGCCGATGATTTTGTTAGATCCGCTTGCTGACAACGATGGCGACTGCGTGAGCAATGCTGATGAAGACATCGCCGGCACCAATCCTTTGCTGAATACTTCGCGTCTCGCCATTTCTGCGATCGCTCGCAGTGGTGCCGATGTTGTGCTCACATTCCCGAGCATTCCTGGTCGCTACTATCGACTGGAAACCAGCACCAGCCTTGCGCCGAACTCATGGAGTTTCGTTTCGAACAGCATCATGGCCACGAGCAACAATAGTAGCTTAACTCATGCGAACGGAAGCAGTGATCCCAAGCGCTTTTATCGCATCCGAGTTTCGACTACGCCGATTTTGTAGCAAATGGCACTGGGTCAAAGTGGCGCGGAAATGTCTTAGGCTTCGAGCAGGCTCTTGGCCATCGCGCGGGCGGATTCGCCACCGCCGCCGAGCATGCGCACGAGCTCATGGATGCGCGCTTCTCCCGTGACGGGGAAAAGGCGGGAACGGGTGCGGCCGTGGCTGATTTCTTTTTCGACGACGAAGTGTCGTGCTGCGGTGGCCGCCACTTGCGGGAAGTGGGTGATGGCGATGACTTGGTGTCTCGCACCGAGCACAGCCATCTTGCGGCCCACGGCTTTGGCTACTTCGCCACCGACGTTGGCATCGATCTCATCGAAGACCATCAATGGCGTTGCATCTTGATCGGCGAGTGCACTCTTCACGGCCAACATGACGCGGCTGATTTCACCGCTGGAGGCTACTTGACGCAGCGGATGAAGTGGTTCGCCTGGGTTCGGGCCAAAGAGGAAATCGGTGGACTCCATGCCGTGCGAGGAGGGATCGTTCAGGGCGGTGAGGGAAATCTCGAAGGCTGATTGCTTGAAGCCGAGATCTTTGAGTTGGGAGGCAATTTCCTTGGCAAGCTTCGGTGCAGCCTTGCGGCGAGTGCTGCTGAGCTTGTTGGCGGCGGCATCGAGTTGGCTGCGCAGCTCGGTGATTTGTGCTTGCAGGAGATCGAGTTTTTCCCCGCGGTTCTCGATGTTGTCGAGTCGGTTGCTGGCCTCATCGCGGGCGAGCAAGATGTTGGCAATGCTGCCACCGTATTTGCGCTTGAGCGATTCTAACAGATTGACGCGCTCTTCCAACGCGGCTGCTTCCTCGGGGTTGATTTCGAGTTCATCGAGATAATCGGAGAGAGTGCTTTCGAGTTCTTGCAGCTCGACGACTGCGGTCTCCAGCCCAGTGCAGCGTTCGCCGATGGATGGATCAAGTTTTTCCAGATCGCGGATGTGGCGTTGCAGTTCGCTGAGGCGAGTGAGAATGCCATCATCTTCGCCCGCAAGCAGAGCCATTGCAGCAGAGGTGTTTTCTAACAAACGCGCAGCGCTATTGGCGCGGCGATAGCGATTCATCAGTTCGGTTTCTTCATCGGCCTGAAAATTGGCGGCGTTGATTTCATCGACTTGATGACGCAGGAGATCCAGCTCACGCGTGGAGACGGCATCGGCATTGCGCAGTTCTTCCCACTCGGCGACCTTTTGCTTCCACTGTTGCCATTGGCTGCGGTATTGGCTGACTAGCGAATCGGCATTGGCGTAGGCATCGAGCATGGCCATTTGGCGATCGGTGGAGAGCAGCGATTGGTGATCGTGAGGACCATGCAGATCGACGAGGTGCTCGCCGAGTTTTTTCAAAAGCCCGAGCGTGACGGGGGAGTCATTGATGAATTGACGGGTGTTCGATTGGCCGATGACGCGGCGAATGATCAGGTCGTCACCAGGGAAAAAATCGAGCGCATTTTCGGCGAGGATCGCTTGGATCTCCTCGGCAGTGCTCAGGGAAAATACGGCTTCTACGGTGCAGGATTCTTCTCCTGTGCGGATCAGTGATTTGTCGGCGCGTTCCCCTAACACGAGCTTGAGTGCGCCAACGATGACGGATTTTCCTGCTCCAGTCTCACCGGTGACGCTGATGAGTCCGCGATCGAGTTCCCAAGAAAGCTCATCGACGAGGGCTAGGT
>JBIIAI010000124.1:0-9382 GCA_044239965.1 Akkermansiaceae bacterium
ATCATTGATATCGAAATGCTGCCAAGCAGATGTGCTGGAGTTAAAGTGGTTCGTCTGAAACAACAAATCATTGGAAACGCTGTCGTAGATCGAGAAGTTCAATACCGTAGGTCCTGTTTGATTGAAGCTACTTTCTGTGAGATAATCAAAAGTCAAACCTCCAAGATTGATGCAATCGTTTGATTTAATCCCGAAATCAATGTAGCCATCGACATTAAAGTTCGGGAAGCAAGCCACAAAGTCACCAGCCCGCCAGGACCTTGACCGTAACCAACACCATTGTTGGGAACTCCAATAGGATTCATGGTAACTGATACCGAGGGGTCTACGTAGTCAGGGTTGAGCGTCTTAGTGTCAAATGACCAGTCAGCGAGCACTTTGTCAGTGCAACCGGAGAATAATTGAGCGTGAACCGAAAAAGGCAACGCCATTGCGACGAGCATCAGGGGGACAGATGGTAACTTCATGTAATATGGTAAGAGTTCGTTTTAGGGGCGGGCGAACGCCGCATACTAGGAAACTTTTCCTGATCATCCTCAATACCGAAAAATCATCTAACCAATTTGAAAATTTTTCGTTGATACGACGCTATTAGAAATCTTCATTCACTAGTTTTTATGCATTCTAAAAAAGATCCTCGCCAAGTCCTGCAACCGCGTGAATGAAAAATCGAAAAAATTTCGGATTTCCGGATGATTCACCTATTGATTGCTCAAAACTGATCAAGTTCTCCAAATCAATCGACCGAACAACTCAGAAAAAAAATGAAGAATTGCCCCTAGTGTGGCTGCGAAAATTACTTAGCAATTCCTTAGGAATCCGCACAGCCATCACTTTTGATCTAATTCTGGACGACAAAAACACACCACATCCCTGCAGAATTGAGCATTGCCAGTCGAGAATGCGCATAGTAGCCTCCGCGCGTGAAAAATAGTCCACTGAAACGCTATTACCCATTACTTTGGGAGATTCGCGCAACGTTTGGCGGCGGCATCCTGGCGGGGATCATTTATGGCATCGCCAGTGGCTTCGGTTTACCGACGATGGTGCAGAAGGTGTTTCCCTTGTTGTTTCGCGATGAGAAAAAAATGGAAAACGTGCCGCAATGGATCATCAACTTCCAAAGCAACTGGCTCGATGGGTCCGTTCAATCGCTCACACTGCTGATGTGTATGCTGATTCCGCTAATCTTCCTGATTCGTGGTCTTTCAGGCTATGCCAACACCTATTTGATCAACAAATCTGGATTTCTGGTGCTAGAGCGAATTCGCACGATGGCTTTTGCCAAGTTGCAGCGCTTGCCCATGAGTTACTACCACGGCAACAAGTCGGGCGATCTGTTATCGCGATTGACCTATGACTGCGAAGTGATCCGCAATGCGATCGCGCAGGGTAGCAATGACCTCATCAAACAGCCCGCTACCTTGATTGCAGCGATTGTCTATCTGGTCAATAAATCGATCCAAAACCATAGCATGGGCATTGCAATGATTGGTTTATTCTCGATTCCCCTATGCGTGATTCCGATTTCTCGTGCGGGGAAAAAAATCGCCCGGCGCAGCAAAGCGGTGCAGAAGCAAATGGGCGAAACGTCTTCAACCATCAGCGAAACCTTGCAATCGCCCCTAGAGGTACGCGTTTATCAGCTCGAATCACGCCAACAAAACACCTATGCCACGCAAGTCAAAAACGTCCTACGCCTCTTGCTCAAAGTAGTAAAATACAAAGCGCTGATTTCACCGGCGATCGAAGTCGTGGCCTCGGTGGGCTTTGCGTTCGCGCTCTATCTTGGTGTGCAACGCGGCATGACGCTCGATGAATTCATCGCCGTTGGCATGGCCTTGTTCATGGCCTACGAACCGGTGAAAAAACTCGGCGCTGTCAATGCCTTGCTGCGACAAGGCGGCGCTGCGGCCGAACGCTTGGAAATGATTCTTGAAGCCAAGGAAACTGTTGCCGAGCCAGCGGCCAAGGATATTAAAGCAAGTGGAGCAATCGTAGGCGATGTGCGCTGGGAGAGCGTCTCGTTTTCCTACGATGAGGAACCGGTGCTGCGCGATGTTTCCTTGCACGTGCCACACGGCCAAATGATCGCTTTTGTCGGGCCGAGTGGCTCAGGCAAAACGACGATGGTCAATATGTTGCCGCGGTTGTTTGATCCGATTGCTGGAAAAATTCTCATCGATGGCACTGATCTACGTGCTTGGTCGCTCGCAGATTTGCGTCGTAACATCGCGGTGGTACCGCAAATGCCAGTGCTATTTCAGGATTCGATCGCCGAAAACATCCGCGTAGGTCGCCAAGACGCCACCGATGAGGAAATCCGTGCCGCAGCGGTCAAAGCGCACGCCCACGAATTCATCGAACGCTTGCCCGAGGGCTACCAAACGGTAGTCGGGGAACGTGGATCGAGCTTGTCGGGCGGTCAGCGACAACGCATCGCCATGGCGCGGGCCTTCTTGAAAGACGCGCCGATTTTGATCCTCGATGAAGCCACTAGCGCGCTCGATGCCGAAAGTGAAGCTGCGATCACTGAGTCTCTGCGCATTCTTTGCCAAGGGCGCACCACTTTTCTCATCGCCCATCGCTTTTCCAGCATTCGCCAAGCGGAACGCATCATTGTGTTAGAAAAAGGACAAATCGTGGCAAGTGGCACATTTGAAGAACTCGAGAATCAACCAGGCACCTTCCGCAATTTGCTAGAAGCTGCTGGCGAGCTGCATGCGTGATGCCGTGCAAGAAAGGCGCGCGATTTTGCGTAGTCGTTTGTATGTTTCTTCGCCGTATTTTTTCGCTGAGTGCGATCGTCGCTGCCATTGCATGTTCTCCGTCACTTGGGGCCGCTGAATTGCCCGCACATCCGCGTTTGCTTTTTTCTAGATCGGAAGAAGCCGTCGTGGCGAAAAAAATCAGCTCTGATCCACTCGCAGCTCAGCTTCAAAAAAACATTCTCGCCCGCGCCGATGCCACACTCAAGGAACGCACCTGCCGCTTCGAAAAATACGATGGCAAGCGCCTGTTGCCAGAATCCCGATTAGCTCTCCACAATGTTCTTCACAGCGCTTGGGCTTGGCGCACCACCAAGAAGAAGGAATACTTTGATCGCACCCTTCGCGAGATGGATGCCATCTGCGCGATGGATCATTGGAATCCTGATCACTACCTCGATACCGCAGAAATGAGCACAGCCTTAGCAATTGGCTACGATTGGCTCTACCCACAGCTGAATGACCAACAGCGCAGTCATTATGCGAAAAATTTGTTAGATAAAGGACTCGCGATGATCGAAGGGAAAATTGCCCAGAATCGCTGGTGGCAAGGCCCCTCGAACAATTGGTCGCAAGTTTGCGGCACTGGCATGGCCTTCGCGGCGATCGCTTTGCACGAACGGGAACCGCAGCGCTGTGATCGTGTGATCGAGCAATCCAGCAAGCTCCTCGCCCAGTGCAAAGTCTTTTATCAACCTGATGGCGCTTATCCCGAGGGTCCAGACTATTGGCACTATGGCACCAACTACCAAACCCTCCACCAAGCTCTCGACTTCTTACCCCAAAATCAAAAACCGTTAGGATCTGTGTGGCGACGCACTGCGGAATTTGTGATTCATAACATCGGACCAACGGGCATCTGCTTCAACTACGCCGATGGCGGCATGCGCAAAAATTACCCCACTGCCGCGCAGAGTTTTTTAGCATCGAAATTTCCTGAGAGCGATCTCCCCAACATCGCTCGCGCCCACCTCAAAGCCTATCTCGACCAGCCATTTTCGCAAAGTGGCAACGGTGATGTGCGCTTCCATCCACTGCACTTACTCTGGCTCCCCGCCGCCACGACACAACGCCAACCCGCTCGTACCTATGATCTTTTCCGCGGACAGCAAGATGTTGCATTCGCCCGCACCAATTGGACATCAAATGCCTCCTGGCTCGCGATCAAAGGAGGCACCGGTGCCGCGAGTCACGGTCACCTCGATGTCGGATCGTTCGTTTATGAATCACAAGGGCATCGTTGGTTCATCGACATGGGCAAGGAAGGCTACAATCTCCCCGGTTACTTCGGCAAACAACGCTGGGATTATTTTCGACTGAACAATCGCTCGCACAATACGCTCGTCATCAACGATAAAATCCAAAGCACACCAGCGAAAGGTTGCCCGATCAGCCCATGGAAACCCATCAAGTCAAGCGCTATCGAGTGTTCGATTGACCTCACTACCGCCTACTCAGGTCAGGCAGATAAAGCCACGCGCATGGTTCGTTTTTCTCCCACCAGCGGTGAAACTCGCATCACCGATGTCATCCTCAAACCTCGTGGTCCCGTGCGTTGGGCAGTCGTCATTGATTCCGCTTTCACCATTCAGGGAAAAACCATCACCCTTACCAACAAAGGGAAAAAACTCACACTCACTCGCCACGATTCACTCGGCGGTGACTGGCAAGAGTTTTCACTCAAACCACCCACGAGTGCCGAAAACCCAAACAAAGGCTACCGCATGATCGGCTTCACCGTGCCAGCGGGCGAAAAGCTTAGCCTCGATGTTTCTTGGCGTTGATCACTCCGCGGGCTCCCACGCAGCTGGCCAGTCACAATCGTCTGGCACCAATAACGTTTTCTCACGCGAGGTACTTCCTTTATCTAACGAAACATGAGATTTCCCGACTCCGAGGGCTTTTGCAAGGAATGCCACAACTTCCTGATTTGCCTTGCCCTCTGCAGGCGGTGCTGCGATCCGCACGCGCAAGACCCGACCATGCATAGTATGCGCTTCCCAGCCTTGAATGGCACTCTGCCGGGCATTCGGCGTCACGCGAAGATGGAGTTTTTTCATAGTTGATGCGCTGTTCTATCATCTCAGAGGAGAACAAACAAGCTCACGCCAGATTAAATCTCCACACATCAGGGAAAAGATTGCACTAACGCGCTGAAACGCTATCTTACACCCACGCATGCAAAAAACGGATCAACGCGAAATGGTGTTCGATGAAGTGAGCCTCATGCTCTCAGAAAAGCGCACCGCACTTTCCATACTACGCACGGGCATCGCGATTTTTTCCATCCCCCTCTCTCTTGGCTCTGTGCTTATCGCCACCTCGAAACTCTATCGAGTTGCAGACATTCTCTATCTCATCGTCCCCGTTCTCGCAGGTTGCACTCTGCTTGTCCTGATATCTCTATGGCTCATGATCACCGCTGCCGTAAAACTTCGCCACAACGAACGCCGACTTGATCGCGTTATTGAAAAAAATCAATTCCTTCGCAACATCGTCGATCCTTGATCCTATCTGAACCATGTCTCGGCCCCACATTCTCATCACTCCCGGCGATCCCGCAGGCATCGGGCCCGAGGTCATCGCCAAGGCTCTCGCCCATCCCGACTTGCCGCAACATTGCAGTTTCGAAACCTGGGACATCCCCGCCCACTTTCAACCCGGCCAGCCCACCGCAGAAACAGCCCGTTTCGCGCTCGATGCGCTAGAATCTGCCGCGGCACGATTGCTCGATGGCACAGCCGATGCCGTAGTCACCGGACCCGTTTCCAAGGAGCAACTCCAAGCCATCGGCTTCCCTTATCCCGGACAAACAGAATTTTTCACCGAACGCTTGCACGCCACCGAGACAGCGATGTGTCTCACGGGGCGCACCCTCACTGTCGTCCTTGCCACCATCCATATCAGCATTGCCGAGGTCCCCACACAGCTGAGCCAAGAGTCCATCATCTCCGCGGGAAAACTCCTCGCTGCCTTCCTGCAGAAACGCCACCAGCGCCTCCCGCGCATTGCCGTTTGCGGACTCAATCCCCATGCGGGCGAACACGGGGCCTTCGGCCAAGAAGAAATCACCACCATCCAGCCAGCCATCGAACAACTCCAAAAACTTCACATCGCCGAGTTCAGCGGCCCTCATGTGCCCGATGCGATTTTTCGCGATGCCGCCAACCAAGTCTACGATGGAGTTCTCTGCATGTATCACGATCAGGGCCTCATCCCGCTAAAGTTGTTAGATTTCGACAATGCCGTCAACATCACCCTCGGACTGCCCAAGCCACGCCTCAGCCCCGATCACGGCACCGCCTTCGGGATCGCAGGCAAAAACATCGCTGATGCCTCTTCCATGCTACGAGCCTTGCAACTCGCCGCACAATTGATATCATAGTCCCGCATCATGACTCTCGCCCAACTCAAAGCGACTAGCCTCAGCATCATCCTCGGTGCCGTCGTCGCCACCTCCTCCTACATGCTCAGTACCGCCTCCTATGTCGGATCGAGCTCCGATCTCACGCTCACGCCGACCGCCACAGATGCCGGCACTCTTTGGCATGCCGAAAACAAAGAAGTCAAAATCGAAGTCCGCTACATCAGTTCACTTCTGGAGACGCCTTCGATCACCATCACCAAAAAACAACAATGGCTGCCACTTGCCATTTGCATGATCACTGGCATCCTCATCGCCTCCTTCACCTACCGCATCGCACGGAAAAAATCCACCCCTACTCCTAATGCCCTAGACGAGAAACCTACCCCTGATCCTTCACCATCTCAAGATCCTCTAAATACTTAAATCGTAAAACTTCACCATGAAATCCCTCACCATTCTCTTCAGTCTCGCGCTGCTATCCTGCTCGCCGTTTTCCAGTTCGTCATCGGCCCAAGGACCTGCCGCAGCGGGCATTCCCAATCTTTCCGAATCCCAGAAAATGGCCATCGGAAAAAAAATCTGGCAAAACGAATGCGGCGGCACCGTCGATGGACTCACCACCTGGAATGTCGGTGAAGAATTTCCTTCACTCGGTATCGGGCATTTCATTTGGTACACCGCCCAGCACAAAGGACCATTCACCGAATCCTGGCCTCAATTCATGGCCTTCTGCAAACAACGCGGCGTCACGCCACCTGCCGTCGGGCTCATGCCCGATTGCCCATGGAATTCACCTGCGCAATTCAAACAAGAATTCCGCTCACCGCGCATGAACGAACTCCGCACTTGGCTCAGCAAAACCGTTTCTCTGCAGACCGATTTCATCATCACCCGCTCACGCGGCGCACTGCCAAAAATCCTCAGCGGAGCCCCCGCCAATGATCGTGCACGCATCGCCGCCAACTACCAAAAAGTCGCCGCTACCGCACACGGTCAATACGCACTCATCGACTACGTCAACTTCAAAGGCGATGGACTCAACGCCAACGAACGCTATGCTGGCAAAGGCTGGGGCCTTCTCCAAGTCCTCGGCGGCATGAGCGATGTCCCCGCTGGGCAAGCTGCTGCTAGTGAATTTGCCGCATCGGCCAAACGCGCCCTCAACCGTCGAATCGACAATTCCCCACCAGCTCGCGGCGAGGCACGCTGGCGCGAAGGCTGGGACAATCGCTGCGCCACCTACGCTCGCCCACTCTAACAGATAACTCTCAGGCATCATGTTCATCAACATCTGCATCATCCTATTCATCATCGCATGGATCATTGCTGGAGGCTTCGTCATGCTCAAATACGGCATCAATCTATCCGGCCCACAAAACGAGACCAACGAAACCGCGGGTTCCCAAACCCTCAACTTCACCCAGATGTTTCTCATCTGGTTTGGCTTCCTCGGCCTAGCCGTGCATTTTCTTTTTATGTGAAGGGGAAATTCAGGAACCTAGAGCTTTTTTCGTGGAAAATTTTTCCAGTGGCTTTCCACTGGTATGATACATTCGAGCGGTAACTTCCTTGGAACTTGCGTCCAAAAGAATTACCGTGCCTTGATTCATCGCTGGCCCGCCACCGATTAAGACAGGCACATCGGGTGTATCTTCCTGATTCTGCTTTCCTGCGATTTTGAAAGTTTTGTTAGCCGGTAAAAATTTCCACTGATGGTCATGGCCCGCAAGCATCAAAGAAACGCCATAGTCCTTGAGCAACGGGTTCCAATCATCGCGCGAAGAGATGGAATACCAGCCTGCTGGATTGTGCAAAGGTATGTGACTGATAAAAATCCGCCATGGTGAACCTACGCCCACTTTCTCTTTGACTAAAGTGCGTAACCACTCTGCTTGGCGTTTGCGGTAGGCTTGCCAAAATAAAGGCCTCTTGTAGCTGTCATGCGGAGTCTCCGGTCCATCATCTTCGCCCGTATCCATAGCGACAAAATGCACGGGTCCTGCCGTGAACTGAAACTGCCATTGTTGGTCCTCAGGTTTTTGCTCTGCGGCGAGGTCTGGCAAATCAAAAATATAGTGCAGGTTTTCTTTGAAACTACCACGCACCTCGTGGTTGCCACGTACGAATATGATCGGCTTGCTGTGGCCATCTAACAGTTTTACATAAAAATCCCAAAGCTCAAAAACTTTACGCGCCCCATCCGCAGCACTTGGATCATTGATCATGTCGCCGTTGAAAATGCTGAAATCAAAATCCTCGGCTTTGATTTGCTTCATCAATGCGGAGATCGTTTCCCGACGATCATGAATGTCATTAAACACCGCGACCTTGGTTTCGACCGCTTGAGGATCGAGTGTTACAAAAGAATACGTTTCCGTCTTCAATTCCTCTCCCTCATGCGTGTAGCAAACTTGATATTTGTATCGGGTCCCTGCCTTCAAGCCTGTGAAACGGACTTTCCAGCGTGTCCAAGGTGTTGCAGGGATTGGCATCGGTTCCGCAATCGTCTTGATCGGCATTTTCGCATTTTCTGGAAACAATAGCACAAAAACATCTGTTGCCTCTCGTGCCAGAAAACAGACTGACATGCCATCTGCTGACGGATTCTGCAGATACGGCAATAATGTTTGAGCTAAATCTTGGATCGGCCCTGCACCTTCAGCCATCAACGTTTTACCAACTGCAGATCCTGCTATCAGAAGGCTTGTAGTTTTTAAAATATTTCTGCGAGTCACAAGTTCATTCATTGCATTCATCATCCACGACGATTTTCTGAGGTCAAGAGCTTTTTGTGAACGCATCTGTAGCCTCATAGCAAATTTCATTTGCGTTGTAAGTGCTTGTGCTTCAATTGATTTCCCCTATTTCGAAATTTCTTAATAGCCAATCGCCGCGAACTGAAGGTTTTCTAAATTAACCTGTTTTTTATGACAAATCCTGCAATTTGCGCTTGCGCTTCTCTGTAAATAAAAATACAAATTCTTAAAACAATAATATGAAACTACGTACACAACTCATCGCCGCCACAGCTCTCACCTGGGTCTGCTCATCGACAACTGTTTTTTCAGCAACTTATGGGAGGCTCTGGAAAGTGGATTTTTTGAGACAGTAACTTGTTTGGGGGGGATTTTTCCGATTGGGAACTGGGGGATGTTTTTTGCGATGCGCAGTTCGGGGCCTATTTTCTAGTGATTTTGCGCTTATTTCTGTTCCTGTTGCTTGTTTTTGAGGCTTTTCTGCTCGGGAT
>JBIIAI010000324.1:0-9357 GCA_044239965.1 Akkermansiaceae bacterium
CTCATGGGGCCTCACCTCCTAGACGCCCTCACCATGGAGCAATTCGCCGACGTCATCTCTTACCTCCACTCTCTCAAATAACGAAAAAAGCGCCAAACAGTTGGCGCAACATCAACTCGGCACGATCGCCCTTTGCTCCCGACTCCGCACAAAAAGTTCTCTGTCCCTCTGGGATCGAAAATGATGCGCGGGGTTGAGGAGCGAATGCGCAGCATCTGAAGAAAATCCGCCATCACTTTCGTTAGATTCAGAGACACTCTGGCAATCATCAAAACAAGCTCGGCATCATTGAACACGCAATCATAATTTGATTACCAGTTCATGACTTTACAACCCGAATTCAAGTGATGCCAATCTCACGAGCTTTGAGAGCTGCTTGCGTTCGGTCTTGAACGCTGAGCCGAGAGAAAATGGAAGTCAGGTGATTTTTCACTGTTCCCTCGGTGATATTGAGCGCGCTGGCAATCTCTTTATTGGTGCGCCCACGCGTCACTTGGCGTAATACGTCAAGCTCGCGTACAGAGAACTGGTAAACGTCATGCACAGTGCGCTGGCTGGGCATCCCAGAAAGGCGAGAGAATTCTTCAACGACGCGTGAGGCCACTCCCGGCTCTAGGTAGGTTCCGCCTTTATGTGCATTACGAATCGCCTCGGCTAACTGCTCAGTGGGGATATCCTTGAGAATATAACCACAAGCGCCAGCTCGCAAAGCCTCAAATATTTCTTCATCCTCGCGAAAGGTCGTCAGGACGATGACTTTGGAATTGGGACTTACGCTCCGCAAGCGGCGTGTGGCCTCGATCCCATTCATGCCCGGCATCCGCAGATCCATGATCACAACGTCCGGCTTGAGGCTGTGCGCCAACTCCACTGCTGCGGCTCCATTTTCCGCTTCGCCAACTATCTCCAAGTCCACTTGCAAAGAAAGCAACATCCTCAGGCCATCCCTAAAAAGAGCCTGGTCATCACAGAGCATAATGCGGATCGGTTTCATGAAGGAATTGTGAGGACAAAGGAAAATCCAGAACCAGCTGTCCGATCAAGCACCAATGAGCCGCCCACCAAAGCAGCACGTTCCTGAAGACCAGTCAACCCGAAACCAGAACTGGAGCAGGCAAGATTCCCCGGGCCATCATCAGAAGCTCGTAAGACCACTTCCCCGCGTCGATCAAACTGGAGTTCGAGTGTAACCCTCGCCTCAGGGGCATGCTTTCTCGCATTCGTAAGCGCTTCCTGAGAGGCGCGGTAAATCGTGAGGGCCGTAGCTCGACCAAGAGGCCTTTCACTCCCTTTCACGACGAGGTTGACAAGTTGACCCGCACGTTCACTTTCCGTCACCAGGACCAAAAGAGCTTCGCAGAGGGAACGATTTTCGAGCGGACCCGAGCGTAGGCTTTCTACTGAATTGCGAATCTCGCGGAGACCTTCCCCAGCACACTCACGGGCGTTGCGGACTGCGTCCAAAGCCTTTGCCGGTTGGCTTTCCTGAATGCGTAATGCCGCCTCAAGCTGAACCCGGATGACCGTGAGGTAATGGCCAATCAAATCGTGAATTTCCCGTGCCATTCTGCTTCTCTCACGCGTAACTGCCAACTCTTCAGCTTGCAAAGCATACGCCGCTAACTCCGAGTTGGCGAGTTCGAGACGCATGGCGATTTTGCGTGCTTCGGCATGGCTTCGTTCCGTCGCAACAACCATTTGCACAGAGACAATGGTAAAACCCGCTTCGAGAAAAAAATCCATACCTGGCGGAGACAGTAGTGCAAAATGGAGGGCGAATGATCCAACCACGGGTAAGGTAAACCATGGTCCCCTCACTAACAAAACGGAATGAGCAATCAACGGTAGAAGCAACGCTTTGAGAATTCCATTCGGATTGCAGGGCAAAGCAAAAAGTATGACGCTGGTGACCAAAACAAACTCAACTGCAATAAACGGCATTCCCTTCCGGAAAATCGAAATTTTTCTCGGCGCTGGATCACAAAGCACTGGTTCTAAAATCATATGATGAAGCGCAGGAATAACGCCCCATAACATCCATGCCACGGAAAGCATGAGCCCTAATAGCAAAATGGGAACATCGTTGCTCCTGCCAGAGTCCATGAACGTATTCGAGACCACGACTCCCACCCAAGCGATGAGTGAAATGAGAATGCCATTGAAGCAATAAACAGACACTTTGCGAATGCGCGGTGGATTTGCATGAATGAGATCTGACATGACAGCATTCTGTTTCATGTTTTTAGGCAACTTGATCAGTCCTGCATCGCTTTTTCATGGCTACACAATTTGAATTTGATGAAGAAGAAAAAATGGACCGAGACGGCATTTGGATCTGGTGAGTCAAGCAGGGCATAAAAAAGTTAGTTCTGATTCACCCGGGCGCGAAAGAAGGCGTCTGCGCCGGGTTTGGGACCGGTGAAGGTCCTCGGACCACCTTGGGTCGGCAGGCCTTGGTTGCCGGGGACATTCCATGGTGTCCACTGCTGAAGATTTTCCGAGTGCTCGATGATCGCAGAGCGGTTCGGCGGAAGATCGAGGCTAAAGGAAACTTGCGAACCATTGAGGCTAACAGATGTATGGGGAAATGAATTCCCTGACAAGGGATTAGTACCAGCGAGGAATTCGAAATGATTGTTAGAGCCGTCACCGTCTGGGTCTGCGGTCGCTGCACCTTGTGGACTGGTGCCAGATAGAAACTCAGCGGCGCGCCATTGATCATACGTTTGGCGAGTGGGGAGTTCGTTCTGGATCCACTCGGCGAGTAGAGAGACTCCTGCGGGATCGACCACGTTGCTGCCCAGCGGTGGCATGCGGGTGAATCCGTTAGATGCAGCGGTGCGATTGAGGAGGATGGAATGGACAGTGGAACCGGGCACGACGAGTTTGTTGAGCGGATTGCCACCGTTATTACTGGCATTGCCAAGGATGAGTCCGGTTTGGTCGAGGGTGAGCTCGTGACGACCGTCCCACATCGAAGGAGTAGCAGTTCCTCCGCTTTGGTGGCAGTAGGCACAGTTTACATCGAGGTAAGAACGAACGCGGGCCTCGGCAGGATACGCCGTTTCATCGGGTCTCAAATGGCGCGGGAGCAAGTTGAAAGAATCCGGATTGTTAGAAAAGTAACCGCCATTTTTTAAGACCTCAATCTGGTTGCCAGAAAAGCCGGGAATGATGCTGTCCATGTTGTATTGGCGGGTGTTGGTGGAGAGCGCGAAGCCGGCCTGCGGAGTGTGACAGGTCATGCACTCGGAGCGACTGGGAATGCGCCAACGCTGGGTTTGCGGAGAACCACCGACGGTAATGGATAGGTCGAAATCTTCACCCGGTTCACCGACCAGATTGGCTTCCGTGCCGGCCTCGTTCCAGCGGTAGCTGACGCCATAGGCACCGCTGGCATTTTTGACGAGCACGCGGGTTTCCAAACGCTTGCGGGTGGCGGGATTACCGCGGGTGGTCTCGATGTCAAAGTGTTTCACCCAGATCTGTCCCGTGGGGAATGACCACTCGCCATCGCGCGACCAGGTCATTTTCGAGGAGGCATCGGGAAGGGTGAACCAGCGGCGCTTAATGGCGTGATCGCTCCAGAAGGGCAGGTTGATTTGATAGGGCAGCAGGCCTGGCGCGGGCGACAAATCCGTTAGATCAGAGAAAATCCCAGTAGCTGTTAGAGTAGCGGGGTAGGTGCTGGTATCGGTGACCGTAGTGATGCGACGGATGATGTTGTCGTTGATGTCGGCTATCAGGACATCGCCATTCGATGGATCGCGGCCAAAGCCGACGATGCCGCCCTCGCCGAGGATGCGGTTGACGGTGGGCGGGTTGCTGCCGTTACGGACGAGCGACCAGACGTTTCCGGAGTTATAATCGGCAAAAATATAGGCACCGGTGAGCGCGGCCATGCGGGTGCCGCGATAGACCAGTCCTCCAGTGACGCTGGTGCCTTGGAAGGTGCCTGTGCCACGTTGGTAATCGAAGAGCGGATTGATGTGGGTGAAGCCGCCGGGCGCTCCACCGACGGGCCCGGCGATCATGCCCTCGCGCCATACCCAGCCGTAGTTGCCGCCGCGGGTGAGGACGTTAATTTCTTCGCGCGCGCCGCCGCCGACGTCGCCGCACCAAAGTTCTCCAGTGACGGGATCAAAGGAAAAGCGCCAAGGATTGCGCAGGCCGGCGGCCCAAAATTCGGTTCTAACAGACGATGCGGTCACTGCGAGGCCGTTGAAGGAAGTGGCGCCGATCCATGGGTTGTCGGCCGGGATTTCATAGGCGGGCAAACCGCTATGAAGAACGATCGCGGGGTGGCTGTTAGGCGGGATGTTTGCATCGTCGGTAGCTGCGGGATTTCCCGCGATTTCTGTGCCTTCGAGATCGACGTCGATGCGCAGCATTCCTGCGAAGAAATCTTTATTGATGCGCTGGCTGTTGGCGTATTGGTCGTTTTGCCCTCCTTCATCGCCGAGGGAGATATACAAAAATCCATCAGGCCCGAAATGGAGGTCACCGCCGTTGTGATTGCCGGCTTCATCGGCTTGCTGGATGAGGATGCGCTCGGAAGCGAGGTTAGCGGTAGGATTGGCGGAGTTCGGGTTGTTGAATGTGATGCGAGAAACGCGTTGATGCAGGGCGCCGCCAATGTTGACGGAATAGAAAAGGAAGACATGGCCGTTGCTGGCGTAATTCGGGTGAAAGGCCATGCCGAGCAGTCCGCATTCGCTGCCGGTGTTGATGGCTTCGGCAGGATTGCGACCGTTGAAGAGTCCTCCAGTGGCTGCGCTCAAAGTCAGTACGGTGGTAGCGGTGGGAGTGGCAGCAGTGACATTCGGAATCACGCGCAAGAGCCCACCTTTTTGACAAATGAAGACACGCTGGGTGTCGCCGGGAGGTGAGGCAATGCAGACGGGTTGATCGAAGGAAAGTCCGGCGAAAGCATTCACCGCCGCAATCGACACTGGTGGCGGACTGGCGGGGACT
This sequence comes from Akkermansiaceae bacterium, assembly GCA_044239965.1. Classification (GTDB taxonomy): domain Bacteria; phylum Verrucomicrobiota; class Verrucomicrobiia; order Verrucomicrobiales; family Akkermansiaceae; genus UBA956. The sequence goes on from JBIIAI010000324.1 coordinate 4,975, forward strand.
TGAAAGGAGTTGTTAGGGATGCGAAGTTGATCGGAGAAGGTCAGCGTGACGGTGGCAGGCTGCGACTGCCCGCCCGCGCCATTGACGCGGTAAGTGAAGCTATCCGTCGCCGGGCTGCCGCTGGTGTGGGTGTAAAGGATGCTGCCGTTCGGGCTGATGGTGGTGGTGCCGAACTGGGACGCTTGTACTATGGTCACCGTAGTTGGATCGAGGGTGCCGCTATCATTTGCCAGCACAGCGATGCGGACTTTTTGCTGGCGATGGAGTGTAGCAGCATCGGCGACAGTAGTGGGCGGCGGAAAGTTTGGGTTGGGACCGATGCTAATACTGTTAAGGATTTCGTTCGGGCTGAGGGCGCGGCGGTGGATGCGAACCTCGTCGTAGATGATGTTGCCGTTGGAGTCGCCGCTGTATTGCGAGCGGCCGAGCCAGTTGTTGACGTCCTCGATGGCGGAGAGCTTGAAGGGCAGGTCGCGGGTGGCAGCTAGGGTGCCGTTAAGATACCAAGCGAGCTGGCCGCCGCTGCTGCCGGAGGAGCCCGCGCCATCGGTGTAGGTGATGGCAAAGTGGTGGCGAGTGCCGGTGGAGAGGGTGAGGTTGGAATCGGTGGCTAGCTCAGCGGCATCGTTGAGGCGGCCAACAAGTCGCTGCTGATTGGCAGCAGTTCCACGATTAATGGCGAGCATGAGGTTGTCGCTGGAGCCCGTACCACCGGGGGCGACGGTGGCGGTGTGGAGGATTTCACCGGGAGCGGCTCCAACTCCTTGCGCTGCGGCATTTCCTGCGAGATTCGTGCGGCCAATGTCAACGATGCGCTGCCAGTTCCGCGCACTGACTGGCGACGCCCAGAGTTCGAAGGTGATACTGGTTTTCGAGGAGATGATGCCGTTGGGGAGATCCACGTAGGCGGAGATGTTAGATGGTGTTTGATTGCCATCGGTAGTGCCAGGAAGGCTGAGGGCAGTGCCACTGAAGGTGGCTCCGTTTCCACGGATCGTGGCGTTTGCGTTACCAACAAGGTCCGGAACGGTGGTGCCGGTGTTGGCGTTGCCCACAGTATTTCCGAAGGACCAACGGTGTGCGATGTCTGATAGCGGAAACGAAGGATTCGCACCGGAACTGAAGCTGGCGGTGATTTCCGCAGGGGTCATCGCGTGGTCATACACGCGGACTTCGTTATAGGCGGCGTGAGTGTTGCGGTCGCCACTCCAATGTGATCGGCCGAGCCAGTTGTTTACGTCCTCGATCTGGTTGAGGCGAAAGCTTGTGTCAAGCGAGGCAATGAGCGTACCATTGCGATACCATGAGGCGCGGCCACCGGTGGCAGCAAAGGCCCCGATGCCGCTTTGGAAGGTGAGGACGTAGTGATATTCCGTGCCGGCGGTGGTGGTAATGTTCGTATCCGAGATGCCGTATTGACCAGTGGCGTCCCCTGCCCCGACGCCGTTGATTCGGGTTTCGAACCGTTGTTGGCTGAGATTGCCTGCGCCATCGCGAGCCAGGGTGAGCGTCAGCCCGGCGGAGGAACTGGTGGCACCAGGCGCTGTGCTGGCAATACCAGTGATTTCGCCGGGTGCACCAAGACCATCGCCAGCTTGGGTGATACGGCCGAAATCAAGGAGGCGCTGGAACGTTTGATGGCTCAGAGGCGTGGCCCAGATTTCAACGGTTAGATTTGTTTTCGATGAAATCAGACCGTTAGGGAGATCGATGTAGGCGGAAATGTTAGAGGGAGCTTGATTTCCCGTAGTGGTGCCAGGCAATATCATCGATGTGCCGTTTGAAGTTGCACCGATACCCCGCAGAGTGGCAGAGGCGGCAGTAATGCTGTCTGTTAGATTCGTATTCGGGGCGACGGGGCCAGCTGGAAGATCGAAAGACCAGCGGTGAATGAGGTCGGCATGCAGCACTGAACTCGCGAAGAGCCAGAGCACAGAAATTGCAAATTTATGGTTGCTGGATTTCATCATGATCGTAGTGCAGCTGTGAACATAAACGCGGGAATCATTTTTTTCAAACAACTTTTCTTGGCTAATATAGATAGATTTCGAGACTTATGGAGAGTCAACATTTTGATTGATCCGAGGTAAGCGCCGCCTGTTAGACGATGATTTACTAAACTCTTTTCGCTGTCTCGTTAAACATATAAACGCCCATAATGTGCATCTTAAATCATGGCGCTAAGATCACTCGGTAGAATGCCTTACCTGAGGGCACGGGTACCAGGTCGGTAAATGATATGGGACCATCTGTAGCTGGAGTCACCGTGTGAATCACCGACCACGAACCGATCGCAACTGTCGAAGAGCGCTCGACCTTGAAAGTTAACCCAGCCTTGCCTTGCCATCCAAGAGTGAAGCCGTCAGTAAGATTTCTGTCGTTAGAAGCAACGGAAAATCGACTATTTGAGTTGGTTGGCTGAAGCCCCAAACGAAATTCTGTGAAGTTATCTGTGCCGTCGCGATCAAAGTCAGCTCCAGGGAGCACATCATTTATGGAATTGACGCTATCGTTCATATTAGCGTTGATGATGATCTGCTCGAATGAATCATTCATGCCATCGCCATCAAGATCACTACTCACCACATCGAGAATTCCGTTAGATTCAGTAAACCGATAGGGCGCACCTGGAGCAAGCCATACACCAGGAGTAGTTTCGTTCCAACCAAGTACTGTGAAAGTATTGCCATAAGTTTCCGTAAGACTTGCCACATCAACTAGGGTCCAAGCATGTCCAGGCGTCATACTCGCAAGTGAAAGATCGATCAAGAAGTCACCGTCGAGTTTGACCGAACCGCTGCCAGTAAGGCGATTGTTTATGCCAGCCGAGCTAGGGACGAAACGCAAACTAGCATTGTCTGCGAGAATGAGTTCACCCCCGGTACTCACAGTTGTATTTCCGTCATAGGTATTGGCGCCAGCTAGAGTAAGAGTGCCTGCCCCTAATTTGGAAAGACCTCCTGTGCCTGCGTCGAGCAAGGGTTGTGCGATCGTGATATCATGGCCATTCGTGTTTATATTTGCGCCACCATTCTGGATCCGCGCAGCTGATAAGCCTTGCATAAAAGTAGGAGAACTTGTTGCCGCGATGAGGACTCCTCCATTAAAATAAAAAGAGCCGTTTGCACCAGCAGATACCCTTGACACGGATGGAATTGTCAGGGTTCCTCCGTTGAGATTGTATGCATATGTGCCGGTACTCGCACCATTACCCAGATTCAAACTGCCGCTGCCGCCGATTGTGACGCCAGCATCACTAAAGAAAGTAACCGAGCCACCATTTTGTGTAAAAGTGGAGGTGCCGGTGTGGTTGCCGCCCTGACCAAAACCAATGCTGGCGTTGTTCTGGAGGTTTACACTGCCGGAATTAAGTGTGAAAATGTTGGATGTCGCATCAAAGACTCCCATTTCTAGTAAGCCGCCGCCGGCAGTATTGATCTGAATCGTACCCCCATTATTAGTGACCGAGGCATTATTGGAGGAATTTCCTGCAAAACCGAGCGTGAACCACTGACGAGAAATTAGTGAACCACCTGTAATGACCCCGCTTCCAGAAATGGCTGCGAGGTTATTCCCTCCCCTTGCGAAAGCTACAATGTTAGCCGTAATCGAACCGCCACTCATGTTGAGTTGACCGACCCCACCATTACCGAAAAAACTTCCTCCGACCTGGATCTCACCAGCTACATTTACCGCACCCGCTGTCATGTTAATGACTCCCGTCGCCGCGCCATTACACCCCGCAAAGATGCCCCCAGCCTGTGCCGTTCCGGTCGTATTGACATTCCAAGTTGCAACGGTTCCGTTATCCAAGCCAATGAGCATATTCCCATTCGGGTCAGTCAAGCCACCTACTCTGAGACTACCGCTACCGCTCTGGTTGTAGGTGCCTTGAGCTCCCTGCCAACCTAGGAAAAACCAATTGCCATTGCCAGTGGCAACTGTTCCTGCGGATTGGTCCAAACGGCCGTTAGTGCCACCACCGACGACGATATCCCAATCTCCTTGATAGTTTCCGGGTAACGTGATCGAAGGAAAATTCCCCGAAGCCGTGTTAATGAAAGCTGACCATTGGGGCGCACTTTCTTGCGGAACTCCATTGCTCCAGTTAAAAGGGTTTTTCCAATCCTGATTCACTGCACCAGTCCACAAAGTGTCGGCTACAGTCTGATTGATGGGAACTTGTGTCCTCCCAGCGAATTTCAACGTGCCGCTACCAGTGAGATTCACATTGGTAGAGCCCGCCAGAAAGGTGTCCGCAATGGTCACAGGCAAAGTTACCACCGAATCATAAATACGGAAATTTCCCGAATCGCCCAGATTCGTGAGCGTCACAGTCCCTGAACCGCTTCCATTGCCACTAGCAGGGTTTGCCGAAGAAAA
>JBIIAI010000313.1:0-2756 GCA_044239965.1 Akkermansiaceae bacterium
CCTCGGAGCGAGCGAGGTAATTGTGTTGCGTGCCAGTGGTGGTATTTGCGGCGAGAAGCTGATCCGGCGTGATGGAGATGAATCCCGTGGATACGGCGATGCCATTGATGAATAAGATGCCGTTCGTACCATTGAGCGCGACAGCGACGTGCGACCACTCGCCCACGGGCAATGCGGCGGTACTGAGCGTCTGCTCAGCGCCACCATTAGCGATCGAAAATTTCGCCAATCCCGAGGCATCGGACGCCGTGAATGACATGCGCCGAGTTGTGCTCGTGCCGAGCCAGAGCACAGCTTGATTTGCGGCACCGCCCGCTGGTTTGACCCATGCGGCAAAGGTGAATGCACGGCTGTCGGCGACGCTGCGATCCAGTGCGATGTATTGATTGCTGCCGTTAAAACTGAGAAAGCCTCTGCGTTTCCAATCCGTGGATGTCCACGTGGGCGAGCCGATGGGAAATGCATCGCTGATGCCGAATTGGTCCAGTGCGCGGGAGTCGTGCGCGGCGGAAAAATGATAGGACGCGTAATGACCAGCAGGCGTAGCGGTAGTGAAATTATCAGGGATGCCGACGAATGGCAGGTGGCCAAAGGTGATACCGCCAGAGATCGACTTGTTACCCATGTAGTCGCCATCGACGATGGCGTTGCCGCTGAGCGTGCCGCCACCTTGGTGCCATGCGCTGCCCTTGGCGACGGCGGTGTCTTGGAGATTTCCTTCAACTGTCGCGTGCTCACGAACTCGGGCATTTCCCGAGATCGTGCCGCTGTCCACAATCGCCCAATCGCGCACGCGAGCAAAGTCCGTGACTGTGCCACCGCGCACCCACGCGTGTCCACTGATGACTGCATTGCTATTCACAGTCCCGCTAGAGACAACCGCGTAATCTTCGATCCGCGCATTGCCGCTCACAGAGCCGCCAGTCACTCGTGCATTCGGTCCGATATAAACGCTAGCTGGCACCGCGACGGAACGATAGCCGCCGCCGTTCGAGTGCTGCGTCAGTCCAGTCGTTGCGCCATTATTTCGCTCCAGCGGAGTCGCTCCCGTGACTTGAATTTGATAGTGAAAACGTGAGCGCGAGGGATGAGAGCGAAACGGTTCGCTCGCCTCATTGTGCCCCCCATTGGCATACCAGTCAGGCGTTCCAGCCACCGCGAGGTAGAGTTTGTTTTCGTTCGCCGCGAGGGTGATCGAGCTGCTGCCATTGCTCCACAGCGGCGTGTATCGCTCCACGCCTGTATCGCTCACCGCCACGAACGATGCTCGCCAATCCGCGCCACGCGCCGAGTCGGCGAGGCCTTGCAAATTCACCGTCACCAAGCGCCCCGCGCCAGTACCCGTGGGGATTAACTCGTGCATCGCATAGGCACCTTGTGCTGGCGCTTTTTGCGGCGGCACACGCCACCATCCTGGCTCATCTGCACGCTGGATGAGGTCGGTGAAAAGATGGCGCGCATTGCGAGTCGGGTCCTGCGTATTTAGCTCCGCATTCATCGCCGCTTGGTTAGAGAAATCCCAGGTCGCACAACGTCTTGCGTAATAACCCGAGATGTCCTTGAGCGAAGTAGTCGGCGTGAGGCGGTCGAGGGTCGTTGCCCAAAATTCCCATTGCAGACCTTCCTGCCACAGGCGCTTGGTCATGTCGTTAGAGAGGTCGGGCAGGTTGTCAGGGTTATCGTCTATGTAATAAAGGAAAGGCCAGGTGAGGTAATAGTTGCGGCCCGACGAGATCATGAAATGCCCGTCACGCACACCGAGAGCCTCGATGCCTGCACTGTTAGGGAAGATGTTTTGATAGTGCTTCAGCCAGCGCGCACGTCCGTAGTTCGCATGGGTTTCCCACTGACCCGAGTAGTTCCCGTTGTTATTGTGATGCTGGAAGACGTGCATCAACTCGTGTGGAATGACCCAACTCGGCGGGTCGGCTTGCAGACCGCTTGGCTCGATGTTCATGTAGCCAAATCCACCGCCCGTGCTGCTCATCCAGAAGCCATCGTGAATGCACAGGAAATTCGTTTTGTATTTGTTGCCGTTCGGCGAGTGAGTGGACTCACTGACCTCGCGGTAGCCCATGATTTTTACAAAAACCTGCCACGCTTCCTCGGCATTGCGCAACGCCCCGCGGGCGGTCGTCGCGTTTACTCCTTGCGCGGCACGAGCGGCACTCCAGAGAAAACGAAAATGCTTCGACTCCATCTCATTGTCGCTGCTGAACTCGCTGTTGGTGAGATACACATCGCCCGGTAGATCGCCAACGCGCAGGTAATCAATTGCAAAAGCCTGACCCGTAGTAGCCGACGGCTCGATGCGCAAATCGCGCAACGTCGCACGCCACCAAGGCTCAGACCCCACATCAATGCGGTAGGTGTGAAATGCTCCATCCGTCGGCACCAACGCATCTGGGATGACCAACACCCGCGCCGCGTTGAACCCCGTTGTGCCAGTCGTACCATAGGAAATCTTGATGTCGCCCGTATGGCTGGCTGGAACTTGGATGCGAATTTCAAGATAATCATTGAACCCGAGATCGAGGTCAGGACCCGAGAAATTCGAGCGGATCACCCGCGGCGAAGTTCCATTCGTCGTGCCAGAAAGCTGCCCGCCGTTCACCGTTGCACCAGTCACCTGACTCGTCGTCCAGCTTTCAAGGTTGCCATTCGTATTCCATTCGACGGCGTAAGTGCCCGTGAGCGCTGGCCCACTCGGATCTACCGTGATCGGTAAAGCATTCGCACGAAGCGCAAAAATGCAG
>JBIIAI010000125.1:0-9344 GCA_044239965.1 Akkermansiaceae bacterium
AGGTTGATGAAAATGAAGGGATTGCAAATCCCTTGTGCATAGGCGTAAAAAAAGGGAGCCCGGAGGCTCCCTTGATTAGGACACTGAAATGGTGGGCAGAGATGGATTCGAACCAACGTAGGCGTGAGCCAGCAGATTTACAGTCTGCCCCCTTTAGCCACTCGGGCATCTACCCCTTATTTCGGTGGACGGCGAAAGTAATCTGGTCGACCGATGTTTGGCAAGAGGAAAAATGCATTTTTTACGAAAAAAGTCGGACGAAGATTTTTGGTAAGCTGGGCTGGGCTTATTTCACTTCCATGACGAAGCGTGCCTTGCCCTCGGGATCTTTGGCTGCATCGGCCTGCCAGATGACGGAAAAGCCGTGCATGGGTGCGGTAGCAACATCGCCAGGGTTACCTAGGACGATGCGACCGGGGCCCTCGATGGCGTATTCGAAGCGCTTGCCCTCGTAGGCTTTCATTTCCACGCGCAGGTTGGTGAGGCCTTTGCCGGAGATTTTTTCGGATGCGAGATCAACGGGATCAAAGGCGCTCAGTTTGTCGCGTTTTTTATCGATCGTGACGACGTCGATGCGATCCTTCTTGGTGAGTTCTTCCAGCTTGTCTTCGGGGGTATGATGGTAGACTTTTTGAAAGCGGCTTCTGATTTGTAAGGTGGGATTTTTGAGGGTTCCGGGGTTGGTGATGCGTGCCCCCAATTTCATAAGCTCATCATCGAATTCGATCACCAGTTCGAACTCGGCATTACCACCGACTTTGCCCTTGAGCGTGACTTTTTCGGGTTTGTTCGTGGCCGCATTCTCTGTGGTGAAGGCCTCAGAGAGTGGTCTTCTGATGCTTTTGGTTGCGCCATTATTCTCGACGATTTCCACGGCAAAGATGACGGTTTTGTCAAAGCCCATGGCTGCGCCTTTGCTGCTGAAGACTTCTAATCCCATGACTCCAGTTTCTTTAATCCCGAAGCGATACTCTCGGCATTCGTGTCCGACAAAGTGACCGAGCCAGGGTTTCTCGGAGAGTGCGGGCAATTGGGCAGATGCGCTAAGCGATAGAGCGAGAAGCAATGCGGAAACGAAGGATTTTTGGTGGATCATGCTTTGGTGGATGGAGTTGTCGGGGTGATTGTGCTTGGTGCCTATTTGACTTCAAGCACGAATCTTGCTTTGCCCTCAGGATCTTTGGCGGGGTCGGCGTGCCAGAGGACGGAAAAACCGCGGTAGGGTGAGGAGGGTAGCTCTCGCGGATTGACCATGGTGATGCGGCTAGGACCCTCGATGGCGTATTCGAAACGCTTGCCTTCGTAGGGTTTCATCTCGATGCGGAGGTTGCTGAGGCCTTTGCCGGTAACCTCATCGTCGGATAGTTTCACGGACTCGAAGACGCCAATTTTGTCGCGTTTTTTATCGAGCGTGATGAACTCGATGCGATCTTTTTTGGATTCGGCTTCGATTTTATCATCTGCGGTGTATTTGTAGGCATCTTGGAAGCGGCTGCTGATGCGGAACGAGAGCGGATTTTTGAGCGTTCCGTTGTTGAGAATGCGTCCACCGAATTTGATTTGGTCGCCATCGAACTCGATCACGCACTCGAACTCCGCATCGCCAGTGACCTTGCCCTTGAAAGTGATTTTTTCTGGATCTTCACTAGGTTTATCAGCGGAGGTAAGAGACTCGGGGATGATGCGTTTGACGCTTTGGCGATCGGGGTAGGACTCGACGACCTCGACGGCGAAATAGATAGCCTTATTGAAGCCCATGGCAGTGCCTCTGCTGTTCATGCATTCGAGGCTCATCTCGGCATCTTCTTTGACACCGAATCGGAAGTCGCGGCGTTCGTAGCCGACAAAATATCCGAGCCAAGGTTTATCGGGCAAGCTAGGAAGCTGGGCGACGCTCGGTAGGGATAACACAATCAAGCAGGAGGCGAGGAGAAGTTTTGACAGTGACATAAAATCTCAATAGCATGTGCGTGGAAAATTGCCAGACTTTTTGGCGACATCCCATCGAAATTATGACTGCTACCGAACTCGCCCGATCTGCCCAAGTTGATGAACAAGCACCTGCTGGCCTGAATGCCGCGCTGCGCTGCTTATGGCTGAGTAAGGCAGGACAATGGGATGCAGCGCACGATGCCTGTCAACTGATCGCCGAGCCAGTAGGAGCGTGGCTGCATGCGCACTTGCATCGCGAGGAAGGTGACCATGGCAATGCGGCGTATTGGTATGCAAGGGCGAGAAAGCCAGTCCCGCCGAGAAGTCTTAGCATTGCGGACGAATGGGCGCAGTTGGTTTCGGCTTTGGGGTAAAGCTGACCCGCCTATGCCAAGGCTCCGGCGCGGCCAGAATTTTGTTAGGCGGTTTTTTCCCTAATAACCATTAACCGATTAACCAATAACACTGCCTTTTTCTTCCGTCTTATCTCTGAAAGTCTAGCGTCTTTTTCAAGGCCTGACGGGAATGCCGCGTTCGGCAAAAAGCTGCTTGGCCTCGCCGACGGTGTGCTTGCCGAAGTGGAAAATCGAGGCCGCGAGAACGGCATCAGCGTAACCTTTTTCTAACACCTCTACCATGTGCTCCAGATTTCCGGCGCCGCCACTAGCGATGACAGGAATGCCTACCGCTTGAGAGATGGCGGCGGTGAGTTCGATATCGTAGCCATTTTGCGTACCATCCGCGTCCATGCTGGTGAGCAAAATTTCGCCGGCTCCACGTTCGTAAATTTCCTTGGCCCAGGCGACGGCATCGAGGCCGACGGGGGTGCGACCGCCGTGCGTATAAACGCCCCATTTTCCAGGGCCTTCGCGCTTGGCATCGATGGCAACCACAATGCATTGGCTACCAAAGGCTTTGGCGCCAGCATCGACGAGAGATGGTTCTTTGACCGCAGCGGTATTGATGCCGACTTTATCGGCTCCAGCAAGCAGCATGAGGCGCATGTCTTCGACAGTGCGAATGCCGCCGCCGACGGTGAGAGGAATGAAACAATGCTCGGCGGTGCGACGCACCACATCGGCCATGGTGGCACGATTGTCCGACGAAGCGGTGATATCGAGAAACACCAATTCATCGGCTTTCTGCGCATTGTAGGCCATGGCACATTCCACGGGATCTCCGGCATCGATGAGGTCGACAAAGTTCACACCTTTGACCACACGGCCACCGGTGACATCGAGACAGGGAATGATACGTTTTGCCAGCACGGCGGAAATGCCATACCAAAGCCCGCGTTCTGGCAAGACCTCATTTTTCGTCGATGGCAAAAATTTCGCTCCATTCTGCTTGGCGATGGGGGGCGGAATCGCTATTGATTCGCGCAGATGAACTTTCCTCTCTCACTCCGCTTCAAGCTTCTTGCTCTCACGCCGCAGATTTATGTGAACGATGCCGCCGAGCAACCTGTCTTTTACGTGCAGAAAATGTTCAAGTTGCGCGAAAAAATCGAGGTCTATCGCGATGAAACGCGCAGTCAATTGTTCTGCACGATTGCCGCCAACAAAATCATCGATTGGTCAGCGCGCTATTTTTTCACCGCAGCTGATGGCACCGATCTCGGTTCGGTAGGACGCCGTGGCATGCGCTCGTTGTGGCGCGCCTCTTATGACATTTTTGCACCGGGCGACAACAATGCCGACTTCGAGATCCGCGAGGAGAATCCATGGGCCAAGATTGGCGATAGTTTCTTGGGAGAAATTCCGATCATCGGCATTTTCGCCGGTTATTTGTTCCACCCTCGCTACGTGGTAACTCGTAAGTCCACCGGACAACCAGTGTTCCGCTTAACCAAACGCAGTGCCTTGTTTGAAGGGAAATTCATCATCGAGAAATTCGGTGATGCCAACGAGCAAGAAGAAGTCTCGTTGACTCTGTCGTTGCTCATGCTGATTCTGCTAGAGAAAAATCGCGGCTGATCCTTGCGGTCTGCTTGGGAAATATCGTTGCACAAGAAAAAACATCACTCCGCCTATTTCGGCAAGGGAGGAGCTATGGTCGTGGTGGAATGCTGCGTGCCACAAATCGCCAAATTTTCCGCATGAAATGGCGCGGATGTTGCTTGTATATGACTGTATTTCATGATACCCTGTCTCTCCCCCTGCTACTTTCTTCTAAGATGAATCCTTTCTATCATTCCAGCACGCCCGCCGATCCGCTCTCCATGCACAATTTTCGCCAAGAGCATGACAACTGCGGCATGGGTGCCATTGCACACATTCGCGGAGAACGCTCGCACTCGATCATCGAGATGGCACTGCACTCCGTCTGTAACATGACCCACCGTGGCGCTGTGGATGCCGACATGAAAACGGGTGATGGTTCCGGCGTGCTTTCGCAACTGCCCTATCCGCTTTTCCGCAAAGTCGCGGCGCAACTGGGATACTCAAACATCGCCAACGAAGACCTCGCCGTGGCAACGTTTTTCTTTCCTGCGCGCAAGCACGCAAGCTACGCGCAAATCAAGGATCTCGTCATGGAAATCCTCAACCGCCGTGGGATTGGCGTCATCGGCTGGCGTGAGACTCCCGTAAATCCTGCGGCGCTAGGAAAACTCGCGTTGAGCACTTGTCCGCACATCGAGCACTTGTTGTTGTGCAAACCCGCAGGCTGGAACTCGGATCACTACGAACGTCAATTGTATTTGACTCGTCGTGAAATGGAGCATCGCACAACCGAGATTCAAGGCTTCTACATGCCGTCGTTTTCCTCGCGCTTGATCTCCTACAAAGCGCTCGCCATGCCGGCAGCACTGCGCGCCTTTTACCTCGATTTGCAAGACCAGGATTTCACCACGTCGATCGCGCTCTACCACCAACGCTTTTCCACCAATACGTTTCCTGCATGGCCGCTCGGACAACCGTTTCGCATGATGTGCCACAATGGCGAAATCAACACGGTGGAAGGCAATCGCAACTGGATGTCGTCACGCGAGGAGTTTTTCGCTTCGCCGATCTGGGGCGATGAAATTGATCTGGTAAAAAAACTCATTCGCCATGGAGAATCGGACTCGGCCTCACTCGACCACTGCCTCGAATTGTTAGTGCTATCGGGCCGCTCGTTAGAACACGCAATGTGCATGCTCGTGCCACCCGCTTACCGACACGACGAAGAAATTTCCGACAACCTGCGCGCATTTCATCAATACAATCGCTCCTTTTCCGAGCCATGGGACGGCCCTGCGGGATTGGTCTATACCGATGGCACCAAACTCTGCGCCTCGCTCGATCGCAACGGCCTGCGCCCCTCACGTTACAAGCTCACCGAGGATGGCATTCTTTACATTGGTTCCGAAGCAGGTGCCGTGGTTTTTGACGATGCCAAGGTCATTCGCAAAGGACGACTCGGCCCCGGACAAATGCTTTCCGCCAACACCGCGACAGGTGAACTCTTGCTCGATCGCGAAATCAAAGAAGCACTCGCCAAGCAGAAACCTTATCGTCAATGGATCGATGAAAATCGCCTCGGCCTGAGCGAATTCGTATCCCCTGAGGCAATCTCGCCCGAGCTTGACTTCGCACCGCTCGATCTCTCACGCCAACAAGTGACGCATGCGATTTCGTTAGAAGAACTCGACATGGTATTTCCGCCCATGATCAAAGGCGCGCAAGAAGCAGTCTTCTCGATGGGTGACGACATTCCCCTCGCCGTCCTATCGCACTACCCGCGTCTGCTTTTCACCTACTTCAAACAACTCTTCGCCCAGGTCACCAATCCACCCATCGATCCGATCCGCGAATGGGCAGTCATGTCTCTCTCCTGCGGCCTTGGCCCCGAGCGCAACATGCTGGTCGAGACGCCAGATCACTGTCGCATTCTCAATCTTGATTCCGCGGTACTCTATGAGCATGAGTTAGAAAAAATCAAAGCCCTAGGAGAACACGGGTTCCCAGCCGCTGTGATCGATGGCACATGGCCAGCCGATCAAGGTACGGAAGGCATGAAAGCTCGACTCGATGCCATCTGCACAGAAGCAGAAAATGCCGTAGACGCACAGGTCAATATCCTGATTCTTTCGGACCGCGCCACCTCGGCATCACGCGTGCCCATTCCTTCGCTCTTGGTTCTCGGCACGGTGCATCATCATCTCCATCGCGTTGGCAAACGCATGCGCACCTCGATCGTTTTGGACTCTGGCGAAATTCGTGACACCCATCAAATTTCTTGCGCCTTCGGCTTCGGCGCGACAGCTGTTTGCCCCTATCTCGGCTTCGCCACTGTGCGACAACTGGTGCGTGCAGATGCAGGAAAAAATAAGTTAGGCGACTCGATCAGCATGGAAAAAGCGATGACCAACTATCGCAAAGCACTCGAAAAAGGCGTGCTGAAAATCATGTCGAAGATGGGCATCTCGGTGCTCAACTCTTACCAAGGAGCACAGACCTTCGAGGCGATTGGCATAGGCAAAGATGTCGTCGATTTTTCCTTCAGTGGTGTTTCATCCAAAATTGGCGGCATTGGATATCCCGAAATTGCACAAGAGAGTCTGATTCGCCATCAGGCGGCTTTCCTAACCGAAGTGCCTGCGGGAGAAACACTCAACCTTGGTGATCCAGGCTACAACCGCTATCGTAAATCGGGCGAGCGTCACGCACTCAATACCGAAGTCATCAAGAATTTCCACACCTTTGTCAAATCGGGCAAAGAAGAAGACTATGATGACTACGTCCGCGTTTCGTTAGAGACGGGGCCAGTCGCGATCAAAGATTTGTTAGAATTTATGCCTGTGGCCTCAGGACCGATTGACATCAGTGAAGTCGAGCCATTTGAATCCATCCGTCAACGCTTCACTACGGCCGCTATGTCGATGGGAGCGCTCTCTCCTGAGGCTCACGAAACATTAGCCATTGCCATGAACCGCATCGGAGGAAAGTCCGATTCCGGAGAAGGTGGCGAAGATCCTGTGCGCTACAAGCCATACCCGAACGGCGATTTCGCACGCTCTTACATCAAGCAAATCGCATCGGGCCGCTTCGGTGTCTCCGCCTTCTATCTGGTCAATGCCGATGAGCTCGAAATCAAAATGGCGCAAGGAGCCAAGCCTGGTGAAGGAGGGCAGCTGCCCGGCCATAAGGTCAATGCCCTGATTGCTCGGTTACGCAATACGCAACCCGGCGTGCAATTGATTTCACCACCACCACACCACGACATTTATTCGATCGAGGACTTGGCTCAGTTGATCCACGACCTCAAAGAAGTCAATCCACGTTGCCGCGTCACCGTCAAACTTGTCGCTGAATCCGGCGTCGGCACCGTCGCCGCAGGTTGTGCCAAAGCCTCTGCCGATAACATCCTGATTTCTGGACACGACGGTGGCACAGGAGCATCTCCCCTTTCCTCCACCAAGCATGCAGGAGCCCCGTGGGAACTTGGTCTGGCCGAAGCACAACAAACACTACTCCTCAACAATCTGCGTAATCGTGTGACACTGCGCACTGATGGCGGCATCCGCAATGGTCGCGATGTGGTCATTGCCGCTATTCTCGGAGCAGAGCAATTCAACTTCGGCACCACCGCGATGATCGCGATGGGCTGTGTGTATGTTCGCAAGTGCCACCTCAACAATTGCCCCGTTGGCATCGCCACCACCGATCCCAAATTCCGCGCCAAATTCAAAGGCACCCCGGAAATGGTCATCAACTACTTCAATGGCGTCGCGCAGGAAGCTCGAAAAATCATGGCGCAGCTCGGCATTCGCACACTGGATGAATTGATCGGACGCCCTGAGTTCCTCCGTCAACGTCACGTGCCTGATCATCCGAAGGCAAACACGCTCGATCTCCGCCCCTTGCTGCGCGATGTTTTACCAACTGTGGCGCAGGCAACCAACACAGCGATCGAAAAACTCTCGCGCAAACGCACATGGGAACGCAATGACGGCATTGCCAAGCCCGCGATCGATTTGCAAATCATCGCCGACATCAAGCGCGCGACCGAAGTCGATCCACAAGCTGTTCCTGCGGAAATCGAGTATGGTCCCGAGGTCGACACCAAGCTCGCCGAGGCCCTCGCCTTGCTGCCAGATCGTGCCCCGATTTCTCTCAGCTACAACATCGTCAACACCGATCGCAACATCGGCACGCGACTCTCTGGACGCATCGCCGAAATCTACGGCGACCATGGCCTTACCAAACAAACCATTCATCTCACCTTCCACGGCACCGCGGGACAATCGCTCGGGACTTTCCTCGTGCGCGGCGTTTCACTCACAGTCATCGGTGAGGCGAATGACTACGTGGGCAAAGGCATGGCAGATGGTGAGATCATCGTCGTTCCACCACAAGAAGCCAAGTTTACTCCGAGCACGAACACCATCATCGGCAACACCTGCCTCTATGGAGCAACCGGCGGTTTACTCTGCGCCTACGGTCGCGCCGGCGAGCGTTTTGCGGTGCGCAACTCAGGCGCGACAACCATCGTCGAAGGATGTGGTGATCACGGCTGCGAATACATGACCAATGGCACGGTCGCCATCCTTGGCAAGACTGGCAAAAATTTCGGTGCAGGCATGTCGGGCGGCGTTGCTTACATTTACGACATCGACGATCGCTTCTACTCGCGCCTCAACGATGAAATGGTCGTGGCTCTCGCCGTCACACGCGAATGCGACAAAGCAGAACTGCGCAAACTGGTCGAAAAACACTTCGAGAAAACGCAAAGCGAACGCGCTCGCAGCTTGCTTGCCGATTGGGATACCAGCTTGCGGAAATTCGTGCGCGTGATCGCCAAAGAACGCGCCGCTCTCGAAGCAGCCGAAACCGAGCACGAAGCTGCTAGTTCACGCTAAATCTCGGAGTTCATTCACCAAGTGATAACAGCCGCGCCGCCGCATCAGGTGAGCGCGGCATCATTTTTTCGTTGGCGAAACAATGGGACGCAGAGCGTTCATCCATACTTCAGCCATCTTGGTGCCACCTTTTTCGTTAGGATGCACATGATCGGCAATGGCATCGATTTTCCAATCGAAACCTACGGCCTGATCGACAAGGATAATGGGCTGTTTTGCGGTGTGCAGTTCTTTTGCCAAATCTTCTAACGCATTTCCGAGCTCAGGCAAGTAGGCATACTTCGGCAGCTTGCCACTGTGAATCGGCTTGGCTAACAAGATAATCACCTCGGGCTGGATCTTGCGAAAAGCCGCAATCATCGCACGATGATCTGCCAACACCGATGGAATCGGCTTTTGATCGGCAAACTGATTGTGGCATGCGTGAAGCAGCACCACATCAGCGGGGTGTTTGGCGAAATTTTTCGGCACCACAGATGCCAAAAAATTGCTATTTTTTCCACCATAGCCTTCATGAGCCAAAGGGCCAAACGGCGAGGGTGTTGACTTGCTGCCCACAAATTTCACG
>JBIIAI010000341.1:0-2746 GCA_044239965.1 Akkermansiaceae bacterium
TCCCCAATCGTTCACTGCGAAGTTTGTGGCAGAGCGGCAGTTGATTCACTCGCTGATATCAGGGAAGAGTGATGCGGAGCTATCAAAGCGGGTGTTGATTACCCGTCCGCCAGGATTGGAGGATAGCAGTCGCTATTGGTCGGTGTGGATGACCTTGGATCATCTTCGCATTGTGCATCATGCCTTCATCGGTATACTGGAATCGTTGGCGGACGAGCAAGTGCCAGCTGGCGAGGCCAGCACTGCGGCGGTCAAGCCGGATGAAGCGGTCACTGCATCGGTGGTGGCGGAGTATGAGGCCTCATGCGATGCGTTGCTGGCGACGATCGCCAAGATCACAAATTTCAAAACGTCGGCGAAATTTCCGCATCCATGGTTTGGTCCGATGGATGCGCATGGTTGGCTGGCGTTGAGCGGTGGGCACATGGCGATCCATCGGACGCAGATCGAGCGAATTTTGAAAGGGCTGTAAATGATGAGCCGTCCTTTATCGCTGACCACAGATCCGATTCCGCAACTCACTTGGCGCATTGCTTTGCCTGCGAGCGTGGGGATGTTTTTCAACACGATGTTCAACTTTGTGGACACGTATTGTGCGGGCCTGTTAGGCACTGAGGCCTTGGCGGCGTTATCAGTGTCGTTTCCATTATTTTTCCTGATGATCGCCGTCGGCAGTGGTCTGAGTCAGGGAGCCACGGCGATGATTTCCCATGCGCTTGGGGCTGGGGATGTCACATCGGCAAGGCGCTTGTTCGCACAATCGTTAGTCTTTGCGATCTCGGCAGGTTTGATGCTTACCGTGTTCGGTTTGTTTGCGGGGCCGACCTGTTTTCGGCTTCTAGGAGCGGAGGGATCTTGGCTCGCGCAGACGCTGAGCTACATGAATGTGATCTTCTCTGGCGCGATTTTTTTCGTGGTGAGCATGGCCTTGAATGCCGGGTTATCGGCGCAAGGAGAAACGCGGGTTTATCGGAATTTTTTGATCGTTGGATTTTTTGCGAACTGTGCATTGAACCCGCTGTTGATGTGGGGTTGGAGTATCGTTCCAGCGATGGGAGTCGCAGGACTGGCGCTAGCGACGGTGATCATCCAGGTGGGCGGCTGTGTGATGTTGTGGAAAGGTGTTAGCAAAACCAAGCTCGCAGAGGGCTTGAGGGTGGCGGATTTTCGGCCTGATCTGAAGTCGATTCGTGAGATTGCGGGACAGTCAATACCAGCGGCTTTGAACATGATGACAATCGCCCTGGGGATCATAGTGATGGTTTGGTATGTAAAACATTTCGGCCAAGCGGCGGTGGCGGCGATTGGGATTGCCACACGCATCGAGCAAATCGTCTTGATGCCTGCGATCGGACTCGGCACCGCGATCTTGAGTATCGTAGGGCAAAACCACGGTGCTGGACTGCCGAATCGGGTGCGCGAAGCATGGCTGACAAACATCCGTCATGGTGTTGGCATGATGGTGCTCGGCGGTGCGCTGGTGTGGATGTTCGGAGGATGGATGATGGGCGTTTTATCGAAAGATCCCGAAGTGATTGTCATTGGCACCCGCTATCTGCGCATTGCGGCGATCACATTAGCAGCCTATCCAATTCTTTTCGTCACGGTGTTTATGATGCAGGGATTGAAGCGTCCTAGCTATGGATTATGGATCGGAATCTATCGGCAAGTTGTCGCCCCGATCGCCGTTTATCATTTGCTCGCCTTCACGCTAGGCTGGGGCATTGCAGGCATTTGGTGGGGCATGTCGATCGTCACATGGAGCGCAGGAATTTTCGCCCTATGGTGGGGCTGGAAAGTTTGCCGCAAGGGTGTGGGGTCTTGAATGTTTTACACGATGAAATGCAAGCGTGGGACTGTCCTATTTCTACTCATCAAGTGGGTGGTAGCATGCAGAACTGCCGAGTAGTGATCTGTCGTATGGAAATTGTTAGATGTCGCTGATTCAAATTTTCACATAAATAGAAAATGCACAGCTAGGCCGAGGAAGCCGAACCAGATGAGGAACATCTGGGTGAAGTTGAGGGTTTGTGAGCCTGCGGTTTCGTTGGTTTCGTTTTGTGGACCGGAGAGATTGATGCCGTATTTGAGCATGACGAAGCCTCCGGCAATGATCCAGGCGATGATGAATAGGATGATGCAGATGTTGATGAACATGATGCCTGAGAGTTATTTGTTAGAGTGAGCGAGCGTAGGTGGCGCAGCGATTGTTCCAGCCTTCGCGCCAGCGTGCTTCGCCGCGAGCGGGTGGGGCATTGTCGATGCGGCGGTTGAGGGCACGTTTGGCCGATGCTGCAAATTCGCTGGCGGCGGCTTGTCCTGCGGGAACATCGCTCATGCCACCGAGTACTTGCAGTAGTCCCCAGCCTTTTCCTGCATAGCGTTCGTTGGCGTTGAGGCCATCGCCCTTGAAGTTTACGTAGTCGATCAATGCATATTGACCGTGTGCGGTAGCAGCGACTTTTTGGTAGTTGGCGGCGATGCGTGCACGATCATTGGCGGGGGCTCCGCTGAGGATTTTTGGCAGTGCGCCGCGTGAGCGAGTGATGATGAAATCGGTCTGCAGAGAAACGGTTTTTGTGAGCCAGGTGCGGAGCTCGTTCATGCGCGGTGAGCGGAATTCTTGCTTGAATTGGGCGGGTGAATTCCATGGACAATCAGGCAGGAGCCCGACGGCAGGTGGTGTGACGCCGCGTTGTTTGCAGAAGACCATGAATTGAGGCCAGGATTCGGTGAATGGGCCTTT
>JBIIAI010000126.1:0-9317 GCA_044239965.1 Akkermansiaceae bacterium
GAGTCTCCAAGCCCGCGATGCAACGCAACAATGTCGATTTTCCACAACCCGATGCGCCTAACAGGAAAAACAACTCCCCCGGCAGGATCTCCAAAGTCACCCCATTGAGCGCCTTGGTTTGACCAAATGATTTGACCACATTCTCTGCACGTATCGATTCCATAAGCTGCGCCTTCATACTCGACAGAAATCCGCCAATGGCAAGAAATTTGATGCAACAAAGCACAGCAGAAGGTGCACCACATGAGTCACTTTGCTAAGGGATCATACAAAATCAGTGACCTCAGCTCATAAAACGATCCTCTACCAAACAATCCAGCTCAAAAAGCAGCCGAAGATTACCAGCGTGATCATCAGGCAACCACAACCGATGCGCTGACTGCTGCGATGGGCCTTTTCTTCCATCGGTGACAAACCGAGTCGCTTTTGCGACGGTGGGGTGCGCAATACATCGACACAAAAAGCGCAAAAATCGAGAATGATATCAAGCAAATGCATTCGATGATTCCGTTAGACCATGCTGGTCAGGGAGTTGTTGCGGCATGATGATTCGCTGGGCACTGGTGACGTGATCGCGAAAAGGATTACATCGGAAAAACGGTGCAACGCATTGTGTTCGTGACTCATTAAAAGAATATTGGGTCATCACATCCATGGGGTCAAGGATAAGCAAATGGGAAAATCGAAGGATTTTTGTAATGACCAACAAACCCTTGGAAAATGGATCATCTTGCCGATTTTATCTGACTCATTTCGTGAAACAGATTTTTTTCATCCTCCGCTTGCCAAATGTCGGATTTTGTGACTAGAACCTCGCAGCACATCGCATTTATGTCCTCTCCTACACTACTGATTTTGGCTGCCGGCATGGGTTCCCGCTATGGCGGATTGAAGCAAATGGACCCCATGGGCCCCAATGGCGAAACCGTATTGGACTACTCGGTCTATGATGCCATCCGCGCTGGTTTCAAGCGCGTGGTCTTCATCATTCGTCGCGATTTTGCCGAAGCATTCCAAGCGGGCATCGGTGCTCGTTTTGCAGGAAAAATCGAAGTCGCCTACGCATACCAAGCGCTCGATGACCTCCCCGCAGGCTTCACGGTTCCGGAAGGTCGCACCAAGCCTTGGGGCACCAGTCATGCGATCCGCGCCGCTCGCGATTTGATCAACGGGCCATTTGCCGTGATCAATGCCGATGATTTTTACGGTCGCGACTCCTATGAGCGCGCTGCAAGCTTCCTGCTAAACAATCATGCCGCCGATGGCAAAGAGCATTATGCGATGGTGGGCTATCAATTGGAAAACACCTTGTCGGATCACGGCGATGTGAACCGTGGCATCTGCCGCACCGATGACTCTGGCTTTCTCTCAGGCGTCGAAGAAGTCGTCAAAATCCAACGCGAAGCTGACGGTCTGGTCATGGGAAATTACCTCGATGGCACACGCCGCGAAGTCCCTGCTGGCTCGATTGTTTCGATGAACTTCTGGGCCTTCAGCCATGCATTCATGCATCACATTGAGGATCATTTCACTCGCTTTCTCAAGGATCACGGCACGGAAGAAAAATCCGAGTGCTACATCCCCACGGTCGTCGATGAATTCATTCACAATGGTCAGGCTGATTGCGCCGTTCTTCCAACCACCAGCTCGTGGTTCGGCGTCACCTACCCCGATGACAAACCGCACGTTGTGGCAAACATCCGCGCCCTCATCGATGCAGGTGAATATCCTGTTTCACTCTAACCGAAATTTTTTCTCATGCACAATCTCCGTTACATTTCCACCCTTTTCGACATGCGTGCCGACTTCGTGCACGCCTATCCCTACGGCTCGGGTCACATCAATGATACCTACTGCGCCTGGTATGACGCTGCGGGTCAACGCCTGCGCTACATTCATCAACGCATCAATCACAATGTTTTCAAAAAACCTGTACAACTGATGGAAAACGTTGATCGAGTCACACGGCATAGCTTGCAATTGTTGCTCGAGCAAGGACATCCAGAAGCCTATCGTCGCACGCTGACTTGCATTCCTGCTCGCGATGGCAAGCCCTATGCGATTGATGCCGATGGCAACTGCTGGCGCACCTATGCCTTCATCGAACGTGCTCGCGGCTACGATGTGTTAGAGACTACCGAGCAAGCCTACCAAGCAGCACGAGCCTTTGGCGAATTCCAAAAACTCGCCGCAGGTCTACCGGGCGAGCGTTTGCATGAAACGATCCCGCATTTCCACCACACGCGCAATCGCTTTGAGGCATTTCTCGTTGCCCTCGAGGCAGATAGCCACCAGCGCGCCGCAGAGGTTGCCGCCGAGATTGATTTCGTCCGTGCTCACGAGGCTGATTGCTCACGTATTGTCGATTTGATTGCATCGGGCGAGATCCCCGAGCGCGTCACGCACAATGACACCAAGCTCAACAACGTATTGCTCGACGATGTCACCGCGGAAGGTGTCTGCGTGATCGATCTCGATACCACCATGCCGGGCTCTGCGCTTTATGACTTCGGCGACATGGTTCGCACTGCAGTGCCCAAGCTCGCGGAAGACGCCACTGACCTGACAGGCATGGATTTGAAATTGGACATGTTCCAAGCGCTCGTCAGCGGCTATACCCGCTCCGCGACCTTCCTCAACGAGGCGGAGAAAAACCACCTTGCCTATGCAGGCAAACTGCTCACGCTCGAGTGCGGCATTCGTTTCCTCACCGACTATTTGCAAGGCGATGTCTACTTCAAGATCAAGCGCCCGAGCCAAAACATCGACCGCTGCCGCAACCAATTCGCCTTCGTGCAAGCACTCGAAAATCGCATGCCCGAGCTCGAAGACCTTGTCGCCACGACATTTGCGAACGCCTAACACATTTTTCCTACATCATGAAGATTCTCATCACCGGCGGCTCAGGATTCATCGGTTCACACATCGCAGAACATTTCCAATCGATCGCTAGCGAAATCCGTGTGCTCGATAACTACCGCACAGGATACGCGAAAAATCTCAACGGCCTCCATGCCACTGTGATCGAAGGATCGATCACCGATCGCGCTCTCGTCCGCGAGGCGGTGCAAGGCATCGACTACATCTTCCACATGGCCGCGCTGGTGAGCGTGCCAGAATCGATGAGCAAGCCCAGTGAATGCGTTGACATCAACGTGCATGGTTTGCTCAACGTGCTCGAAGAAGCATCAGCAGCTGGTGTGAAAAAAATCGTTCTCGCCTCTTCCGCTGCGATTTATGGAGACAACCCGACGGTGCCAAAACTCGAAACCATGGTGCCCGAGCCAAAGAGCCCCTATGCCGTAACCAAGCTCGATGGCGAATACTACCTCGAAATGTTCCGCCGCGAGGGCAAGCTCGCTAGTACCTCCATTCGTTTTTTCAATGTCTTCGGTCCTCGCCAAGATCCCAAAGGAGCATATGCGGCTGCCGTGCCGATTTTCATGGAAAAAGCTCTGAGAAATGAGGACATTACGATCTTCGGCGATGGTGGTGCGACCCGCGATTTCATCTTCGTCAAAGACATCGTCGGTGCCCTCGCCTTTGCCGCACTCAATGACATTCACGGCACCTTCAATGCGGGCTACGGTGGTCAAATCACCATCCAAGATCTCGCCGAGAAAATCATCAGCGAGGCTGGCAGTTCATCAAAGATCGTGCATCTTCCCGAACGCGCCGGCGATGTCCGCCACTCACGCGCCAGTTCGGATAAACTGCGCGCTGCGGGTTGGGTTCCACAATTTTCGCTAGAAGAAGGCCTCGCGCAAACGATGGATTATTTCCGCAGCGTGACTGCTTGATCGATTACGAGTAGTCGAATTTTTCGCCTCACTGATCAAGGGGAAGAGAAATCATCTCTTCCCCTCTTATCAAACATCAAAGCATCTCCTTCTTAAACCTCATCGATCCATTAAAAACGCTCCAGTGCGGAAGCTGCCTTTGACGCCTGTCGTGGGGATTTTGATCAAGCCTGCTCCCACGGTCTCAAGCTCATTGCGGCGGAATACTACGCCGGATACATTTGCGTTGCCCTTGAGAATGCCGCTATTGCTTGCATCGAGCGCGATGGTTCCAGTGAATGTTCCCGCACTAGCGCTGATGCCCCCTTGCCACAAGGCCATCACACGACCTGGCAATGCCACGGGGTTCAACTTATAGGTGGAATCCATCACAAACCGTTCTGGCATCGCGGTGAATTGTTCGGCGCTCGGCAGCCCGCCACCATCGAAGACTACGTTTCTGAACTCGCTATTGGAGAGTCCCAAGTTCGATGAAAAAACCAAAGAGGAAGTTGGTTTGTTATGAAGATTCACCGAGGCATCCGCAGCTAAGGGACCGAAGCCACTGCTGTAGGACAATTCAGCATTGTCCGCCACACGGCGCCAAGAAAGTCCGTTTCGGATCGAGGTGTATGGGCTTTGCGGAACAATACCGGTATCCCGCAGAGAGATGATTCCGCCGATCAACGAATTCAGATTCCGATACGGCTTCACCCACATCATCGCCTGTCCCGTGGCACTGAGCCTCACAGTAGTCTTGAGAGATTGAGCATCACCCAGTTGGCCGCTAAGGGGAAGGCTACCTGTCGTGCCGAGTGTTCCCGTTGCCCAGCCAAGTCCTGCGGGGATCTGGTATCCATCCTGTTCGCCCTGATCGATGACCATGGTGATTTGACGCGATGCTGTCGGCAGCTCGCCCGTTTTTGCCAAGCGGAATCCACGGAGCGTTCCTTGTGCATATGTACCGCTCGCTAAGGCGGTCGTTGCATCGATCTGCCAACTGCTAGAAAAGGCTGGCGTGAGCGATACGACTGGGAAGCTAACGGCAATCGCGGCACGATCCATCGCTGGCGTGAGATCAAAGACGCCCTTGGAGCTTCTCATCGTCTTGGTTCCTAGGGAATCATACGTGGCAGTCCAAGCACCGGGAGAGCTGATGGTTGTGGTGATCATTCCTTGAGGGCTACCATTCACATCCTCCAGCAAGACCTGCCAGGTTCCGATGAGGCCTGAGGGGAATGCCAATACTGTGAACTGAAGCGGAATGGTTCGTATTACCGTTTTGCCATTTAGCACCTGGATCGACAATTTCACCAAGCCAGCCTTGCCAGTGAGTTTTCCTTCCAGCACTCCCGTGACGGCATTGAAGGATAGCCCCGTGGGCAAAGCTCCCACCAACTTCAGCGTTCCTTGTGGCACGAGCTCGCGCAGCTCGAAGCGCAGCCGATCACCGATGCGCGGTGCAAAGGCGGCCACGCTTCCCTTGTAGATTAGTTCATAGGTATCGCTAAGCCCATCGGCATCTGTATCGACAAGCAAAGGATCGGTTTTGAGTTCGGTCACTTCGCGGAGGTTGGAAATCCCGTCATTGTCCGTATCTTCCAGCGCATCGGAAATGGAGTCTCCATCCGTATCAGCAAGGAGCGGATTGGTCTTGGAACGAATCTCTTCTTCCCAATCACTCAAGCCATCGCCATCGGTATCTTTTGCAAGTGGATTGGTGCCGCGTGTTTTTTCCTCACCGTCCCTGAGTCCATCGCCGTCGCTGTCAGCAAGGTCGGGATTGGAACCGTATGTAATGATTTCTTGGTAGTTCGTAAGACCATCGTTATCAGGATCGCGTGTGTCTTCAACGAACGTAGCTCCGATGGTCTTGTCAACATCCATGAACAGAGTAAGAGGGTTGCTGACGCCAGAGGCATCGCCGGTCCATGAGCCGAAGAGGTAGCCTGGCAAAGGAGAAGCTGTTACGTTAGCGCTAACTCGACTCAGATAGGAGCCTGCACCAGATAGACTGCCATTCACCATATGTGAGGTGGTTAATATCCACGTTCGGGTATCTAGATTGGTGTTCGCTGAGACTTTTGATTCAATCGCTAAGTCTCCAGAACTGCGGACTACCCGTAACCCGAGGTAGCCGACGAGCGGGTCCGAAGTGGTCTCACCACTACGATACGAAACGCGGCAAAGAAAGGCTAGACTGCCCCAGACGCCGCCCCGAAATATCCGGACCGTCCCCGTAGTAGGACCACGCGGGTTGTTTTGGCTACCCACAGCATATGGTCCACTCACATCCCAGCACCACTCCCACACATTCCCTGCCATGTCGTATAAGCCGTATCCGTTCGCAGCAAAGGCTCCAACTGGTGAAGTGTAAGCGTTACTTAATTGTGATAGGTCTGATATACTTGATAGTATTTGCCCTACTGGCTCAGCTCCCGAAATATAAGCAGGGTGAAAGCCGTTCGAGGAATCGTAGCTATAGGAGGTCGATCCATAATAATTCGCCTGGCTATGGCTGATTGTATCGCCCCACGGAAAACGCTTACCAGACAGGCCTCCGCGCGCCGCCTTTTCCCATTCCGCTTCAGTCGGTAAACGGTAGCCATTCGCACCCCACTTGACCTGCGCGTTGGTCACATTCACATCGCCAGTTTTGTAAATCGTCGTCTGCGCATCGTTGGTATAATACACGGGCGTGAGGCCCTCCATCTGGCTCCGTGCGTTGCACCACTTCACCATCTGATACCAAGTGATCGAGTGCACAGGGTGGTTACTAGCCTTACCTGAGCCTGTGGATAGGTCTGTAAATCCATTGCTCAAGCCCCAAGTGCGCACCTCGTCCCATTCCGCCTTGGTCACCTCGTAATTGCCCATGTAGTAAGCATCCAAGGTCACCGTGCGGACTGGGGCATCACTTAGTCCATCCAGCGAGTCGCCCATCGTGAAAGCCCCGTGGGGGATCAGGGCCATACCTTCGGGCACCGCTCTATTTCCATTATCCGCGATCAAACGAAACCGCATTTGTGAACTGAACTTTCCGTCCCAATCCACCCCAGCATTCCATGTCATTGATTTTCCGGTTCCGACACCGATCCCCTCACCAATCGCTCCTGTTGTAGATGTTACCGGAACGGCATATGTTGCTCCGCCATCACTGGAGATTTCCAAAGACATCTTGACCGTGGATGTGGTCGATGCCAGGTCATAGGTTATATCGAAAAACTTAGTGCCTGTTCGCTGCTTGGCCACCAGATTTGAAACCACAGCCTCGGCGACCTTGGGTCTTCTGCCCTGCTGCACTTCCGCACCGTCATTGATTCCATCGCCATCGGTGTCAGCGAGATCTGGATTGGTTCCGTGTGTAATTATCTCTTGGTAATTTGTTAGACCATCGTTGTCAGGGTCACGCTTATCTTCAACAAAGGTGGCGCCCACCGTTTTTTCAGAGTCCATCAATAAAATTAAGGGATTGTCCTGACCAGATGCATCGCCTGTCCATGATCCAAATAGATAACCAGGCCGAGGGGTTGCCGTTAGATTCGAAGATGTGCCAATTAGATAGGAACCTGCACCAGATACATCGCCATTTGTAAGAGGAGTGATGGAAAGAGTATAATTGCGAATATCGACGAGAATGTCTTGCGACGAAACAACAGGACTAGTTCCTCCTGTCGTAGCCATACTGCGGGCCACACGGAAGCCAAAGTCGATGGACGAGCTCGACGTGCCAACGCCGCGGCGGGAAGCGGCACGACAGCCGAGCGCGCCGCCTTTGTAATAGTACCAACCGCCGCCCCGACACACCCGTGATTCGCCCCAAGCAGGACCACGGGGATCGGAGGCATTGTTTACATACGCATAGTCTGAATACCAATCCCAGCACCATTCGGTCACATTTCCCGCCATGTCATGCAAGCCGTAACCATTTGCCGGAAAGCTGCCAACAGGAGCTGTATAAGGCTCCAAACCAGTCGCATAGGTGGGATGATAATTGTTAACCGAAGCGCTGGCATCATAGCTATAGGTTGATGCGTAGTAATTAGCTTGGCTGTGGCTGATCGTGTCCGTCCCCCATGGAAATCGTTTTCCACTAATTCCTCCTCGTGCTGCTTTTTCCCACTCTGCCTCTGTGGGGAGTCGATAGCCATTCGCTGCCCAGTTCACATCAGGTGAAGGTGAGCCTGTTTTTACGACGGTCCCGCTTACCGTGTAGCATGGAGTTAATTTCTCTTGCTCACTCCGTGCATTGCACCACTTCACCATGTCGCCCCAGGTGATCGTATGAACGGGATAATCGTTAGCTTTTCCAGCACCTGTACCCAAGTCGGAGTAACCATTGTTTAGTGCCCATGTGCGCACCTCAGCCCACTCGGCTTTCGTCACCTCGTATTTGCCCATGTAAAATTGGCTCAAGGTCACATTTACTGGTGGGGCATCAGTATCCGTATCTCCACTCGTGCGTCCCATGATGAATGCGCCAGCAGGGATGTAAACAAGTGACCCACGTAAATCACCCACAACCACCTTGAATCGTAGTTGGCTGGAAGGACGCCCATTCCAATCCACACCGGCATTCCAGGTGATCACCTTGCCCGTGCCCGTTGCAATACCAGAACCAACCGCTCCACTCGTCGTCACAGATGGCACAGTGAATGTCTGTCCACCATCATTCGAGATTTCCAACAAAATGCGCACCGTCGGGGTATCCGCCGTTACATCATAGGTAATATCCACCAGCTTCGTCCCCGCACGCTGCTCAGCAGAAATATTCGAAACCACCGGATCAGCAGCATAGAGCGAACTGGTCATAGCGCACAAAATGGCACAGACAGGCAAGGTGCGGAAAGCATTGAAATATGGGGCAAAAGCATTCACGCGCACATCGTGACTTAACAAGTTACGCAATCAAGCAAAAAGTGATAGAGTCCACAAGAATGCACTACTGAGAATGGACAAAGCCAAAAAACCATTTTCTCACCACGAAACTCACGAAATACACGAAATTGTTGAGGATTTTATTGGTGTTCAAACATCACTCTTTCGTGGATGAAAAATGCTCGACTGACACTCCATTTTTCGTTTGTTTTGTGTATTTCGTGGTTTCACATTCGAATTCCGAATTGGATAGTCCCAATTATGCCAAAGAAAACAATAGGAAGTTGGTTTGTTATGAAGATTCACCGAGGCATCCGCAGAGATATTCGAAACCACAGGATCAGCCGCTCATAGTGAGCTGGTCATTGCACACAAGATAGCGCAGACCTGCAAGGTGCGAAAAAGCATTGGAACACCTTGCGAAGCCACTCACGAGCCGATGCGAACACGTTTTGATTTTCCTGTGATGAAAAATAGCCATATCCCTAGGATCGAGACGAAGAACGAACCCAATGTAGCGCATCCAAGCAGGGAGTCGCGCAGATTCTTATGGGAAATAAATTGCCATTTGTGAAAATTAGAAAACAAATCTGCCTCCCATTGCTTTTGATCGTCGGTAGCACGGGTGACACTGCCAGTGAGTGTAGATACATACACACG
>JBIIAI010000301.1:0-2722 GCA_044239965.1 Akkermansiaceae bacterium
GATAGCAATCGCCGCGCGATCGGCTTCGGTCACACGGATCGCATGCCTCTCCTCTTGCTCTTGCATCAACTGCAATACCAAGGCTATCTTTCTGCCGAAATTCTTCCCCTGCCCTCGGCTGAGGAAGCTGCGGCTCAATTCATTCTCTCAACCCAACTGTAAGCAATCATGGAAACCAGAATCCTCGGAAAATCCGGAATCGCACTCCCCGTCCTTTCGTTCGGCGCTTCATCTCTCGGCGCAGAATTTCGCAACGTCGATGTCAACGAAGCCCTGCAATCCGTTCACACCGCTCTCGAACTTGGCATGAATTTCATCGATACCTCACCGTTCTACGGTCGTGGCATGTCGGAAGTTTTGTTAGGAATTGCACTCAAGCAACACAAACGCCAAGACTATCTTCTCGGCACCAAGTTGGGACGATATTCGTTAGAACATTTCGATTTCTCTGCCGAGCGCGTCGAGGAATCCGTTCACGTCTCCCTGCATCGTCTCGGCACCGATTATCTCGATGTGTTGTTGTTGCACGATGTCGAATTCGTCAAGCTTCCGCAAATTTGGGAAGAGACAATCCCTGCCGTCATCGAACTCAAAAAACGAGGTCTCGTGCGAGCGATCGGATTTTCCTGCTATCCCATGAAAACCTTCAACACCGTGTTGGATCACGTCGAGGATGACATCGACTGCGTGCTTTCGTACAATCAATACACGCTCCAAAATACACGATTTGCTGACGAACTTGTGCCACGTCTCAAGCCCAAAGGAATCGGAGCCATCAATGCCGGTCCCTTTTCCGCTCGTCTTCTCACCAATGCCGAACTACCAGTTTGGCTGAAGGAGCCTGAAGAAGTGAAAGCAGCTGCACGGGCTGCTGCCAAGCTTTGCGCGGATCAAGAGATCGATATCGCGCAACTCGCCTTGCAATACTCTTGCGCCAATCCTGACATCACATCGACAGTCGCGGGATCAGCCAACCCAAACAACATCGCCAAGTGGGCCAAATGGTTAGAACAACCCATCGATCAGGCCTTACTCGATCAAGTTCTTGCTCTCTTTGCTCCCGTCAAAAATCTCGGTCACAACGAAGGCCTCGCCGAAAACAACTAAGCCATGTCAGCCATCCAATTCACTGCTCCCACCGAGATCAATCTCATCGCTTGCGAAGACATCACTCAATGCGCTGCCGATGAAGCCATCGTGCGCACCCATCGCATGGGCATCTGCGGCACCGACCTCTCTGGTTATCTCGGAAAAATGCCGTTCTTTTCCTATCCGCGCATTCCCGGTCATGAACTCGGACTGGAAGTGCTCGCCGTAGGCGAAAATGTCACCAACGTGCGCGTCGGTGATCGTTGTTCGTTAGAGCCCTACATCAATGACCCGAGTAGCGCAACGAGCCTCAAGGGAAACAGCAATTGCTGCCCAGGTGTTCAGGTTCTCGGCGTTCATGCCGATGGCGGACTGCGCACCAGCGCCTGGAAAGTTCCTGCCCGCAAGCTCCACGTCGGCAATGCACTCAGCTACGAGCAACTTGCTTTAGTCGAGACACTCGCCATCGGTCTTCATGCCGTGAATCGTGGCAATCCACAACCTAACGAAACCGTTCTCGTCATCGGAGCAGGTCCCATCGGCCTCGCCTGTTTGGAATTTCTCAAACTCATGGACTGTCGCGTGATTGTCATGGACATGGTGCAAGGCCGCCTCGATTTCTGTCAGAAAAACCTCGGCATCGAGGGCATTATTGCAAGCACCGATGCCGATGCCAACATCAAAGCACTCGCCGATCTCACGAATGGACAGCTCGCCGATGTGATCATTGATGCCACAGGCAGTGTCCACTCGATGTCCACCTGCTTCCAGTTTGCGGCCTTTACGGGGCGTGTCGTCTACGTTGGCATTACCACACAAGAACTCAGCTTCCCCCACGCTCCAGTATTTCATCGCCGTGAACTAACCCTGCTTGCGTCGCGAAACGCTCACCCCAGCGATTTCCCTAAAATCATCCAGCTCATCGAAGACAAAAAAATCAACACCGACATCTGGATCACCCACCGCATCACCATCGACGAAGTCCCCGAAAAATTTGCCCAATTCACCAATCCAGCCATGGGCGCCATCAAAGCCATCATCGAAGTCCGCTGAAAACACCACCACCCATCATCGAAACAAATTGGGAACAAAATTTCAGAATTAGCAAAATTTCAGAATTCTCTTCAAATCCCCATTCTGTAAATTCTGTAAAATTCTGTAATTCTGTTTTAAAAAA
Organism: Akkermansiaceae bacterium; assembly: GCA_044239965.1. Classification (GTDB taxonomy): domain Bacteria; phylum Verrucomicrobiota; class Verrucomicrobiia; order Verrucomicrobiales; family Akkermansiaceae; genus UBA956. Next base: position 2,267 of record JBIIAI010000301.1, read on the forward strand.
GCCCCAATCCATCCACAGCTTCCTTTCACCCTCTCAAAAAATCCGTTTCATCCGTATAATCCGTCGTTAAATAATCTTTTTCTCTCACCAACCATCATGAAATCCATCGCACCATTTACCTTCGGCGTCGGCGACCGCTTCGCCCACCAAGCTTCCGCACAACTCGCCGCATTCGTTGCCGCTTCCGCACAAGGCGTTGAAATTGTTCCTGTCTGGAATAAGTCGAATCGCGAGCACACCATCATCGGCTCCGAGCCATCGGGCACACGCGAGGCCGCAGATGCCGCGGTATCGGCGCTTGCTTGGGATAAAGAATACCACCTCGATGCCGACCACATCAACCTCAGCACCGTTGATCGCTTCATCGCGCCCTGTGATTTTTTCACGCTCGACGTAGCTGACGACATTGGCCAAGCAGCGGCTCCGGCTGACGTGCAAGCCTTTCTGCAAAAACAT
>JBIIAI010000302.1:0-2718 GCA_044239965.1 Akkermansiaceae bacterium
TCTCGCTGCTGGTATTTTTTCTCGTGCTGCGTGGTGTCTCAGTAAAAGTCGGTGTGCGCTTGGGCTTCCTCTATGGCTTGGTGCTCTACGGCGTGAGCTTGTCGTGGATGTGGCAGATTTTTTCCGCGACATCGATTGCATTGTGGATGATCTTGGCGATCTTTCCTGCTGTGGCAGGTGGTGTGGTGGCATGGCTCACCAGTCGCTGGAATCGTGCTTGGTGGCTGCCTTTGTGCGTGGCGTGCTGTTGCTCGGCGATTGAGTATTTTCGCTGTGAGTGGTTTTGGTTGCGCTTTCCGTGGATGACGGCAGGAACGGCGATGGGTCCGAATTTTCTGAGCCCGTTGATCGGGGTGTATGGTGTTTCCTTTCTCTCAACCCTTGCTGCGGCGATGTTTTTGTTAGAGAATCAACATCGCATGGTGAGGTTCATGGTGGTGGCGAGTATCATGGTGCTTTTTCAATTTCCCGCGCATGTGCCATCGGGTGATGGCGAGGCCGTTCGCGTGAGGTTGCATCAAAGTGAAAACTTGGATTTTTACACCTACTTTGAGGAAGCGCAGAAATCGGAATTTCGCGATGGGTTTTTTCTTTGGCCTGAGGCCTCGACCTCGGCAGATGTGCGCGTGACGAAGTTTGATCGCGATGAAACCACGCAGCTTGATCGAGTGAAACAACTTGCTGCGGAGAGAAATGCGATGTTTGTCTTTGGGCAATATCGCGCGACATCTGAAGGCACTGTCATCAATGAAGCATTGAGCGTAGATGGATCGGGCTTGCTGGGCACGCATCAGAAAAATCGGCCGGTGCATTTCATGAATGATGGTGAGCCAGGAAAAGAAGCACAAGCGCACGACACGCCATGGGGACGCATTGGCACGCCGATCTGTTTTGACAACGACTACACGGAAATCGCGCGGCGCATGGCGGCAGATGGTGCGGAGATGTTTTTGGTCCCCTCGTTGGATGCCGAGCGTTGGTCACGACGCCAGCACTGGCAGCATGCGGAATTGTTTCGCTTGCGTGCGGCGGAAACGCGACGCTGGATGGCGGTGTGTGCCTCGTCAGGATTGTCTCAAATCATCGATCCCTCAGGCAAACGCATCGCCACGGTGCCAATGATGGAAGATGCCATCTTGGAAGGCACCTTGCATCGACGTACGGATCAAACAATCTATGTCCGAGTGGGCTGGCTGTTTCCGTGGCTGATCACCGCGGCGGCATTGTTGTGGGTCGGCTTTCTTTTCGTGCGTAGCCGCCGAGATCAGGCGCGCCTTTGACGTTAGCGCAGAAGTTTTTTCAACTCGTTTTGGAAAACGGCGATGTCTTCGGGTGTCGGACGATAGCCCGGAGTATCGGGATCGAGGCCAAGGCGGCCTGTTTCGTCGACATACCACATGGCTCGGGCGCCATCGCTGAAAACGACTTTGCCGCTGTAAAGCATGCCGGGGATGACGATGGCATCGCGATCCACTTGCACGCTGCTAGGATCTTCATCCAGCGCGGCATCGGAGGGCTCTTCTTTTTTCGGCTCTTCTTTGACTTCTTGCTTGAGCGTGATTCCCAGATCAAGAATCAGAAAACGAGTATCCATGTAGGTGATGCGGATCTCCCAAGTCTCGTTGATGAGGCGCTGAATATCGGCCATGGTCGCACCGTCCTCTGCCCATTGGTGGATGGTGGCTTTTTGTTCTTCGCTAAGTTGCTTGGTCTGAAACATCGGGCTCGATCAAAGCAGCCTCCGCTGAAATGCCAAGCTTAATCCTTATTAGGAAAATAGAAACGACAACCGAATCCCGCTTAGCGGGAAGAGATGGCGGGACCCCATTCCAACGATTCCCGCAAATTTGACGGATTGTACTGATTTTATGAGAGGAACGGATCAATCCCCCAGCACTTTTTTTCGTTCCTCTGCATCGAGTTCTTTCCACGTGCCACTTGGTAGATCGCCTAACGAAAAATGGCCAATGCTCGCGCGAACCAGGCGCAGCGTCGGCAGACCTACGGCTGCGGTCATGCGGCGGACTTGGCGGTTTTTCCCCTCGATCAAAGTGAGCGCGAGCCAGGTTGTGGGAATGGCGGCGCGATAGCGGATCGGCGGTTCGCGCGCCGGCAAGGGCTCGGTGGAAAATACCTCGGCCTGGGCTTTGGCAACGCGGTGCCCTTGGATCACGAGGCTGCCATTTTTCAGAGCCTGAAGACTTTTTTCGTTAGGTGTGCCCTCGACTTGCACCCAGTAGGTGCGTGGGTGTTCGTGACGTGGATGCAGGAGTCGATCGACGAGCGATTTTTCATCGCTTAGCAAAAGCAGCCCTTCGGAATCGCGGTCGAGCCGACCGATCGGATAGACTTCTTTCGGAAAGGAATAATCCGCCAGCGTTCGATGCTCGGGAAGTTCACGAGTGAACTGCGAGAGCACATCGAAGGGCTTGTGAAAAGCAATCAACATGGCCGCAACAATTATTCTGCGCTTGCGATCGTTTCTGTCTCTTCCTTGGGCTTGATGATGAGCGAAAGAACGATCGAAAGAATCAACGCAAAGACTACCACGCCGAGCGAGATGTTGATCATGTTTTGTTGGAACTCATGGTTCGCATAGCGTTGCACGAAGTGCATGAATCCTGTCTCACCAACAGCTCCACCCCAACGCAATACACCTGCTGCGACAAGAGGAAGAAGCATTTTCACACCAATGAAGCTCAGGATGAAGGCGAGGCC
>JBIIAI010000127.1:0-9233 GCA_044239965.1 Akkermansiaceae bacterium
GTTTCTAAACAAATTTCCCACTCGCTTTGCCTCTCTCTCCATGCTTGAATCTCGCAGATGAAAGAGCGAGTGGATGCGTTATTGGTAGCACGAGGTTTGTGTGATTCGCGGGAGCAGGCGAAGCGCCTTGTTTTGGCCGGAGAAGTGCGCAGCGGCGATCGCTTGATCGAAAAGCCGAGTGTCACGTTGGAAACGGATGCTCCTTTGGAGGTAAAGGAAAAGCTCAAGTATGTGGGGCGCGGTGGATTGAAAATGGAAGGTGCGCTCGAAGGTTTTGGCATCGATGTGACAGGCTTGATTTGCGCCGACATCGGTGCTTCGACAGGAGGGTTTACCGATTGCTTGCTGCAACGCGGAGCTGCCAAGGTTCATGCGGTGGATGTTGGAACGAATCAATTGGCGTGGAAAATTCGCAGTGATCCGCGGGTGGTGGTGAAGGAGAAATTCAATGCTCGCCACATGGTGCCAGATGACCTCGGTGATGCGATTGCTCTTGCGGTGATGGATTTGTCTTTTATTTCCCTAACAAAAGTATTGCCCGCTGTCTTCTCCGTCTTGGGCGAAGGGGGACAAGTTGTGTGCTTGATCAAGCCGCAGTTTGAGCTAGAACGCCATGAAATCAGCAAGGGTGGTATTGTCCGGGATGAGGCGCTGCGCGATAAAGCTGTGGAAAAAATACGCAAATTTGTCACCGAGGATTGTGGAAAAGAGTGGAAAGGTTTGATGCCTTCACCGATCACAGGCATGGATGGCAATCATGAATTTTTGGCGTGGATCGGTTGAGTCGATTCGGGTAGAGTTTGCTTTTTCTACTCGACAGATTCGATGATAGGGGCCAATTATTGAGTATGAAATCTCTAGCATATTTTACGAGCAAAATCTACGTCCTCCGTTTGGCCGCGATCATGCTCCCGTTGTGCTCATTTTTTTCCTGCAAATCCCGAGAGGAGGTTGCCGAGCAAAAGTTTGCTATGGTCTTAGGTAGTGATCGGGCCGTGGATCGGGTGATGAAAATGGGCGCAGAACAGGCTGCGGCCGAGCTTGGAATGAAAATATCAATTATGATGTCGGGCGCTGATGTTTCATCGCAAAGCGATCATCTTAGCGAGCAATACAAGCAAGGCGTAGCGGGCTTAGCGGTGAGCCTGCTAGATGCGCAACGCCAGAAAAGCTTGCTGAATCAGGTTGCGGGCTCTGCCAGATTGATCGTGATGGGGAGCGATGCGCCAGACTCAAAGCGGCATGCATTTGTTGGTGTAGATCCCTATGCAGCAGGACGCATGGCGGGGCAATTGGTGAAAGAGGCCATGCCTCAAGGTGGACGGGTTGCGATTTTTTTAGGCTATGGTGAAGATCCGAACGAGCTCTTGCGTCGCCAAGGAGTGATTGATGAGTTGTTAGATCGAACGAACCAAGTAAGAAGGCTCGACGAGCTCGGGGCATTGATCAACGGTGGAAAATATCAAGTGTTAGCCACATTGATCGATCAGGGGGATGCCGCGGTGGCTGGATGCAGCGTGGATGATTTACTGAAAAAAGATGCTGCAGTGGGATGCACTGTGGGCTTGCAAGGGTATCATGCGCCGATGCTGTTGGCGAAGTTGGGTGAAAATCACAGACTTGGTCAGATCAAAGTGGTGGCATTTGATGAAGAACTCGCGACCTTGGATGGCATCGTTTCTGGTCATGTGCAAGGAACGGTGGTGCAGGATCCATTCGCTTGTGGTTATCAAACGGTGAAACTGCTCAAGGAATTGTCGAACATTCCGATTAGCCATGATGAAGGTAAAGCTGATGTGATGATCGCGGCAAGGATCATTCGCAAAGATAACGTGGCTTCATTTCGCGAAGATTGGGAATCGAAAACTGGAGCGAAGTAGTTATGGTGCAAAGCATCATTGACCCTGCGCAAAATTTTTTGATAATGCTGCCATGTGGTATTATTCAGAAAACCATCAGCAGTTGGGTCCCGTTAGTGAAGAAGATCTCAAGCATAAAGCGCGCAGCGGGGCACTGAAGCCTACGACACTGGTGTGGAAAGACGGCATGAGCGATTGGAAGCCGATTGCGGAAATTCCTGAATTGGCGATTGCCATTCATAATCATAGTGCACCTGCTTCAGCTACCGCCGTGCTCGGATCGCCAGTCGCAGTTCCGAATCCTTACGCCGCTCCTCAGGCGAGCATGGTGCAGCGACCTTCAATGCAAATGTCTTCTCACGTGCCTTACATCAATTCTGGTGGCATTCTGGCATTTGCGATTGTGAGCACGGTCATGTGCTGTTGGCCATGTGGAATTCCAGCCATTGTTTATGCTGCAAAAATTAACGGGCAGATGACTGCAGGAGATTACATCGGCGCACAGGAATCAGCGAGGTTGTCAAAAATGTGGAGCTGGATTGCTCTGGGGAGTTGGCTACTTTTAATCGCGCTCTACGGTGTCGCCATCTTTATGGGGATTTTGACAGGGGGCCTTCAGTAAGTCTAACATCTGGATCGTTCTCTCAGTTGCACCCGCATGCTGCGCAAGCACGATATCTGCTGCGTGAGTCATGCGTTTCTGTTGATCTTTGTTTGCAAGAACTGTCATCAGTGATGAGCTCAGCTCGTCTGCATCGTTCACGCGAATGGCTGCATGTATTGCTAACAAACGGCTGACGAGAGGCTCGAAGTTTTCCATGTGCGGACCGAATAGCAGCGGCTTGTTTGCAATGATCGCTTCGGCGGGGTTTTGTCCTCCGATGGCGAGAAAGCTTTTGCCAATCACTACGCAGTCGGCATGAGCTGTCCAATCCCGTAGCTCGCCTGTGGTATCGACAACAAGGCAGGCATCGCCTTCATTTCGAGATCTTTCAGGCTGTGAGCGGAGATGAACATCGAACCCGCTGGATTGCAGTGCATCCGCGACTTCGTGGCGGCGTTCAGCATGCCTTGGGACGCAGAGAGGAAATGCTCCAGCGCTGCGGATAGCCGAGCATAGTAGTAACTCTTCTCCTTCGTGGGAGCTCGCGATGAGCACGATTGGTTTGCCATTGGTGAGTGGTGTCAGGCGGGCGGCGAATTCGGGCCGCAGCTGCGGTGCGGCATCGGCTGCGGGATCAAACTTGATGCTGCCACAAAGATGAAGCTGTGATGCATCAATGCCGATGTTGACAAAGCGCTGCCGATCACATTCCTCCTGCACGGCGAATGCCGAAATGTGCTGAAATAGTGGAGAAACCCAACGTCGCAGAGAGACAAATCGTTTCTCTGATCGGGCACTGAGGCGGGCGTTGATCATTTGCACTGGAATGCCGCGTTTTTCGCATTGTTGCATTAATTCGGGCCAGGCCTCGGCTTCGACTAGGACGATTTTTTGAGGTTGAAAACGTGTGAGATATCGATGGACGAAAAGGTGCAAATCGATTGGCGAGTAGATGACGTCCAGATCGACGATGCTTGCTGATTTTGCAACATCGTAAGCCGTGGCAGTGCTTACTGCTAGGACCATGCGTGAAGCCGTGGTCTTGCGGATGGCGCGAAGAAGTTTCAGTGCGATCAGCGTCTCGCCAACGCTCACGGCATGAAAATGCAATGTTCCGAGCGGGTCCCATTCGGGGTCATCTCGATAGCAACTAAAGCGTTCGCCAAAGGGAGTGGACCAGCCACCGCGTGCCGCCATTTTTCTGAGCCAAGCAGGCAAAGCGATCAATAGGAGCAGCGGACTGAGAATTCGATAAGAGAGTAGAGCTATGCGCCAGCGCCAAGGTGGAGATGCGTGAGAATCGGCCATGTAGGAAAAAATTAGAAACTGAATATGGAGATTCGATGCAGAGCTGTAAAGCAAAGTTCCCAACTCACTGGCGCTCCATGAGCAGGGCCTCCTCTTCTGCCTCACGAATCGTGGGCCATTTCATGAACGCGCGGATGAGAAGGAATACGATTAGAATCGCATTCAATGCGAGCCCGACCATCAGTACATTTTTTTCATCAATATCGCGCGCATCGATCATAAATAACTGGATCGGAGGTAACCAGCAAAAGATCCACAGCGCAGCTTGGTTATCTGTGCCATAAGCGACGGCTGAAATCGCGCTGGCCAAGGCAAAGCATGAAACGAGCAAAACGATGAAGACACCGATGCGGTTAACGATGTGCTTTTCCATGAGTAGCAAGCAGACTGCTGGGAAAAGCATGCTGCCTATCAGGGCGTTGATGACGGCAAATTCTTCGTTGCCAAGATAGAAGTATGGCGTTTTAGGCAAAGACCATACATAAAGGAGTAGGGTATAGATGATTCCTAGTAGCAAGCAGGTGTAGAGAATGCCAGCACTCCAACACGGGTAGAAAAACCGACCAAACAAGCGACCGAGCGCTCCTCGTTTCGTGAACGGAAGAGTTACACGTGGTAGCATTTCCTGCCGCTCGGTCAATGCGATCAGGGTGGAGGGTATGGCCAGTAGACCTGCGACAATTGGAATAAGGATCCAGTCTACATGATTCATCACCATGATTACAACGGAGATCACGATCACCGCGAGCCCGAGTAGGCGATTACGCGTGCTGTGATTTTCTGATATCGGCGCAATGGTGGAAACACCCAAGCTGAAGATGAACCAAGAAAGATAGAGTGCTGCACCAGCCATGCAAAAAAATGCGATTATGTTATCCTGGCGATCCAGGGCAAAAAAATCGAGAAATTCGTCAAAATCCTCCATGACTCCAACCATCGCCATCAGCGAGCCGATCGCCAGAGCCAGCGGCACCAGTCCGCGAAGCATAATCGAAGCATTTCCGGAGATGCCGACGTTGATGGCGGTCATGCAGCATGAAATGAAAAAAATCGAGCACAGCGCGATGAGTTCCGCAAAAAGATTCATTGCTCCAAAGAAATAACGCAAAATCAGGTAAGGGATGATCGATACAAAAAGCAGCAAAGTCTGTCCGATAATGGCGGACCATTTTCCTGCTACAATGCGGGTGGCATTGAGCTTGGTGAGTACCATCATGTCAAGGGTAGTGGATTTGATTTCGGAATGCAGTGCATTGATGCCACGCAGAGGTTGCACAAAGAGAACGGCTAACGAGAAAAACAGAAAGATGATGCGCGATACAACTTCTCCAGCTCCATTGAGTCCGCTCGCACTCGTAGCAATCAGCATGATCAATCCAAGAAACAATTGTAGACCGAGAAAGACTGCCACAAAGGTACGTGCGCGCAGCCCTTGGCGCAGTTCTTTGACCAACATCGGAGGGAGTCGATCAGGAAAGTCATTCAAGCGATCCAACAACGATGGCTCGGCGGGGCTGACAGCAGTGGTAGATGACGGTGAATCGCTCATGATCATGATGCTGGTGGGTTAAATGCTGCGGTATCAGGCATCGGTGGTGGCTTTTGTCCTGCTAATTCACCACGCTCGATCTTGCCTAACATATCGATGAAGGCATCTTCCAGGTTCCGCTCCTCGCGGTGGAACTCGGTGATTTTCAATCCGTCCTTAATCATGCGGTGAAGAATCTCGGCCGCGTCCTCGATGTGGGGGGAATCGATACGAATGCGTCCACCATTTTTTCGTGACTCCATGAACTCAACCTTCGGATGCAGCAAACACCAGGCGGAGAGAGAGTCGCTAGAGTTGAGAACTTGCACATCATAGAGAAATCCGCCGGCGGCATCGGTGCTTTGTTTCATGCTCTCGGCATCGCCGTGGTGCACGATGCGTCCGCCATTGATGAAAAGGAGAGAGTCACACATTTCACCAAGCTCGGAGAGAATGTGTGATGAAATGAAAATGGTCTTACCCTCTTGAGCAAGCACGCGGATCAAGCTCTTGAGTTCCACGCGAGCTTTCGGGTCGAGACCAGCGGCGGGCTCGTCCATGATTAAAACTTGTGGGTCTTGCAACAAAGCTCGACCGAGGCCAAGACGCTGGGTATTACCCTTGGATAATTTGTTAGAAAAACGTTCAGAAAGAGGCACGAGGTCGGTGAACTCCATCACCTCCTGCACACGTTGTCGACGCTCTTTGCCCTTGTAGCCTAGCGCGCGGGCGTAGAAGTCGAGATACTCGACAACAGTCATGTGCTCGTAGTTACCAAAATGGTCAGGCATCCAGCCGATCAAGCGCCGGACTTCTTCGGGGTGACTTACTACGTTATAGCCGCACACTTCCGCAACGCCAAGCGTCGGGTAATCGAGCGAGGCGAGAATGCGCATGGTGGTGGTTTTTCCCGCACCATTGGCACCAACGAAGCCGCAGACCGAGCCGTGTGGGATTTCGAAAGAAACACCGTTGACGGCCTTAAGTGCGCCGAAGTAGCGGTAAAGATTATGAACGCTTATGGCGTGACTACTCATGGTGATGAAATGGGGTGAAAGATTAAGGAGCGGGCTTTACGCTGCCGGTGATAATGCTGGTATTACTCGTCCAGTTGAGTCGCGGGTGGGTGTCTAACATTCTAGCAGTAGAACTGATGGCCACGTAGCTACCAGGGCGTTTGCTGAGGCGTTGTAGGCTTCTGATTTCTTGACTACATAACAGTGTGCTAGCATGATTTACGAACTTATCATGATCGATCTCGGTTGATTCGCTACAAAGGAATTTTTTACCAGGAGCGATTGCATCCGCTTTCCAGATTTTGCCATCAACATCGCGATAAAAAAATGAATCGATGGAGTGATCAAAGCTACTTAGCAGTGCGCCTGGGTTTGCTGGATCAGTTTGCTCGATTCGAGATCGGGTAGGTACGATAGAATGAATCAATTGTGCTTGCTCCGAACGCGACTGGAACCAATCGCCCGATACTTGAATGCCTTTGTCATCGAAATTGATCGCGTAGGCCTGATCATTGCTGCTCGATGTGTTGAGGCGCGTCCATTGAGAAATTCTCAACGGTAGTGGTGAGATCGAACACGCTTCAGTCATGGCGAAACGATTGCTGAAAAGAACTCCCGTTCGCGAGATTTGTGTTTGTGAAATGTAAGCATTGTTATCGCCATCGCCAGAGGGCATTTCCACAAGCTGCACGCGAACGCCTTTGCCCCCCATGCCATCCTGAATGAAGATCAATATGATCATCGCCAAGCTTGCAGCCAGAGCAATGATGGGAGTTGTAATAAACAGCTTATGGCGCATGCCTGATTTCGCGAAAACGAAAAGATTGATTGGCCCGACGATAACCCCAAAGGCAATCAAGAGCAGAATAAAAAAAACAAAGTGGAACGTTTTGCCACCAAGCTGCTGTTGCAGGCCCCATCCGGCGGAATAGTCTTCTACAAAGGATTTGTATTGATGCCCTGCTTGCCCTGAGCCACTGGTGATTTGGGCAATCAGTTGGCTTTCATCTATGCGGAGTTCGGCATTGATTGGAGTGCTGACAATCAGTCCTTTGCCGAACTTGATTGAGTCTGCTTGAGGTTCATCCGATTCAATGCCTAATGTCGCCCAAGTTGCAGATGGCGTTCGTGTGAAGATGCGCATTGATCCACCCAAACGCACCCATTGCTGAATCGCAGTGCGCGCGCCAGGGGACAACTCAGTCCAATCGACTTCGGAGAGAATTAAGCAGTCATAGCCCGCGTATGCCCGCCAATCTTCAGGCATTTTTGATGCGGAAAACATACCACCGAAATTGCTAGTCGAGCCGTAGTAGCTGGAGGAGCCGCCCGTGATTTTTTTGACCTCGGCATCCAAGCGTGATGCATTCGGCGTGAATAGTGGCTCGGACAAGAGAATGTTTGGGAGGTTGATCTGATTGTTGCTACTTTGAGTGTAATTGCCATTTACGATGCCAATCATGCTGAGTTCTAACATCTGATTGCACATGGCTCCACCATATGAATGCTCTTTTACCGCAGCAGCTACTGGCACGAGTAGGTCGGTTGTGGTCACTTTTTCGGCATCGCCTTGAACCGAGAAGCTGGATTCGAGTTTTTGCACGCCACTGTTGCCATCGGCGCTACAATCAAAGTTCAGCGAAAAAACAACAGGCGCAGTTGTGCGATTGGAGATCGTCACGCGGATCGGTGCGTAACCAGAGGATGGAAGTTTGTTGAACAGAGCTGTGACCTCGACTGTTGACTTGGAGTATGGTCCAAAGGTGTGGCGAAAAAAAAGTTCCTGAGCAAAGGACACAGAGGAACCGAGCAGGGAGAGAGTGAGTAACAAAAAAAGTTGCAATAGATTCATGGGGAACAGGCGTTGCAGTGAATAAGACAATGCTTGCGAATTTCGTCAGAAAATCAAGGATGGAATTAGTGAGAGCAAATCTTTCGAGGCCTTGATTTCAAATCTTCGTTCTTAGGCCCGATAGTCCTAAGTCATTGGATAAGGCGTAAGCCAAGATTCTCGACGGAACCAGGTCTCTTGGCGCTTTGCATACTGACGGGTCGCCTCGATGATTTTTTGAAGGCATTCCGCATGCGAGAGTTGCCCATCAAGAAAGGCGAGAATTTGGGGCACGCCGATGGCCTTCGCGCAAGTGGTCGAGAGTTGCGAACGCAGGGCGCGAACTTCGTCGATGGCGTCCCCCTCAAGCATCGCGGTGCTGCGCTCGGCGATGCGTTGGTGCAAGACTTCGCGCGGCCGTTGAATGACGAGACCCTGCAAGGATGCCGTGCGTGCTTCGCTGACGTGCTGCCAATTTTTTCGCAAAGTGGATGCTTTTGTGCCGCTGAGTAGGCAAATTTCAAGTGAACGCGAGACGTAGCGACGATTTGTGAGATTGATCTGTGCTGCTTCCTCGGGGTCCAGTCTTTGCAATCGCGCGATGATTTCTTCGTGAGTGAGCGCATCGAGTTCACTGCGCAGATTTTCCTCTGAGGGCGGAACGGGCGACGGTCCGTGAGTAAGAAATTTCAGATAAAGCCCCGAGCCCCCTGTTATGATGGGCGTTTTACCTCGGGAAATGATCTCGTCTAACACCGGGCGGGCGAGATTGACAAATCGTTGGGCATCGCACGTTTCCGAGGGATCGAGAACGCCGTAGAGGTGATGCGGGATTTGCGATTTTTCTGACTCACTCGGTGCGGCGGAAATGGTATCGATGCCACGATAAAGCTGAAAGGCATCGGCATTGACGATCTCACCGTCCTTTTCCCTTGCAAGTTGCAGCGCTAGCGAGGATTTCCCGCTGGCCGTGGGACCACAGACATAAAATGGCTCTGGTGGTTTCATGGAAAGTGTTAGATGTCGCCCGGAGCTAACAAATGCGTGTAGCGCTTGAAGTTGATGGCTTTGCCCGTGGTCGTATCGA
>JBIIAI010000128.1:0-9126 GCA_044239965.1 Akkermansiaceae bacterium
CCCAATCAATGATGTTAGAATCGGATTCTGAAATTTCTTGAGATAGCATGGCTAGATGCGTTATAATTAAGCGAACGTATAGGCAATCAACGGCGGGAAAGGAAGCCCGAATTCAAAGAAGGACGTTACCCGACGTTGGATGCGCAGGGTTGTTCGAGCTGGTTCTTCGGCTTCGCTTTGAGAGCAATGCGTGGAATGCCGCTCACAACGAGGAAGGCGAAAATAATCCCCATGAAGTGAAGGAGGCGCATCGCGCTGGAACCCGAAAAGCCGAAGATCAACGAGTAAATCGCGAGCGTGATGGCAAAAAGAAGTGCCACAAAAGCCAAAATATATACCGAAATTAGTAGTGTTAAGGCGGCACCAACATAGAAACTGGCTGCATCACCTCTGTGCCTCTTTCGATACACCATGTCGAGGATTGCGATCACGTAGCCAAAAATCAAACAGAAAAGACCTGAGTGACTCTGCCACGGCGTTTGCGTGAAGAATCCTGTCGCTAGCCCAACCATTCCCAATAGAAGCAAAAGCCACGCGACCTTGAGAGTCGCGGGAAGAATCGTGATAAGCTTAATGGTTGCGCTCATTTTTTTGACCGAACAGTTTTCGTTAGTAAGACCCACCGCAATAGATTAGCTGGGATTAATGTAAGCAGAGAAGCAAATTTTTACTGCTATTGCAAGGGTCATCTTCATCATCGTCGGTATCTTGCGCCATGGCATTTTAGGGGGTGTATTTTTTCAAATCTCCTCGGGTTTCATCCAGCGGAAGGAGACGATTTGGAATTTGCGGCCGAAGTCGATGCGGGTGCTTTGCTTGGCGGGGTTGAGGCCGGAGGGATCGGGATCGAGGGGATAGGGGAGGCGTTGGACGATGGCCTCGCAGTAGGCGCGGGCGAGAACTTTGCCGCTGGCATCGGTGGCATCGCCATAGGCGCGGATGCGGAAGGTATCGGAGCGGGCGCTGAGGGTGGAGCCGATGACTTGCAAGACATCGGCCTGAGTCAGGTAGCCGGGAATGCCCCAAGCCATGCTATCGGGCTTGAGGGTTTGCTCCAGGCGGGTGGCATCGGCGATGTTGTCGGGATGGCGGTAGTTTGGCAGGCTGCTTTGGTTGTTGAGGGGGTGACTGGATCGGAAGCTTTGGTTCAGGCCTGCGGCATCGATGGCAGCTTGAAGCGTGCCAGTGCGGCCGCTATCGTCGTTGCGGAGGCGGCGATTGACGAAATCGGCGAGGGAGAGAAATGGGCCGCGTAGTTTGACTTGCTCGACGATGGCAACGGCGAGCTTATGGACCTCGTCTTCGCTAAGCACGCGTGAGCCGTCCCAGGCGTCTTGGTTGTTGCCGCTGGAGCTGGATTTCCACTCACCGCCGTATGGGTTGAGGATGCGAGAGAAGCGGATGCCTTCGGGGCTCACTCCGAGACCCTGAGTGGAACGCAGCAAGGCCTCCCAGGCCGCGACGGAGGTGGAGTTGACATTGAAGGCACCATCTAACAAAAGATGGCGCGCGGGGCGGTGGAGGTCCATCAAGTCATTCGCATTGATGTTGCCTCGCGAGGATGGCAGGAGCCGCAGGCGTCCATTGGGCAAGGGCTTGCGCAGCGGATCGCTGAGAAATTGATCCTTATCATAGCGCTGGCCGGTGGAGAGAAAAAAGTCATCCCACATGCTATGATTGAGCTCGTAGGAGAGATCGTAGACGAGGTTGTCGGTATCGCAAAGATCTTGGTAGATGGCGCGGCCTTGCATGGCCCAGGTATCGGGGCCTTCTTTGGAGCGCTCGGCATCGCTGGACCAGCCGATGTTGTTCATATCGAATCCGCCGTAGCGTTTTTCACCGCTGGAGCTGAGGGGCGGAGCGGTGCGATCGAGGCCGCTGTATTTTCCGCTAGCCACACGGGGATCGGCGAGGGAGTTGCCAAAGGCGTAGGAAGGATGCCAGACGAAGTCGGAAAATTTCGCGTGTTGGAGTTGCCCCAAGGAAACGAGGCCGACGTCGGTGCGAGGCACATCGAAGAGGACGATGCGTTCTTTCCCTTCCATGGGCGTGCCGAAGGGATTGCCGTGGTACTTGCCGTTGCGGAAGACGGGCGCTTGATCGTTCCAGGAAACGGCTTGGTCGTAGAGATCGCGGGTGTAGATGCCGAAAAACCAGGGGCCGCCGCCTGAGCCGCTGGTGGCGAGGGTGCCGCCGATGTTGTCCCATGGGCTGCGGGTGGCGTAGGCAGCGCGTGGATTCCAGGTGGCGAGCGGGGCTTCTTCGAGAAAACTGGTATTGCGCAGGGGGCCGGTGTTGTTGCGATTGGAGGCGTGCTCGCGGAACCAGCGCAGGCGCATGCCCTCGCGGCTGCGGATATCGGGTAGGATCGTCGGGCGCGGATTAGTAGTGGCAGTGCGTTCGACGTTTTGCCAAGTGCTGGTACGTTGGGCGAGTCGGGGCTCGCGGCCACCGCCGTATTGCAAGGAGGTGGAGATGTAGGCGTATTGCGGGAGTCGATCAAACTCCGCAAAATTCACACTGCTCTGCTGGCCTAACACTTTGGCAACGATGCGTTGGTCATCGGCTTGGTTTTTGGCAACATTGACGACCGGATTGAATTGATAGCGGGTGGGGAAATAATCGACGTTTACGAAAGCGCCTGCGGCATTGACCAATTGATTGCTAAGAAAAAAACAGCGGCTCACATCGGGGGCAGTGGTGCAACTGAGGAGATTTGCTGCGATGTTTCGCTCATCGTATTCCTGCCCGCGGGCAGCGGAGAAGACGAGGCACTCGCCCGGCTCAAAGGTGGTGGCGGGGACGGTAAAATAGTTTGAGCCGACGTAGGCCTCCGTGTAGCCGTCGGATTGTTCGAAGCCCTCATTGGACGCGAAATTATTTCCGCGTCCATCATTGCCCCAACTGCCACCATAAGTGAGAAGAAAACCATACCAATTGACAGTCTCGAGCAACTCGAAGCGGCCATTTCCTTGGATCATGACGATCAGTGCAGGCATGGAGACGCGGGCGTTGTAGGGATTCCACAGCACCACGCGGGGGTACATGTGGCGGCGGTATTGGTAGAGCCTGTTGGGTACGCTGGGATTTAGGTAGTAGCTGTAGGTCCAGAGTGTGCTGGCCTCGACGATGACGGGGCCGACGCTGGAGACTTTGTAATCCGTGAGGCTCGCGGGTTTGTAGTTGGTGGATGCTACGTCAACGGAGTAGTTGTTTTTGGGGCTTTGCTCGGGTAGCGGCGTGATGGCATCGAGGGTGGCATTGGTGGCAATCGATGCGCTTCGGGCAATCTTCGCCCACTCACGGAGCAAGCCAAATCGCGGCGCGGTTTTTTGGTGGCGCGTGGAGGACCAATCTTGGCCGAGTGCCGCAGCGGCGTCGGCATTTGCGGGGCCAACCATGCGATCTGAGGACGCGAGACCCGGGCTCGTTGGCAGAGCGGGAAAGTCTGCGCTCGACTCGATGAATGCGGTGAGGTCGCGTTTCAAGCGGCCTTCCTGCACGTTGGCAAGGATACCCAGCGAGTGGGTGGTGGTGTGATGGAATAAGGAACCGACGGAGTTGCTGCCAGTGATGCCAGCGAGCGAGATTTGCTCTTGGGTGGGAATTTTTTCCTTCGCCTGCTCTTCGAGTTTCAGGCCAGGAAACGATGACGCCTGGGACTGGACCAGGGAAAAGTAGCCACCGTTGCGCGGATCGGCGGGATTCGGCGCTGTGCCAGCGTAGGCATGAGGCGTGGCGATGTTTGCCTTGATGCCCTCATCGCCGATCCAATAGGCAAAACGGCCTTGTTGTGAGGGGGACTGGGAGATTTTCACCAAGGGAGCACGCACGGCTTCCGTAGCTGGAGCATCGGGCTCTGTGCTACCGCGGTCCACGAGGGCAATGCTTTGATCATCGGGAAGTGAATCGGTGGGTTTGTGCTTGCGCTCGGTGTCATTGCCGCTCACCAACCAACTCTGTACCAAGGCCTGCCGATCCCACGAATTGTCTCGCGCATCACGGAGCCCACCATTGCTGTCATCGCGCGTCCAATACCGCGAGCCGTCTTCTTTGCGCGTGCTCCAAACGCCGGTCCAGTGGGGCTGTGCTACCGAGGCATCGAGCGATGCAGGGGCCGATACCCGTTGATCGGGACCGAGTTGTTTTTGCAAATGACCCAGAGCCATCATCAGCGCGAGCTTGGCATTGGCACGTGCGCGAGAAATATCGTTCGACTGCGCAGAGCGTCTGAGCTCAATACTCGATAACCCGAGCATGCCGACGGCGATCAACGCAATCAATACCATCAAGGTCACGCAGAGGATCAGCGTAAAGCCTTTGTGGTGTTTTCTTGAGCGCTGAGCTTGCATGGGGAACTGGGGAACAACTCATTCATTGCATATACAATGCCAATTTCAAGCTCAAAAGGAGGATTTTGCAGCGATCACACGGATAGCTTCGCGCGGAAGCCACGATTGCTGTAATACGACTGGGCCCCATTGTGATAAATGAAAGTGCGTCCATAGCGGCAGTCGCCAAAGAGCGCGCCACCTCGTTGCCGAATTTCCTCAGGCGTGTGAATCCAACTGGACGTTTTGACATCGAATTCCCCGCGTGTCTGGAGCAGAAAATACTCCGCCTCCGAGAGCAGAGAAACGCCCATCGCTGTGGCTAGGTCAACCGCGTTGTGCGCAGGCTGATGCTCCTTGCGCGACATTTGAGCTTCGCGATCATAGCAGGTCGCCGTGCGTCCTTTCGGGCTCTCGGCGGAGCAATCGACAAATAAATACTCCCCTGATGCCTCATCTTGGCCGATCACATCGGGCTCACCACCGGTGCGCTCCATTTCTGCGATCGACCAGAATTTTTCTGGCTGAGCCCGCAATGCTTCCTCGATCAACTCCCATGTGCAATCGGCATGGCGAGACATGTGCTTGTGGAATCGAACACGCAACACATCTAACAGATTTTCTGTTTCGTTTGGGGAAAGCGATGGAAACTGATTGGCAGAAGAACGCTTCATGATGCAAAAAGATCGGAAGTCGAGAAAATCACGCCTGCAACACCAGTCGATAGCGCGCCTTGCCAGCGCGCAGATGCTCGATGGCATCGTTCACATCGCTCATCGCGAAGGTCTCAGTCTGCGGAGCGATGTTGTGGCGTGCACAGAAATCTAACATGTCACGCACCGTTGCCGGCGAACCCAAGGGCGAGCCAGAGATTTTTTTGCGACCACCGATCAACGAAAACGCCGCGACTTGCACGGGTTCTAGAACTGCGCCGACAAAATGCAAAGTACCATCGGCAGCTAACAGATTGATGTAAGCACTCCAGTCTAACGGCACGTTCACCGTCGAGAGGATGAAATCAAAACTCCCTGCGGCACGTTCCATCGCCGCGGTATCGCGCGAATTCAATACTGCATGCGCTCCGAGTTGTTTCGCCTCATCCGCCTTACTATCGCTGCTGGTGAATGCCGTGACATGGCAACCCCATTTGTTGAGAAATTGCAACGCGAGATGACCAAGACCACCGATTCCAATCACTCCTACGCGATCCGTCGGCTTGACGCCACAGTCAACAATCGGCGCAAAAACCGTGATGCCACCGCAAAACAACGGCCCGGCTTTGCTGGGGTCCACGCCATCGGGCAAAGGAATCGCCCAACTCCAGTGCGCACGCACGCGGTCGGCAAAACCACCGTGTCGACCGACAATCGTTTGTGAGCTGCTACCGCAGAGCTGATGCCGACCCGACATGCAGGGCCGACAACTCATGCACGAACCCGCAAACCAGCCAAGCCCCACTCGATCACCGACAGCGACGCCTTTCACCTGATCACCAGCACGTTCGATCACGCCAATGACCTCATGACCAGCTACGAGCGGATACGCACTCATGCCCCACTCATTATCGATCATCGAAAGATCCGAATGACAAATCCCGCAAGATTCCACACGAATCTGCACATCCTCTGACCCGAGCAAACCGGGATCAAAAGAAATCGGCTGCAATGCCTCGTTCGCCTTAAGCGCCGCCCATCCGTGGAAAGTTTCTGCCATGCCAGATACATAATGCAGCTAGGCTATTATGCAACTGAGAAACAAACCGACTGCCACAATCAGCAGAGTCCATTTCAACCTAACAAAAAATATCACCTGACCCGTAAGGTGAGTTCACGCATTTGCATGACTCCATCGGCATGCATTTCGCCAACGGCGTCTTCTCTTTCCCGCTTGTCAAAATCCCTCACAAGAGCTTGCATCGGGCATGGCCATTCATTCGTTTTTGCATCATACTCCCAGCGTTCACGAGAGTTGCTACATTGCTCCGTCTGCCGATGTCATTGGTCGTGTGACGCTGCATGAGGAAAGCAGCGTATGGTTCAATGCCACACTCCGCGGTGACATCAATGAAATCGTCATCGGCCCGCGATCAAATGTGCAGGACAATGCGGTCATTCATCTCGCTGATGACTACGGCTGTTACATTGGGGAACTGGTCACCGTCGGTCACTCAGCGATTCTCCATGCCTGCACCGTCAAAGACGAAGTGCTCATCGGCATGGGAGCGATTGTGCTCGATGGCGCTGTGATTGGTGAACGATCGATCATCGGCGCAGGCGCGCTCGTTACCGGCGGCACCATCATTCCACCAGGTTCCTTGGTGTTAGGCTCACCCGCAAAAGTGGTGAAGACCCTATCCCTCGAAGAACAAGCCAAGATCCGTCACTGGGCCGACAAATACGTCAAAGGCTCGCGCATGTATCGGGGGGAGTAATGACTTCAGTCATTTCAACGTCGGACGAGAGAAATCTCAGAACTACAATCATTCTTGCATTATCCCCGAGCTATGAGATGATTTTTGCATGAAATCATCACCCATTCGGAAAGGCTGGTCTCTCGTGCGTTGCTCCTCGCATGAGGACATGCGATACCAAGCGATACGGCGCTGGCAACGGGTCAGTGCTACCGCGCGCGCTGCAGCAGCATGGGATATGGTGCAAGAAGTTTGGTCCTTACAAAATCGCCCAGCTCATGAACTCCGACTTCAGAGAACTATTACAGTGCTTCGCAAAGCATAGGGTGCGCTACCTCGTAGTCGGTGGCTACGCAGTGATCCAGTATGCAGAACCACGGTTCACAAAAGATCTCGACCTTTGGATCGAACCATCGACGGCTAATGCACGTCGTGTAGCTCGTGCTTTTCATGAATTTGGCATTCCCCTGATTGAGATCACCGAGGCCGATTTAGCAAAGCCAGAAACTCAGTTTATGCTAGGCCGTTCTCCAGTGATGTTAGATTTCCTAACTACCATTCAACCGCTGGAATTCGAACCATGTTGGGCTCGGCGAAAAGTGGTACGCCATCGATTTGGAAGAGTAAATTACCTCCAAAAATGTGACCTGATTCTCGCCAAGCGCCATGCAGGAAGACCACAAGATCTTGTTGATCTCAATTCATTAGAAGCAAGCGAAGATCAACAGGGAGGGTAGCTAGCGAAAGACATCGCGGATGTGTCGGGGGGAATGATTTTCTAACACCTTAGTATCCATACCACGGTTCACGAAAACCAGACAAGGGTCTCAAATCAATTGATCGCTTCTCACAAATAGCAATCAGCGATGACTGAAGGCCAGGTGTGACTGTCAACAGGTAGCTTGATTCAGGGATCTCGTTTACAAGCGACGTTAAACCTGGCAATGCATTTTTCAATGCTTCAAAATCGTGATTACCTTGATCAAGATAGCCCCTAGGAACCAAATTGGGTTCAATCTTGATGGATTCACGAAATTTCATCTTTTTGTATGCTTCATGCGCTGAATATCCAAAAATGTGTTGAGGGCTTGCTCGGAAATCAAGAAACAAACTTGCGCTAAGCAAGTGAAGCAAATGCTCGAGGTTTTCGACTTTTGGAATGTAGAAATTAAATTCGTCAGCAGGAATTAACATTCTTATATATTCGTCGAACGATGATGCAATCTCATGCACATCGCCATCTGCCATGGCATAGTCACACACAGCTGGCACTAAACTGTTTTCACGGTAGTCGAGGCACAGATTCCAATGTACACCATCACCGTCAAAAGGAATTAATCGGTCTACATCGAATGGGACCTCGCCCCTTATTTAATCCCACTTGGTATGGTTGATCGAATAATAACCAGAACCGATTCCGTAAATTTGCTCGTGTGGATACTCCTCTAATGTAAAACGAATCCCACCTCCATTCTGAACCTTTAAAAGCTCTATGTATGCATGAGGCAAAGGGAAACCAATTTTTCTTTCTGCATCCGCGATTGCTTCATCGGTAAGATTCGGATGAATAAGCGGAATGTAGGCTGGCACTTTCCAAATATTGTAAGGTGTAGCACTCATGAGTCGTTCGTGATTGGGAAATCCCCATCAAATCCTACTCCTTCACCCGCTCAACGTTGGCGTTGAGTTGGAGAAGTTTTTCATCAATATGCTCGTAGCCGCGATCGATGTGATAGAGGCGGGAAATGGTGGTGGTACCTTTGGCGGTGAGACCTGCAAGCACCAGAGCCGCAGAGGCGCGCAAATCACTCGCCATCACAGGGGCGGCCGAGAGTTGTTTCACGCCTTTGATGATCGCGGTGCCATTATCGACGTTGATGTCGGCGCCCATGCGCTTCATTTCGGCACAGTGCATGAAGCGCTGCGGGAAGATGGTGTCTTTCACGACGGAAATGCCGGGCGTGGTTGCGAAGACGGCGGTCATTTGTGCCTGCATATCGGTTGGGTAACCGGGATACGGGGCGGTAACAATTTCTGCACCGACGGGGTTTTCACCGCGATGGATCGTCATGCTATCGCCTGCGGCATTGTAAACGACTTTGTGGCCGCATTCTTCAAAGATTTTGGTAATGGCTGTCATTTGCTCGCGGCAGACGCGATTGAGCGTGACTCCTTCACCTGCGATGACGGCTGCGGCCATGAAGGTGCCGGCCTCGATGCGGTCGGGGATGACGGTGTGCTCGATGGTGCCGAGTGAGGTAACACCTTGAATCGTGATGCGACGGGTGCCCGCACCTTCGATTTTCGCGCCCAGTCCATTGAGGAAATTCGCAAGATCCTCGACCTCGGGTTCTGCGGCAGCGGATTCGATCACGGTGGTGCCTT
>JBIIAI010000017.1:0-31318 GCA_044239965.1 Akkermansiaceae bacterium
AAGGCTCCCCAGCCATTGCTGACGACTGTCATGACAAGTTGGTTTTCGCTGGCGCTGCGGATCTCGAATTCCAGCGCGGCTCCTTTGCGACCACGCCAAGCGGGATCTTTGAGTTTTCGCGTGCTGGCAGTCCATAACGGCGGGTGATCCCAGTTGCTGCGATACCAGTCTTGCCAATCGCGTGAGCCGTCGTCGATTAGGGCTTGCGGTGTTAAGGTTACCTTGCGCTGGGCTTTTTTCAAATCCGCGGCACTCAGGGAAATCATGCGCGAACTTAGCGCGTAGGTCGGCGATTTTTCTGAGCGAAACGCGGGAGGAACTTCGTAAAGAACATCGGCGTAGGCAAAAATCGGCTCATCGAGAGAAGTGATTGGACACGGTGCGATCCATGATGTTTTTTCGGGATTTGGCAAAGTCTCGGTTGATCGCCAAAAACGGGTGAGCACTTGCGGATCGTTGGCGTAGCGAATCTGGACAGATTGCACCACTGCGTTGCGGTCTGGCTCAACAACGACGCGTGGAATGCCATCGGCGTGGTTCATTTCGAAGCGGATCTGCGGCGTTTGCGGAAGCTGCACGGCGGATTTTTTCAAATGTTGTTCGAGCCACAAAATTTCGGTCATCGCATGCTCGCTGCCGTGCACGTGATTGTAGTGCGGCGAGATGCTCAGTCGCAATTGCGCATCGGGCATGTTTTTCCAATTGTGCGCCATGTTGTCGATGGCGGCATGAAAGTCATTGGTCGGCGAGAACCACAAGACTGGGCACTTGATGCGCGGGATGTAGGCATTGTCGGCAATGCAGGCTAGCTCGATCTCAGTGGGCTTGGTTTTGACGCCGCCAGGTACATCGGTTTGTGATTCTGTTAGCACGCCAGCACCTCCGCAGGAAGGAACGGCGGCGATGATGCGTGAGTCAATGCCTGCCAAATTCGTGGTTAGTTTTCCTCCCATCGAATGCCCGCGCGCACCGATGCGTTTGTCATCGACCTCAGGCATCGATTCCAACAAGCTCACCGCTCGCCGTGCCGCGATCAATACCACATACCAATTGCTATTGCGTGGCGAGACTTGATCATCGATGGTGTATTCATCCGGCTCAATGCCTCCCGCAAAATGGTTTGTTTTGTTGCGTTGCGGCGGATGTGTGGCATCGAGCTTGCCCCAATCCGTCTGCACGCCCGACCATTGCTCGGCCCCGATCTGCATGGGATTGCCACCCCAGTTGAGCGAAAGACTTACATACCCACGCTTCGCATAAGCGATCACCGTGTTGAGTGATGCCGATTGCCCACCGCCGTGAATGTCTAACAATGCCGGAAATGTTTGCCCTTCCGCACGGGGCAGCGGACAGGCATAAAATGCCGCCACGCGCGAAGGCGATCCTTTGAAAATCCCGACTTGGTAGCGTAACACGCGGCACAATACGCCATCCTGTTGCCATTCTTTGAGCACCTCCATCTCTAACGGTGTGCTTTGATCCATCGCTGGATAATCCGCCCACAATTCCTCCAAGTTGCGTGGCACGGACGCTCCCGACTCGGCTGCTCGTATCGACAAACAGAAGGAAAAGCTAAGAAGTAAAATAAAAATCGTCTTCAAGAGTAATACCTACGCCGCTGAGTTTGAACATGTTTCATCCAAAGGAGGATCTCAAAAAGCTCATTCCACATTTTTCATTTTCCCTAGTATTTGTTCAGCCGATCTGTTAAGGTCGGGCATGGTTCATGAGATGTCCTATTTGCCACCGCAATTTTCGTTAGAAGCGGGTTTGTTGGATCAGTTGAGCAGTCGCACAGGATGTCAGCGCTGCATTTTGGGGCAACATGGGGAAATGTTGCTGGTGGTGCATGAAGTGCCGGAACCAGGTGTTCCCGAGCGCAAGGCTTTGTTTTTTTGGCACGATACGACAAAAAAATGGCATGGCTCGGAAACAGAAGGTTTGTCGGATTTGCAGAAATTGTTAGAGCGTTATGCACGCGCGATCGATGTGCATGAGGCCGTGGTCGATGACGCCGATACGGCCAAGGAAATTTTCACGATCCTGCGACATGCTGGACCATTGTCGCGTTCCACACGCAATCTTTTCCTCTGCTTGCAAGAAGCTGCTGCATTTTTCCCGAAGGACAAAGAACTGCGCTCGCTGCGAGATCGGGCCCATGAAAATGAACGGGCTGCGGAATTGCTCTACGCCGATGCTCGTGTGGCATTGGAATTTTTTCGCGCAGAGCGGGCCGAAGAACAGGCGCGTTCGAGCGATCGATTGGCGAAACTCGGCTTCCGACTCAACTTGCTGGCGGGATTTTTCCTTCCGCTTGTGGCTCTCGGTGGCTTGATGGGAATGAACGTGAAATTGCCCGACTTCGTGCAATCGGCGTTCTGGTGGATCTTTTTCGGCGGCCTGCTTTTCGGAGCTATGATCTTACTCGTTGTGGGCTACAAAACCGGGCATCGTGAGGATGAAGATCTCGATGACTCTGCGAAATAGATGTGATCTTCCGATTCGCTTGTCATATCGTTAATTTTTTTTGCTTTCGGGGGATTTTCCCACCCTTGGCATGCTTTGCGCTAAAATTCATGTATGAAAAATCAGTTAGGTTTTCTTTTGGACATGGATGGCGTGGTGTATCGAGGCAACCAGATGGTGCCAGGCGCGGATCTTTTTGTGAAACGCTTGAAAAAACACGGGATTCCGTTTTTGTTTTTGACGAACAATTCCCAACGGGCACGCCGCGACATCGCGATGAAATTGCAGCGCATGGGGATCGACGTTGAGAGTGAAAATGTCTTCACCTGTGCGATGGCGACGGCGCGATTCCTCTCGCAGCAACGCGAAAATGCTACGGCGTTTGTGATCGGTGAAAATGGACTTACCTCAGCGATGCATCACAACGGCATCACGGTGGTCGATGACGATCCTCATTACGTGGTGGTGGGCGAGGGGAGAACCTTGAATTTTGAGATGGTGGAAAAGGCCGTGCGCTTGGTGGAAAAAGGCGCGCGACTGGTGGCGACCAACCTTGATGCCACATGTCCGACCGATCAAGGCACGCGTCCGGGATGCGGAGCCATCGTCGCAATGATCGAGAAAGCTACCGGTGTTCAGGCATTTTCTGTGGGAAAACCGAGTGGTGTGATGATGCGGATGGCACAGCGCGAGCTTGGCGTGCGCTCGGAGCATACCGTGATGGTCGGTGATACGATGTATACCGACATCCTCGGCGGCGTTGAAATGGGCTTTGTCACCGTGCTGGTGCTAAGCGGTCATACGAAGGTCGAGGAAATCGGTCGATATGCCTACCAACCGAATTTTGTCATTCCTTCGTTGGCCCAAATGCCTGATGAAATCTGGAAAATGGCAGGCCTTGGCAAAACTGCGAGAATAGCGGCTACGATCTGACCGCGCAATTTTTTTCGGTCTTTTCCGGTCTTTTCACTTGTCAGCTAGGGCATTTTCCGATTGCCTCGCTCATGGCAGACTTCTCTTTAGCTTTTTCGTTCGACGATGTGTTGCTGGTCCCTGCGCGCAGTGCCATTTTGCCTGCCGATGCCAACATCAACACCATGTTGACCAAGGATATTTCCTTGCATATTCCGGTGGTTTCCGCCGCGATGGATACCGTGTCTGAATCTGAACTCGCGATTGCCTTGGCTCGCGAGGGTGGCATGGGCGTGATTCATCGCGCCTGCACGATCGAAGAAGAAGCCGCGATGGTTTCACGGGTGAAGCGCTCGGAAAATGCCGTGATTCTCAAGCCTTTGACGTTCACGAAAGAAAATACCGTTGATGAAGTGCGTCGCGTGATGGATGAGCAAGGCTTTTCGGGTTTCCCCGTCGTCGATGCAGACGGTCACCTCGTAGGCATGGTCACGGGGCGCGATGTTCGTTACATCGAACGCACCGATGTGCTAGTCGCCGATGTGATGACGCCGCGTGAGCGTTTGATTGTTGCTGATCCGAGCATGGAACTGGAAGAAGCTCGCCGAATTCTCTACAAAAATCGCATTGAGAAATTGCCACTCGTCGATGCCAACGACCGCCTTGTAGGTCTGATCACAGGTTCCGACATCGAGAAGCGCATTACTTTCACCAATGCCGCCAAAGACCCGAATGGTCAATTGCGCTGCGGTGCCGCGGTGGGCGTGGGACCAGAATTTATCGAGCGTGCACAAGCCGTGATCGCGGCGGGTGCGGATGCCTTGTTCATCGATGCCGCCACCGGCCACACCACACGGGTGATGGAAGTCATTGCCAAACTGCGCGAGCTTTCGGATCGTCCGGTGATCGCCGGAAACGTCGTGACCGAGGCGGGAGCGCGCGATTTGGTGGCAGCTGGTGCCGCCGCGATCAAAGTGGGCGTGGGTCCTGGATCGATCTGCACCACACGTGTGATTTCGGGTGTGGGCATGCCACAATTTACGGCGATCCGCAATGTGGCAGACTACTGCCACGAGCATGGCGTGAAAGTCATCGCCGATGGTGGCATTCGCTACTCAGGCGACATCGTCAAAGCGCTGGCCGCTGGAGCCGATCTCGTAATGCTTGGTTCCTTGCTCGCTGGCACGCGCGAGAGCCCCGGTCAGACCGTACACTCACAAGGTCGTCGTTTCAAAACCTATCGAGGCATGGGATCGCTGGGTGCGATGCGCAAAGGTTCGGGCGATCGCTACGGCCAAAACAGCTCAGGAAAACTTGTCGCCGAGGGCGTGGAAGCCCGCGTTCCCTACAAAGGCCCGCTTTCCGATGTGGTATTCCAGTTGATGGGCGGCTTGCGTTCCGGTATGGGTTATGTCGGTGCTCCTAATCTCGCAGATTTGCAAAAAAATGCGCAATTTGTCCGCATCACCACGGGAGGTCTGCGCGAAAGCCACGTGCACGACGTCGTCCTCACCGAAGAGCCGACAAACTACCAACCGATGAGTTGAGATCAACTACGATATTTATAGTAACGACTGAGCATTTTCGATAGAATCATTTATGAAAGAATTTCACCACGTAGCCGTTTTGGATTTTGGCTCGCAGTATACGCAATTGATTGTGCGGAAAGTGCGGGAATTGGGGTATTTTGCGAAGCTTTACGCGCCGGAGGATCTGGCCGAGGTTGGGTCACCCGGAGCGATTATTTTGTCGGGCGGACCACGCAGCACCAGCGAACCAGATGCTCCCGACATTGACTTTGAAAAGCTCAAATCATTCGGTTGTCCGGTCTTAGGCGTGTGCTATGGCATGCAGTTACTCAATATCAAATTCGGCGGAACAGTCCATGCGAGCAATCGTCGCGAATACGGTCCAGCGGCTCTTGCTCCTCAAGAATTGCAAGGTCTCTACGCGGGGCTTTCGGTATCGTCACAAGTGTGGATGAGCCACTCCGATACCGTGGACGTATTGCCTGCGGGGACGAAAGTGTTAGCCGTGAACCAACATGGCACTCCGGTTTCCTTGCAGTGGTGCGAAGGATTTTATGGCATTCAATTTCACCCCGAGGTCACGCATAGTCATGAAGGGCAGAGGATTTTGCAAAATTTCCTCGAAATGGCAGGCGAGCTTCAGCCATTCCACATTGAAGATTTCAAACGCGAAATGATCGAAGGCATTCGCCAAACTGTCGGCGATCGACAAGTAGTTTGCGGCGTTTCTGGTGGTGTCGATAGCACGGTGTTGGCGGTCTTGCTCAAGGAAGCAGGCGTGAATGTTCGTGCGATTTTTGTCGATCATGGACTGATGCGCCTCAATGAAGGCGATGAGGTGCGCAAAAACTTCCATCGCATGGGCGTGGAGATCGAGACTGTCGATTGTGCCGAGCTTTTCCTAACGAAACTCGCCGGCGTCGATGATCCTGAAGCGAAGAGAAAAATCATTGGCAATTTGTTCATCGATGTCTTCTGGGACACGGTCGGCAATGCCGAAATGCTGGCGCAAGGCACCTTGTATCCTGATGTGATCGAGAGTGCATCGAATGCCAAATCCAAGGCCTCCAAGATCAAAACACACCACAATCGTGTAGACCGAATTTTGGAGCTTCAGGCACAAGGAAAAGTGTTAGAGCCACTGGCTGAGCTGTTCAAAGACGAAGTGCGTGAGCTTGGTCGCTCGCTGGGCATTGCCGAAGATATTCTCCAACGCCATCCGTTTCCCGGTCCTGGCTTGGCCGTGCGCTGCCCCGGAGAGGTCACCGAAGAGCGCCTGCGCATCATTCGCGAGTGCGATGCGATTTTCATCAATCAGCTCAAAGAAGACGGCTGGTATGACAAAGTCTGGCAAGCCTATGCTGGCCTAATTCCCGTGAAAACGGTGGGAGTCAAAGGCGATGAACGTTCTTATGAGTGGGCGACCAATCTGCGTGCCGTCGTCAGCGAAGACGCGATGACAGCCGACTGGGTGGACCTGCCCTACAGCTTGCTGCGTAAAGCGAGCCATCGCATTTTGAACGAAGTCAAAGGCATCAACCGCGTGCTTTACGATGTTTCCACAAAACCACCCGCAAGCATTGAGTGGGAGTAATTCGTTGTTGGTCGGTTAAACACTCTCCACCCATACCGATTTCAAATACGGTGCGTCCGTAAAATCGGTGGGCATGGGGGTGTGGGTGAAGCGGCACTGACGCGGCAGCGCATCGCGCAATTGACGTTCGAAGTCGCGCGGGTGTAGCTTGTGGCAATTGGTCGAGCAAAGCATCCATCCTCCCGGTTGGAGGCATTGCTGGGCGAGACGAGCAAGCTCGCCGTAGTCGTTCTCGACACGGAAGACCTGACCTTTTTCATCGCGTGAAAAGGTCGGAGGATCGAGGATGATGCCGTGAAATTTTCGTCCTTGCTTGGAAAAGCGCCGCAGCCAGTGAAAGGTGTCGCCTTTGCAGAAATGATGCGCAGCGGGGTCGAGTTGATTGTGCTGGAAATTGCGCTTCGCCCAGTCGAGATACGGCTGCGAGAGATCGAGCGTCGTCGTTTGAGCTCCACCCAAAGCTGCACATACGGAAAAAGCACCGGTGTAGGCAAAAGTATTGAGCACCGTATCACCTGCACTCACTCGTTGACGAACGCGCAGACGGTTGTCGCGTTGATCGAGGAAGATGCCTTGGGAGTAGCCGCTGTGGAACGAGATCTCATAGTTGACGTCGTTTTCACGAGACAGAAAGGACTCGGGTAGCTCGGGGCCGCAGAGGTGTCGTGGTGATTCTTTTTGTTGTTGGCTGAGGCACTTGTGATAAATGCTACGCTTTTGCTCGCCCAGCCAGCTTTGCAAAGGTGCGGGAATGCGCGGTGTGGTGGTGGAAACCAGCCAATGCTCGGCGAAAGTTTCGAGATAGATACCAGGCAGGCCATCGCCGGCGGCATCGATGAGACGCAGAGCATTGGTGGATTCGCTGAGCAGCGAGGCGCGATGTTTCAGAGCTTGGGAAAAGGCGGACATGGAAAAAATGGTGCGACGTCGAGAAGCGGCGCTGCGCCAGTTCACGCTGTGGAGGCACAAATGACGAGTTTTTTTTCAATCACTACTTGCGCGCAGTCAAAAGCAGGAGTAGGTGAATGGCGTGAAACGTAATCAATTTCCCTCATCGAACCGGACATTTCCTGCCTGTGCTTGCTTATTGCTTGCTGCTTTTTCGCTGACATCCTGCAAAAAAGAGCCGATGGAAGTGACGTCTACAGAGACTCGTCCAGTCCTCTCTGCTGACAAGCCTGTGAAGCTTTTCGCAAGCTCTGATGAGCGTTTTCGCGCTTCGGTGGATAGTCCTGTTAAGGGCGATGCTCCAGAAAATTGGCTCAGCCGTCCCGGTACGGAGTTTCGATTGCTCAACTATGCCTTCGGCGCAAGTGGCAGCGGAGAAGTGTATGTTTCCCGCTCCATGGGCTCGGTACTTGACAACGTCAATCGTTGGCTGAAGCAGTTCGCGCAAAAAGATCTCGATCAAGCTGGAGTGGATGCCTTGGAAAAAATTCCGATGCTCGGCGGACAATCCGTTTTCGTACAAGCTGAGGGTTCCTATGCGAGTGGCATGGGCAAGCCGACGGTTGAGGGATTTGCCCTAGCGGGAACTGTGGTGCAAGTGGGAGCTGACATTTATACTGTCAAAATGGTTGGCCCGAAGGATGAGGTCGTGGCGGAACGCGAGAAGCTCGCGGCCTTTGTGAAAAGTTTGCGCATGGCTGAATGATTGGCGCTCTAACGAACGTATCAACACATACATTTTCTACTCATGGATGAAGAAATAAATCAAGATTCTAGCGCCGCGAAGCAACGCCGCAAAAGCTTGCCCTCGCAGGTGTTTCATTTCCTTGCTGGATTTCCGTTAGCCACGGTGCTGATGTTGATTTTGCTCCTTCAAACATGGTTGGCAACATTAGAGCAGGTGGATTATGGTCTCCACGCTACACTGAGGAAATACTTTGATCCACAAGCTTTTTACATCATCGGAGAGCTGCGTCTGCCTGAGGAAATTGGTGGGCTCGCGTTGAAAATCCCGATGCCTGGTGGCTACTATGTGCTCGGTTTGTTTTTCCTCAACTTAGTCTTGGGTGGCATCGTGCGCGCTCGCAAGGGCTGGAACAAGGCGGGCACGCTGATTTCACACGCAGGCATTTTGTTGATGATTCTTAGTGCCGCTGTCACCGAGCGCACCGAAAAGCGCGGAACGATGGATTTCTTTGAGGGTGAAACCTCGAATACGGCTCAGGATTACTACGAATATGTGGTGGAAGTCTCTGAACACACGAATGGCGCGCCAAAAGAGGTGCATGTGATTCGCGGTAATTATCTCAGCGATCTTCGTGGCGAGCCCGCTCCGGTGCGCAAGGTGTTACTGCCAAATTTGCCTTTTGACATGGAGTTCACGCGTTACGCTCCCAATGGACGCGTCATGTCAGTGAATGAGATGGCGCCTCCTGCTGGCACTCCAGTGCTCGATGGTTACTACATTTTTGATCGTCCTACCAATAAGGCTACTGAGATTGATGTAGCTGCTTGTTATGCGAAAATTTCTTCACGAGATGGATCGTCGATCCCGAGCTTCATTTTATCGGGTGATGTTTTTCAACCTCACACTGTCAAAGTGGGTGAGCGAATTTTCACCATCCACATGCGCAAGCTTTTATGGCCGATGCCATTCTCGGTGCGACTCGATAAGGCAACGGCGGAGTATTATCCGAATACCACGAAACCGAAACGATTCGAGAGCATTGTGACGCGATTAGAAAATGGTAGCGAAGCGAAAGTGGAAATCAAAATGAACGAGCCGATGCGCTATGAAGGTCTAACATTTTACCAGCGCATGATGGGTCGAGAAAATGCACAGCTCGCATCCTCACGTCCATATTCGCAATTAGAAGTTGTGAAAAACCCCGCTGATCAATGGCCATTCTACGCCCTCTGGGTGGTTACGGTCGGCCTCTTAGTGCATTTGCTCATCAAGTTTTATGAATTTGTCGTTCGCATCAATAAGAAGCGTGCGCAACAACCCCAACGTTGATTTTTGTCATGCCTACTACCACTCATTCACTCTGGACTCGCATCGTCGCCGTTATGGTGATTTTGACTGTGATTGTCACCTTGTTTTTCTTCATGGTGAAAGACATGACGCCGAAAGGTGAAGCCGTCAATATCAAGGAATATACGCCATGGGAAAAGGAATCTGTTAGGCTCATGGACACACTCGTTTTACGCGATGGTGGACGTGTGAAACCTTTTTCTTCTTATGCTCAGTTCTCGATGCTGCGGATTCGCGGTGATCGCAAAATTGAAATCACCCTCGATAGTGGAGAAAAGGAAAAGATTCTGCCCACAGAGTGGCTGATGGATTGCCTTTTCCGTCCACAATTCGCCATCGAGATGCCGAGTTTCCGAGTGGACAATGCTGCTGTGATTGAGTCGATCGGTTTGAAATCTCACGGTCGTCGTGATCGCTACACATACAAAGAGATCGAGCCAGGAGTTGAGAAGTTATTTGAACTCGCGCAGAGCTATGAAAAGATCGAAGAGAAAAAGCGCGACGCTGTTCAAAAAATGACCATCGATCTCGCCTACAATGTGCGTAACTATCAGTTCCTCATCAGCTACTTTGCGTTTGCACGCGGAGGTGTGGAAATGAAGGCCGCGAATGCTGATGGCAGCTCACGGTTTACTGATTTTAGCACCGTGATGGGCACGGCACCGATGATTTTGCAAATGGCTCAAGAGAGTCAGCAGAGCGGAGCCGCGATTCCTGAAAACCTGCAATCACTGCTGCAACAAGTTCTCGATGGCTCGAACTACGCCAAATACGGCCTGCTGATGATACCGCCTGATGACAAAGCACAAGCAGATTGGCGCAGCGCGGGTGATCGCATCATGGATGTGATGAGCGGGAATCTCAAAGATCCTAACGCCGCGATTTCTGACATTAAGGCGCTGGAATCTCTCTCTCGCAAGGCAATGTCGCCGCAAGCAGAATTCCGCACAGAACTATCTGCAGTGGTGAAGCGCTTCTCTGATCGCGCTACAGAACGAGGTGAGTATCGTGCCATTGATGCGGAAAACCTCTACAATCGGAAAAATTTCACGCTCAATGCCATGGTCTGCTTTTTGCTAGCGATGTTGGTATCGATCGGCATGTGGTTCCTTGTGCTGGTGGAGTCGCCCAAGCGCATCGTTAAGATCACCTACGGGATTTCGTTGGCCTTGGTCGTGATTGCGCTGGGTTACATGTTTGTCGGCATCGGCATGCGCAGTTACATCATGTGGCGTCCGCCAGTGGGTAATTTGTATGATACCATCATTTTCATTTGCGCAGTGGCAGTAGGAATCTTGCTGTTGATTGAGTATTTCATCCGCGAACGTGTGGCTCTTACCTTGTGCTCGGTTCTTGGCTTGGCACTTGTGCTTTTGGCTCGCCGTTATGAAGTGGGTGACGCCAAGGATCACATGGACCCCTTAGTCGCGGTGCTGAACTCGAACTATTGGCTTACCACTCACGTCATCACCATCACCATGGGCTACGCTGCAGGATTGCTCACGGCATTCCTCTCGATGAGCTACGTTGTGATGCGCGCCCTTGGACTTGGCGCAGATAGCAAGCGCCTACTGCGGCTCATTACCGGAGCAACTTATGGCGGATTACTCCTGACCTTGTTCCTCTCGCTCGTGGGCACGGTACTTGGTGGCGTTTGGGCTAACGATTCATGGGGTCGTTTCTGGGGATGGGATCCGAAAGAAAATGGCGCACTGATGATTGTGCTCTGGTCCCTGATTATGCTTCACGCCCGCCTTGGTGGCATCATTCGCGATTGGGGATTCCATCTGGCCTCGATCTTCATGTCTTGCATCGTATCTTTTTCCTGGTGGCATGTGAATTTCCTCGGCGAGGGACTTCACAACTATGGCTTCACCTCTGGCAAAGGTTTCATCTGGATCTTCTACGGCGGTGTGATGGCTCTTATCCTTTTTGGTGCATGCATGTGGCTAGCCGAAAAAATCAAGGATTTTAACGATCAAGCAAACAACAAGAATCAAGGTGAGAAAAAGCCTGAGATTGTGACCGCGAATTCTTAAATTGAGGGACCCCACGCCTGTGAACAAAGGATTTACATGGATGAAATTTTTCGTCGTGCTCGTACCAGTCTGGCTCCTCGTCTCGGGGGGCATCGGCTTATGGGCGCATTTTCACTTTGAAAAAAAAGAGCAGCAAGAACAGAAGCATGCCTATCGGCGTTCGATCAATGAAGTGAGCCTGCTCGATGATTTTGTCAAAATTGCCGATGACATCGGCGGCAGAAATCTAGCACAAATGAATGGCGTGGCTTCTTTGAAACGCATGTCATCCATGATCGAGGGCTCGCTCGGTATCTCGAACATGGGCTACGAGGTGAAAAAAGTTCCCGGTGTTGAAATCGATGGAGTATCTCTACCGATCTACACGGTCGACGTTATGCGTCGCGAAACTAAGCAGGAGATCTGGTTGGTAGTGCCCTATGATTCACCTGCGGATGCTCCACGAGGAGCTGCCTCTGCCTCGGCGATCTCCGTCTCGTTTGCCGTAGCTCAAGCCTTAATCGGGCAGCCGATCGAGAACAACGTTCGCTTCCTTTTTGTCCCAGGTGCATACGCTAGTGAAGATTTGCGCATGGATCTGCTAGGGAAATGCCAGCGCTTGATGAACCTCGGAGGTCGGGCAAAACAAGTTCTCGTTCTTGGCTCGATGCTGCATGCTGGTCCGATTAGCGCCGTTGGCCAAGATTCGACACAGCCCATATTCCTTCAGAAAAATATTCCCATCTCAGTAGTCACTGCTGCAGAGTACTGCATGCAAGACGATGTTCGCTTTTGCCAATTGTTGTTAGAGAGTGGATTACCTAGCACGGAAATTTTTGCCCGTGCCGATGAATCCATGGAGCCCCACCTCGAAGATAGCATCACGCCGCCAGGCAAACTCATCGCTGCCCAAGCTGAGCAAGTCTTGTTGTTGATCCAATCATTGGCTCAAGCTAAGGCAAAGTGAGCCGAGGCCAAAAATAATCGAAAAAAAGCAAAAAATTCGCTTGCCAGAGTGCTCTTGAATCCTCTATCAATCCGCGCGCCGATTTGGCGCCACGCTGTCGCCCTTATCAAAGGATAACACGTGACCAAAGAAATGGGGTTTTAGCTCAGTTGGTAGAGCACTTGCATGGCATGCAAGGGGTCAGCGGTTCGAATCCGCTAAGCTCCACCATTTCTTTCCATTTTTGCAAAGTGCAAAATACTGAACTCAAAATGAGTTACAAGTTATTCATTGGCCACAAAAAAACGCAAAGTACACAAAATTTTGTTTTGCGAACTTTGCGTTTTTGTGGACAAAAATTGTTCCATCAAGAATCACATTCGAGACGATCAATCACTTGTGAGTCATCGGTCAGATAGAGGCGACGCCTCCAGTAGAGTTCCATTGCTTTGCGTACGCGTAGGGTGAGTCCTTGATTGCTCATGCCGTAATCGAGGCGAATGGCATCTTGCGCAGCTTTATCCAGTTTGCGATTCGGTTTGATCTTGAGCGTGACAAAAGTCTCCCAGTCGACATCACGTGGGGGCTCTTCCTTGAGTGCTGTGGGCCAGCGGCAATCTTCCATTCGTCCGAGAACAAAATCTTTCCATAGTTCCGCCTCGGCATCCCAGGCGCGAACATGCCAGCGATTCCCATCCCAGCCAAAACCGCGTGGCACGATTTTGCGCCAGCGCCTTGAGCTACTGTTGACCGAAAGGTAGCGCACTTCCACGGCTTGTTTTCCACGCAAGGCCAAATAGACGCGACGTAGGACATTTTCTTTGATCGTGCGACGCAGCGGCTGCACGCTGTCAACCACGGCTTCGGCACTTGTTTCAGGTGTCACAGATGTCACTCTGCGCTCGGGAATTGCGCCTGGCAGCAACGATAATGCTTCTTCCCACTGTGGCTCATGTACCATACAAGCAAAGGTCTCACCGGCCTCGTAACGCTTGCGAACCGTATGATAAGTCACTCCTGTCGAGTTGAGTTCCATAAAGCGCTGTAGGTCGCTCGATGCTTGAGCAGGGGAAATACCAAAGTAGTCAATGAGGTCCGTGCGGCGGATCCAACCGCGCCACCATAACAATACCTCAATCATCCGCAAACGTTCCCGCGCGGCCCAGTTTTCATCATTGGTCATATTTCCCATGGTGGTTCAAAAAAATTTAAAGGCTCTCGCGAACTCTTTCTGCGCCAATGATAGTCGACCATTCTCAATTGTCATCAAAAATGTTATACGTAAGTTTTTCTAGGCAGTGTCGTTTTATTCGATTGACAATATAAAACAGAATCGTATAATTTGGCCGTGGCGCGATCCCTCCCCCAGATACGATCAGCCAATTCTCCCTTAGCGGGGTTAGCAAAAGTCGCCGTCTCCCTGTTGTCTTTGGGGAGGCGGCGCAATTCGCCTCGTGACAACAATCACAATTGAAACCAAATACCATGAATCTCTATACTGAAATCGCCTTTTTACTCGATAGCTCCGGCTCGATGGGTTCCATCACTCAAGAGACCATCGCGACCTTCAATGGTTTTCTCCTCTCACAGAAAAATCTCACCGATGACCAAGGCGGAGCGATGCCGGCCCGTTTCAGCTTGGTTACTTTTGATACCACGGCTAAAACCATCGCACATCGGCTTGATCTCCGCGAAGTGCTCGCGCTAAATGAAACAACCTACCAGCCCAGCGGTGGCACGGCGCTCCTCGATGCTCTTGGTGATCTGATCGACTCGATTGGTTCGTCGCTTGCGGCGATGCCAGAGCTGGAGCGTCCGGCCAAGGTGATTGTTGCGATTCTCACCGATGGGGAAGAAAACTCCTCAACCCGATTTAGTCTTCGTGATATCAATCAACGCATTGCCCATCAGACCCAAGTTTACCAATGGGAGTTTCTTTATCTTGGCGCAGATCATGATGCGATTGCCGCGGCTGCGGCCCTCGGGATCAGCGCTCATCACTCGGTCAATATTGAGAAATCCTCGATCAGCTCAGGAAAATCACTGCGCGCGATGAACAAAAAGCTCGGAGCGACCCGCAAGTTTGCGAAAGGTGATATCCTAAACGCTGACGATCAACAAGTCCTCCAAGAGTCGATGGCGGAAACTTATGAAAAGACGGAGTAACCTGAAATATACGGGTCTATTTTTTAGCAAAATCTCATCATTACCATCATGATTCGGCGCGAATTTTTCACTCATCTGTTTAGCTCTCTAGCCATTTTTCCCGTCTTGGGCGATTCCTTATCGCGTTTGGAAATGGCAAAGCAGGAGTCTTGGGAGAAGCTGAATATTCTAGCGAAACGGGATTCGCCGCCGCATCATGAAATTCGCGAAACAACGATTGCTCACGAAAAGCAGCTTCCTCAGGAAAGCCCAGTCGCACTGGAGAAACAGGCTCATTTCGTAAAACCGAGTCCGTCACCGCGACGAGCGTTCGTTGATTTTCCTGATGAGACCATCATTCCTGAATGGCTACAAGCTTGGCAAAAAGATGAGATGATCCCCATTGTCGAAGTCTCATTCGATGACATGGATCCAGCAGATTGCTTCATTGCTCTGAATCTACTTCATGCGATTCAAAAGAAAACGATGCTGCGCATGATCTACGAGTCTGGTAGTAGCCCTGGTGAGCCTCGTAAGATTAGTCCCATTTTGCTCTTTTCCAAAAAAAACTATCCCGCACACTACTTGCTCGCTTGGTGCCATCAACGCCAACAATCGAGAGTATTTCGGCTTGATCAAATTTCTGCTGTTAGTCCCGGATAAAGACTGGCAAAAAATGCTATCATAGTTATTGAGCTCTTTTGAACCGCAGGTGGATTGGTTTTTTTTTGGTGGGCTAGTCGCAAGACTCGATTGTTGTTTCGATTCAGCTTCTAGTATGTATGTTGGAAACACAAAACCCAGCGCGATGCGCTGGGTTTTTAGGTTGTGACACTAATTGTGCGAATGAAGTAGTTAGTGATCGCAACCGCAGCAGGCGGGGGATGACTCTTGCGTGGGATCACAGACAGGTGCTTCCATTTCGGGATTGGGCAGTTGCGTGCCGAGGCCGAGTTTTGCGAGCAGGTTGCGGTCTTTTTCGACGGCGGGATTTTTTGCGGTGAGGAGTTTGTCACCGTAGAAGATGGAGTTGGCTCCGGCGAAGAAGCACAGGCTTTGGGCTTCGTCGCTGAGCATGGTGCGGCCGGCGGAGAGGCGCACCTTGGCCTTGGGGACGGCGATCCGGGTGACGGCGATCATGCGCACGAGATCGAGTGGATCGACTTGGGCATTTTCGGCCAGCGGAGTGCCAGGCATCGGCATGAGTGCATTGATCGGGATCGATTCGGGTTGAGGATTGAAACTGGAGATGACTTCGAGCATTTTCAAGCGATCCTCAATGGTTTCACCCAATCCCAGGATGCCACCGCAGCAGACGGACATACCCGCATCTTGTGCGTGGCGAATGGTGCGCAAGCGATCCTCGAAGGTATGTGTAGTGACGATGTTGGGGTAATGTTCAGGAGATGTATCGACGTTGTGATTGTAGGCGGTAACGCCCGCTTGCTTGAGCGCAGAGGCTTCTTCAGGGCCGAGTTCGCCAAGAGTGACGCAGACTTCCATGCCGAGTTTGGCGACGTCGCCGACGATATCGAGCACTTGCTCAAAGCGCTGGGTGCCCATACGCACACCACGCCAAGCGGCCCCCATGCAAAAACGGGTCGATCCTGTGGCGCGTGCTTGGAGGGCTCGCTCCATGACGAGTTCCTTGGACATCAGTCGCTCGGCCTCGACGCCTGATTTGTAGCGAGCCGATTGGGCACAATAGGAGCAATCCTCGGAGCAGCCGCCTGTTTTAATCGAGAGGAGAGTGCAAAGCTGCACTTCACCGGCGGACCAATGTTCTTTGTGAACGGCG
Source organism: Akkermansiaceae bacterium (assembly GCA_044239965.1). Lineage (GTDB taxonomy): Bacteria > Verrucomicrobiota > Verrucomicrobiia > Verrucomicrobiales > Akkermansiaceae > UBA956. Next base: position 16,392 of record JBIIAI010000017.1, read on the forward strand.
CGCGATTGATCGATGAGATCGAAGAGGGGAAGCTGATAGAGTGCGAGTAAGTTTTCGTAAGTCATGAATCGATAGTGGTAGAAAGATGAATGGTTTGCTGCATGGCTCAGCGGGCCCAGCCACCGGATACGGCGGGGAATTTTCCTTGAGCGAGGGCGCGGTAGTCGGTCTTACCGCGGGCGCCTTCGAGTGGGACGCCGAGTGCTCCTTTCCAGCGTGCAGACATGCTCTCGCCGGAGTGGCAGCCCCAGGACTTGCAATAGGCTTTGTCGGCAAAAATAGAGGACTTGATGCGGCCGAGTTCGCTCTCATGAAGCCATTGGGTGCAAACGGCAATAATTTCAGCACCGTAGTCGAGACAGAAGCAGTGTTTGTTCGAGTGGCCGAAGTAATCAAAGGTCTGCACGGAGCCGCGTGGGAGGTTGTTGAGTGCGCGGATGAGATCGGGGCCGGAGTTGATCCAGATGAGCGTCGCATTGCGTTTGGTTGCTTGCAGTTGGATCATCGAGATGTAGTTTTTTCCGTCTTCGCGACCGCGCATTTCGTAGGAGGGACGGTAAACGATCCATACCAATTTGGCGGAACTGCCATAGACTTTGCGGATTTCATCCATGCGCATTGTGCCGCCGCGGATGAAATTGGCCCACCACTTATCATGCTGGTCGTTGGCGGTGCGATAGTGCTCCCAACGATTGAGCGAGGGGCCACCAGAGACGATGACGTGATCAGCGAGGCTGAAGCTGTGCATCAGCAGGAGGAGCAGGATGGTGAGGAGTCTCTTAGGCATCGCGCCGCAAGCGTAGGGGAGATTGGGCTGAAATGCGAGAGAAAAAAGTCATTGTTGATTGGTCTAGTTGCCAGAGAATGGATGGCGGTAAAGACAGTCAAAATCTGATATTGTTTAGTAATCAAATCGAACTGAAACTATGCGCGGTAATCGATCAGCTCGTTAGTTCCAAACTACTATCTTGATCGGAGCATCAATATGTGTTAGCTGTGCGGCATGGAACCATTGATTCGCGATCTTTCCTCGGAGGATCGACCACGGGAAAAAATGCAGCGGATGGGGGTGCAGGCGCTGTCGAATGAGGAGCTGATGGCCTTATTTCTGCGCACCGGAGTGAAGGGCAAGAGTGCCATTCAGGTGGGGCGGGAATTGATTCAGCATTATGGCTCGCTGGCGATGTTGGGGCAGATGGACGTTGCGGAATTGAAAAAATTTCACGGTCTGGGCTTAGGCAAGGCTTCGCAGTTGGTTGCTGCTTTTGAGTTGGGGCGCAGGGTTTCGCTCGAGCAGGTGCAAGGTGTTCCATTGGACACGCCGCCGAAAATCTACGATCACTTTTCGCCGCAGTTGCAGCATTTGACCAAGGAAAAATTGTTCGTGGTGCTACTCAATGCGCGCCTTGTGATGGAATCGATGGTGGAAATTAGCTCGGGTTCGGTGAGCGAGACGATGGCGAATGTGCGCGATATTTTGCACCCTGTGATCAGCCGCAATTCCTATGCATTTTTCTTGATGCACAATCATCCAGCGGGAGATCCATCGCCGAGCTTGAATGATACGAAAGTCACTAAGAAGGTGCATGAAGCGAGTGAAACGATGCAGGTGCGCTTCATCGATCACGTCATCATTGGACGACCAGCGGAAGGTCGATCAGGTTATTTTTCCTATCGCGAAGCAGGCTTGCTTTGACGAAGCAAGCTTGTACGCATAAACCTCAAAGAATGCTGTTGCGGAGAATCGCGTTAGGAGCCTGAGGGATGGCGAGGTGCTCGGGTTGGAGGTCCAGTCCGGCAAGTGGACGCGCGTGTTTTTCGGCATCTTCGAGGATATCAAGCTCGGGACGGAAATCGGCGGCGTGGTAGGAACTGCGGACCAAGGGGCCGCTAGCTACGTGGCGAAATCCTTTATCGAGCGCGATTTGCTTGTATTCGGCAAAGCGGTCTGGATGGATGTATTCGACGACGGGCAAGTGGCGTGGTGTGGGGCGCAGGTATTGGCCGAGGGTCAAAACAGTGACATCGGCAGCGAGGAGGTCATCCATCGCCGTAAGAATTTCTTCGGGCATTTCGCCGAGACCGAGCATGAGGCCACTCTTGGTAGCAACTTTGCCATCGACCATAGCTTTGGCTTTTTTCAAAACAGCAAGGCTGCGATGATACTTGGCGCGAGAGCGAACAAGCGGTGTTAGGCGTTCGACTGTCTCAAGGTTGTGATTGAAGATGTGGGGGCGGGCATCCATGACCATTTGTAGGGCCCAGTCGCGATCATTGAAATCGGGCACGAGTACCTCGATGATGATGCCGGGGTTGATGGCGCGGACGGCTTCGATGGTTTTCTGAAAATGCTCGGCACCTCCATCGCGCAGGTCATCGCGGGCCACGGCGGTAATGACAACGTGGCGCAATTTCATGCGTCGTGTTGCCTCGGCGACGCGAAATGGCTCATCTTCTTCGAGAGCATCGGGCTTAGCGGTCTTAACGGCGCAAAATCCACAAGCGCGGGTGCATTTTTCCCCTGCGATCATGAAGGTGGCTGTGCCTTGACCCCAGCATTCCCAGCGGTTCGGGCATTGAGCTTCTTCGCAGACGGTGACGAGTTTGAGATCTGTGATCAATGACTTGGTGGACCAAAATGCCGGGTTGTTTGGCAGCCGGACTTTGATCCAATCGGGTTTGCGCTCTTGATGGAGGCTGGGGTCCATCTTCATTTGCGGTCCGTGACAAGTGCTCATCGGCGGAGAGGATAGGGCGGATGGTCGCTGGCTGCAATCGTAAAGGTGAAACTTTTTGCATTTACAGTCGACGGCGCATGCTCTAGCTATCGTTGCATGACTTTGTGGACACGTTTGGGTTTTTTGATTCCAGTACTTTGGTTAATGGGATTTGTGGTGTTTTATTGGGTGAATCATTTTTCTTCGGGATTCGTGCCTGATAAGTGGATTGTCACGGTGGGACATTTGCTGGGGACGATTTTTGTGTGGATTTTCTCGATCACGATTGGTCAAACGACGATCAAGGAAGTAATCGATGTGGAAACGGAGGAGTCCGTGATTATTGAGAAGCCACACAAGTTTTTGTTTTTCTCGGCGAAAATGTGGGGATTGATTTTGACGCTGGCCGTGGGCTGGTTCCTGTATCAGCCGCCGCCGAAGTCATGGTTAGATCAAGCGTTTTTGCAAAAAGCTGCGCTGGAGAAACAATTGGCAAAAGCCACAGAGGAGGCTAAAGGGGTCATCTCTGGCGAGCCAGTGATGCGCGAGTGGATCAATGCGCAGGGCAAGAAGCTCAAGGCGAAGTGCATTGGTCGGGAAAAAGCTGATGGCAAGGACCAAGTGATTTTCGAGCGGGAAGATGGATCGACCGTTCGTTATGATTTCTCCAAGCTGTCTGCGGATGATCAGGAGTATGTAAACAGTCGTTTCAAATAAACGATCAAATCAAACGTATGAGCGAGTATTTTCATGTGCCTTCTTTGATTGTGAAGAAGCGCGAGGGCGAGGAACTGGCCAAGGAGGAAATTCGCGCCTTGATCGAGGGATTTACTCGCGGCGATGTGGCTGATGCACAAATGTCGGCTTTTGCGATGGCTGTGTATTTTCGAGGCATGACGGCTGCCGAAACCGCAGCACTAACCTATGCGATGCTCGAAAGCGGCGAGCGTTTCGTTTTCTCGGGCGAACATCCACCGGTTGTTGACAAACACTCCACAGGGGGCATCGGCGATAAGGTTTCGCTGATTTTGGCTCCCTTGGTCGCTTGCTGCGATTGCTGGATACCGATGGTGTCGGGGCGTGGTCTGGGCATCACCGGGGGCACGTTAGACAAACTGGAGTCGATCCCAGGTTTTCGCGTTAATCTTACGATCGAGCAGGCGATGCGCCAGTTGGAGCAAATTCAGGTGGCGATGATGGGGCAGACGGAGCAATTTTGCCCAGCTGACAAAAAACTTTACGCCCTGCGCGATGTGACCGGAACGGTGCCATCGATCCCGCTGATCACCGCATCGATCATGTCGAAAAAACTGGCTGAGTCTTTGGATCGACTCGTGCTGGATGTGAAGTATGGCTCGGGCGCTTTCATGAAAACTCGTGAACAAGCGATTGTTTTAGCGGATGCCATGGTTGCCGTGGGAAGAGAGATGGGGGTAGAAGTCAGCACCGAACTCAACCCCATGCAGGAGCCTCTAGGCTATGCAGTGGGCAATGCCTTGGAGGTGATCGAATCGATCGAAATCATGCAGGGTGGGGGACCAAAAGATCTATTAGCATTGGTTTTATCACAAGCGGAAAAAATCGCGAAAGTTCCTCAGGATCAATTGCTTGCGAAGATTCAATCGGGTCAAGTTTTGGAGAAATTTGAAACGATTGTTTCGCGACAAGGCGGCGATCCAAGACAGCTGTTTTCCTTAGCCGATGTGCATCGTGCCTCTGTGATACGCGAGGTTCGCAGCGAGGCCGCAGGGACCGTGACGGCATTCGATGCTGGCATGGTTGGGCAGTCGGCTCTGGAGCTTGGAGCTGGTCGATCCCGCTCAAGTGACCCAGTTGATTTTGCTGTAGGATTCGATCGTTTGATTAAAACAGATGTTTACATCGAGCGCGGCGACCTCATCGCCCGCATCCATGCTCAAAGCGAGTCCGCCGCCGATCGCGCTGAGCAACAACTGCGTCAGGCTCTGGTTCTGGAGTGATATGCTTCTCTCGCGAGGGGGATTTCAGCTACGAAGGGTGACTTTTGTGATGACTTGTAGTGTTGATGGTTGTGCAGGCTTGAAAATCCCCTTGTGGGCCTTGGGCTTGTATATTCTTTGGTGCTGCGATGCGTAACAATTTGCGAGGGTTGGTGTCGAATTTTATGTGTTTGGAAAGGTTCGTCGGGCATGGGATTGGACCTTAGAAGGCAAGTTTGGAGACTTCTCAGATGGAATCGATATCAGTTTTGAGTTCGTTGCCATAGACAAGTCTCTCAAACTGCTGCGTGCGCTATGAATTGTGCCGTGTGGAAGGTGATGGCTCGGGAGTATGGTCAATTTCCTCAAGTTTCGGTTGCGCCATATCCGCTTGACACGACGACACGATCTCTTCACAAGATGCCCGTCCCCGCAATTTCAACACCTCTGACTGCCGTGATTCATCCTACCGCTATCATTTCCCCGAAGGCCGAGATCGGCGCAGATGTTACCATTGGCCCGTTTTGTGTAATCGGCGATCATGTTGTGTTAGGTGATGGCTGTGTGCTGCATTCCCACGTGGTGATCGAAGGTCCTTGCCGCATCGGGCCCAATAATGAGTTTTTTCCCTTTGCTGCGATTGGCGGCAAAACCCAGGATTTGAAGTATCTGGGCGAACCGACGCATTTGGTCATCGGCACAGGAAATGTATTTCGCGAAAATACGACCATTCACCGAGGTACACATGAAGAAATCCCTACGCGTATCGGCAGTCACAATCTTTTCCTCTGCTACTCCCATGTGGCGCACGACTGCCAAGTAGGGGATCATGTGATTTTGTCGAACAATGGAACGCTGGCTGGGCATGTGGAAGTGGAAGATCATGCGATTGTCTCTGGCTTGGCTGCCGTGCATCAATTTTGCCGCGTGGGCCAGCATTCGATCATTGGTGGATGCACTAAGGTCATCCAAGACGTGCCACCTTTCATGATCGTCGATGGCAATCCTGCTTCGACGCGAGGCCTTAATCAAGTAGGCTTGCAACGTCGCGGATTTGATGAAGAAGCGATCAAGGCGCTCAAGTCGGGCTACAAAAAGCTATTCTTGAAAAAAGAACTGAACCTAGCAGCTGGCCTGAGTTCACTCAAGGCAAGCTCGGCCGCGAACCACCCGCAATGCAAGATATTGATTGAATTTATTGAGCAATCAAAGCGCGGAGTGACTCGTTAGGATTACATTTGGATAAAGTTTGTGATTTTTCTCAATTCTTTCCTTGACGCTGCAAAGCGCTGCGCATAGGTTGCGCCCCCGCTGACAAATGGTCAGCCCCTAATATAGGTGAATTTTGTCCAAATTTTCCTATTCCATCGATTTACAGGATCACACAACCATATGGGAACGAAGAAAGCACCGCAAAAGCCAGCACCGCAAAAAGCCAGTGCATCAGCCAGCAAAGCGTCCGCACCGAAAGGCTCATCCAGCAAGGCAACACCGGCGAAAGCGCCTGTAGCTAAAGGAGCACCAGCCGCTAAGCCCGCGCCAGCGAAAGCCCCTGCAGTCAAAGCTGCCTCTAGCAAAGTTCCTGCCGCTAAGGCTTCAGTTGCGAAAGCTGCACCTGCCAAAAATGTCAGCGCCAAGGATAAGGTTGCTTCAACAAAGACCACTGCTGCCAAACCCTCCGCTGTGAGCTCAGCGAAAAAGCCTGTGGCTCCTGCCGCGGCAGCAGCAAAAGGCGCAGCACCTTCTTCCTCGAAAAACGCCACTCCTGCCAAGCCATCGGCACCAAGCTCGAAAAAAGGTGTCGTTGAGGCCCCGGCCGTTGATCCCAAAAAATCATCGAAAAAAGGTGGTAAGGAAAAGCCGCGCATTCACACCCCTGAGATTCAGGAGAAAATCCGTGAGCTGATCAAACTTGCGAAAGAGCAGGAATATCTCACCTACGATGACATCAACGAGATTTTGCCGAACAACATCGTTGATCCTAACGACGTCGAGGCCATCATGGAGCAACTGCGCTCGATGGAGTTCGATATCATCGATGCATCCGAGGTGGATCGCTTCAAAGATCGTCGCGGTGATGACAATGACATTGACGACGATGACACAAAAGGTGAACAAAAGCTCGACATCCTCGATGACCCCGTTCGCATGTATCTCAAGCAAATGGGCCAAGTTCCCTTGCTCACTCGCGAGCAGGAAGTTGAAATTTCCAAGCGCATTGAAGATGCCGAGATTGAGGTCGCCAAGCACCTTCACCAATTCGGTTTCATGCACCTCGACTACCTCGATTTGGCCGATAAATTGGTCAAGGGCAAGGAGCGTTTCGACCGCGTGATCCTCGATAAAAAAATCGAAAGCCGCGAGCGCTACATGAAAGGTCTGCCTCGCCTCTGCGATCAACTCAAGGCGCTACATACCGAAAATGATGACATTTTCCGTCAGATCACATCAAAGAGCCCGCGTGGACTGAAAAAACTTCAGGAGGAGTTTGCCAAAAACATCGGTAATCTTAATCGCCACTACATCAAGTTCTACTACAAGCAGAAAATCATTGAGGACTTCTGCGAGAAGGTTGAAGAGTATCAACAAAAATTCTGGAAATACGGTCGTAAGCTTGCTGCGAGTCCCGAAGACAAAGCGACGCAAAACATCGTGCGTGAACTCCAACAGCATGCTTGGCATACCATCGAGACCTTCGATGATGCTCACGCCACCTTGCGCCACTGGATGAAAATGGCACTCAAGGCCAAGACGGAAATGGTCGAGGCCAACTTGCGTCTCGTGATTTCGATCGCTAAAAAATACACCAACCGCGGACTTTCATTCCTCGACCTGATTCAAGAGGGTAACATGGGCCTCATGAAAGCCGTTGAAAAGTTTGAGTATCGTCGTGGTTACAAATTCTCGACTTATGCTACTTGGTGGATTCGTCAGGCGATCACGCGTTCCATCGCCGACCAGGCCCGCACGATCCGCATTCCAGTGCATATGATCGAGACCATCAACAAACTCATGCGCGTGCAGAAACAGCTCGTGCAAGAGTATGGTCGCGAACCATCACCCGAGGAAATCGCCGAGGAAATTCACTTGCCCGTCGAGCGTGTGCGCGCCGTTCTCAAAATGGCCCAACAGCCGATCTCGTTGCAGGCTCCTGTGGGCGATAGCGATGACACATCGTTCGGTGACTTCATCGAAGATAAATCTGCCGATAATCCGATGGAGGAAGCTGGTTTCTCGATGCTCAAAGACAAGATCAAAGACGTGCTCGATAGCCTCACCGAACGTGAGCGCGAAGTGCTTGAACAGCGCTTCGGCCTCAAAGATGGCTACTCTCGTACCCTCGAAGAAGTCGGTCGCCAGTTCCAAGTCACCCGTGAGCGGATTCGCCAGATCGAGGCTAAGGCCCTGCGCAAAATGCGTCACCCCACCCGCATTCGCAAGCTCGAGGGCTTCATCGAGCTACCGGGAGCGTAACGATTTTCCTCAAGCAGACACCCGATGTCGGAAAAAAGTGCCATTCCCAAGAAGGTGATTTATCGCCTTTCTACCTACCACCGCTGCTTGCAGCGGTTGGCAGATAATGGCATCGACACTGTTAGTTCAGGCACTCTCGCGAAAGCGGCTGGGGTTAATTCTTCGCAATTACGCAAAGACATCGCATACCTTGGCCAATGGGGAACTCGTGGTCTGGGTTATCCCGTCGAGAAATTGATGACCGCATTACGCGAAGCGCTACGTCAGGAAAAATTGCAACCCGTCATCCTTGTTGGTGCGGGCAATCTTGGCTCGGCGCTTTTGCGTTATCAGGGCTTCCAGAAAGAAGGCTTCGAAGTCATCGCCGCCTTCGATGCAGATCCCGCTGCTGCTCGCGCGCGTGGTGTGAGCGTGCCACTTTTTCTCCAAGAGGAAATGGAAAATTTTCTCGCGGAAAATCAAGTGCGGCTTGCGATCCTCTGTGTGCCTGCCGAATATGCTCAAGGCATGGCGAATCGCTTAGTGCGTGCTGGGGTTCAAGGGATTCTCAATTTCTCCCCAGCCGTTCTTGAAGTGCCGAAAGAAATCGTTGTCAACAGCGTCGACCTCGCCTCTGAGTTGGAGAATCTGAGTTATTTCATTCGTTAGATTTCTGTCGACGATCTGCAGTCGATACATGGTTCAAGAGCCCAACATTTGCGCTACGATAGTTGTATATCATAGAAGCGGCGAACAATTTCATTTTCATTTGCAGGTCTACGCTACCTGAGTTAGATTTTTTAATTAAAATGATCAAAGGAAATGGCAACTTGCACGTTTCTAAAGAGGCGGACATGACAAACGGTTCGCCTCCCGACATGGTGCAGACTCAGGAACAATTCATCGAATGGGCGCTCAAAGAGTATGAGCGGCCACTGATTGGTTATGCCCAGGGTTTTGTTCATGATTGGGAGCGGGCACGTGATGTGGTGCAGGATACCTTCATCCGTCTGTGTCAACAGGATGTGGCCAAGGTACGCGATGGCGTGAAAACTTGGCTTTTTACGGTGTGTAGGAATCGCGCACTGGATGTGTTGCGCAAGGACTCGCGCTTGGTCGAGATGGATGAAAAGAAGCTGGGAAAAATCCCAGCGAATACGGTAGCTGCATCATCTTTGTTAGAAAAAGAAGAAATGCACCAGCGCTTGGAGATGTATCTTCAGCGCTTGACTCCGAATCAGCGTGAGGTGGTGGTATTGAAATTTCAACAAGGATTGAGCTATGAGGAAATTAGTCGAGTGACTGGTCTCTCGAATGGAAATGTGGGCTTCCTATTGCACAATGCCCTCAAACGCCTGCGCGAATGGATGCCGCGCGATCTGGCAGAATCAAACGAAGAATGATGAAAACGAAATTGGATGATCCGCAATGGACTGCCTGGCTCTTGGGTGAGCTCGGGCCGCAAGAGGCTGCGGAAATGGAGCGTGCCGTAGCGGCTGATCCCGCATTGCAAATGGCAGCAAGTGAACAGCAGGAGTTTTTGAGCCAACTGACGAGCATGATGGGTGGTGAGGTTCAGAGTCTTGATGCACGGCAACGCGATGCCATTTTGCGCAGCGCGCGCAATCAGGATGCCGCAGCACACGCTCCGGCAAATGTCGTTGCTATGCCACAAAAGCCATTTCGCGGTTGGGCCTGGGTGTCGATGGCTGCTGCTGCGGCATTGGTGTTCGGGATTATGCTCACGCAACAAGTCGGCATAGACGGCAAAAGCGGAATGGCAAATACGCTCGTTACTCGTGAGATCGCGCTCTTAGCCAGTGACGCGGGTGATTTTCCGGTGGCTGAAGGTGATGAAGCGCTCACGGCTGTCGGTGGATCAAATGCAGCTCAATTGAGCGAAGAAAAATCGGCGATGGTGCAAAAGAATCCTGCGTTGTATCTGACCGAGGTTGCCAAGCGCATAGCGAACGATCCATTACCCAAGGCCTCCGAGTTACCCGACCTTCGCGATCGTGGATTTCTCTCTGCGGAAAAATATCCGCGTGCAACATTGCCTACTATGGCTGGCAAGGCATCGTGGAGTTGGGTGAAACGCAGCATCATCGAGAAAAAACAGTTGCCCAGCCCGCGCATGGTTCGCGTGGAGGAAATGCTGAATCAATTTTCGCTAGCCATTGAGGCCAATGCCGTTCTCAGTGGTGTTTCCTTTCATGTGGAGGCCGCGCCGGTGGTCGAGCGCAACGGGCGCCATTTGGTGGCAGTGACGATGTTCAATCATCAATCTGATGCCGTTCGCATCGATGCTCATTGGCTTGCGGCAGCAGGTAGTCGCTATCGCTTGTTAGGCTTTGGTGGTGGGAATTCTCAAAGCAAAAACGTCACTCGTTTGCCAGGTGGTATGTCGACGACGATTATGCTAGAAGTGGAATCGACCACTGCCGTATTAGGTCGTATGGAGCTAGGTGTGGGCGATGAATCGTTGCAGATCGATGCCAAGGTGACGACTCAACCATCGGATTCTTGGGAGTTTCTTCGCACCATGGTGTCGTTTGCGGAGTGGCTTCGCGCGCCTTCATCAGATGCATCTGAGTTGCTAGATCAAGTCCAACGCATGGAAGGAAAGGCTACAAGCGATGCACAACGCGCGGCACTCGTGGTGATGAAGCAAGCGATGAGCTTGTAAGAAAACTGTTAGTTTGAATTCAGACGCTCGGCGAGATGATACCGTGGCGGAAGGGGTCGTCGGGCGAAAAGTGATAGGTTGACTCGCCGATGATCCAGGCACGTCCTGAGACGGTAGGAATGCAATGTTGCTCGTGAAGCGGGGCGACTTGGCCTTCAAAGACGGAATCGAGAATGCCTGCTTGACGCCAGGTTTGTCCGGGTAGCAATTTGCCATCGGCATAAAGACAGGCGAGTTTCGCGCTGGTGCCCGTGCCGCAAGGCGAGCGGTCATAGGCGTTGCCGGGACAGAGAACGAAGTTTTTCGAATCCGCCAACGCGGGATCGCTCGGTGGACCGAAGCTCTCGATATGGTCGATTTCCATGCCGTTTGCCCCGGTGATTCCCTGATCGGCTAAGGCTTGCTTGACAGTAGAGGTGAAGTGAGTGAGCGCGGCGATGTTTTCGAAACGTACGGCAGGACCTTGCTCATTGATGAGGAAAAACCAGTTGCCGCCCCAAGCGATGTCACCAGTGATCGATCCGTAGCCTGGAACTTCGACTGCTACATCTTTGGCCAGACGATAGGATGGCACGTTGTTGACACTGACGCGTTGATCCTCGTGAAGATTGAGCGTGATCACGCCGACGGGGGTATCAATTTTATGAGCTCCTGTAGTGATCTTGCCCATGTGAGCGAGGGTCACGCCGAGTCCAATGGTGCCGTGGATGCACATGTTCAAGGTGCTGACGTTGTTGAAAAAAATCACTCCGCAGAGGCAATCGGGCTCGCTCGGGGGGAGCAGTAAGGCTCCGACCATGGCATCGTGTCCACGCGGTTCATTAGCAACGCTGCTGCGCAACCAATCGTATTGCGTGCGAAAAACATTTGATTGATCCGCGATGCTACCGCCGCCCAAATCAGGGATGCCGGCGATGACGATACGAGTCGGCTCACCGCCTGTGTGCGAGTCGATGATCTTGATGGATTGATCCTGATGCATGGGCACAGGCTAGCGATGAAGTCAGGTGAGATGCAACACGAAAAGCGTTTGGAAAATTGTGTCGCATTGATCCATTCAGCGGATCATTCTTCCAGTTTGAGCTTTTTCAACTTGGGCGTGATCACGGCGCGGCAATAAGGATTTTTCGACTTGTTCTGCTGGTAGTAATCTTGGTGATAATTTTCGGCAGGATAGAAAGTGGCGGCCTCGGTAATCTCGGTCACGATGGGTGATTTGAAAAGTTCTTGCGCGGCTTTTTTGGATGCCTCAGCGACTTTTTTCTGACCCTCGTTGTGATAGAAAATCGCCGAGCGATACTGCGTGCCGACGTCGGCTCCTTGACGATTCAACATCGTGGGATCGTGGAGTTCCCAGAACCAAGAAAGAACTTTCTCGGTGCTGATTTTCTTCGGATCATAGACCACTTGCACGACTTCCGCATGACCTGTGGTGCCGTTGCAAATTTGTTCATACGTAGGATTGGCTAAGGTGCCGCCCATGTAGCCAGAGACAGCGGAGTGGATGCCATCGATTTGACGATAGGCGGCCTCGATGCACCAGAAACATCCGGCTCCAAGGGTGATGACTTCAGCGCCCTCGGGGACTTTCGGTTTTTCTGCGGGTGTGGTGTCTTTGTTCATGGGTGTAGAAGGTTCGCAGCAAGCGAGCGAGGGTATCAAAAGTAGGGCCAAGAGTTTGCGGAACATGGATTTACTCTGGATGCATTTTCGGGAATGTCAAGAAGTCTTGGAAAATCGATAGTAGCAAGCTTGTTGAGCGGTTAGCGACTGTCGACGGCAGTTACCGAGCATTCCTCGGTAACTGAATTCGGTCCAGCTGATCGTCGTCGATGGCGTTCTTGAGGCGCAGGCAGATTTTCTGCTTCGTGGCGTCAAACAGTTACGCCAGCGATTCCAATCTTTCTCTTTTTTTCTCATCGCAAAATCCGCCGTTTCTGCTAGAGATGTAGTGTTGCTTCGATCATCGATGCAACCTTAGAACCAAAACAAACAACGATAAACACTACTATGAACGACCGCGAATACCGCCGTTATGATATGTTCACCCGTGTGCAGACCTTTGGTAAAGAACGCAATGCCGATTTCCCCGCTGGCAGCAAGGCTGCGGGGCATTTTGCTGCGCTCTCCCAGGTCATCACGGATCTCGATGCCGCTAAGGCCAGCCAAGGCAGAGGCCGTGCTACGGCCAAGGCCGTCTTGCTGGATGCCTTACGGCTGGACCTCCAAGACATCGCCCGCACCGCCCGTGCCATCGATGCCGAAAAGCCGGGCTTTGCCAATCCCTATCGCCTCGCCGATAGCAATAGCCAAGCCGGACTGCTCACCGCAGCCGATGCCATCCTCATCGAGCTCGCCAAACCCGGCGTCGCCGATCTGTTCCTCGCCTACGACTTGCCACAGCAATTTGTCGCGGAGTTGAAAGGGGATGTGGAAGCCATTCGCCTAGCCGATTCCGTCAAAGACAGCGATGATCAAGAAGGCGTCGCCAGCACCGTGGCCGTGGGTAAATTGATCAAGTCCGGCATGGCCGCCGTGACCCAGCTCAATGCCATCGTGCGCAACAAGTTCAAACGCAATGCCACCGTGCTCCGCGCCTGGGCCAATGCCAGCCACATCGAGCGTTCCCCGCAACGCGAGAAAAAAGACGACGGTGCAACACCCACGCCGCCGAGCGCGTAAAACGGTGACTCATTCTCACGCCCGCAAGTTCGCTTGCGGGCGTTTTTTTCTTTAGGAGCGCGGAATTCATTCCGCAAGGCTTTCCATCATTACGGCAAAAGCGGCAAGCCTAACTCTTTCAAAAAGGCATTGTGGTTTTTCTTTGCATCGGTGATATCGGCCTCGAGTTTCAACGCCCCAACACTTACTCATAAAAGTTGATTTGTTATTCTTGCAGGTCTGCGTTACGGCTCAAGGACAAAACTTCGATTACATGAAGAATTTTCAATTGATGCATCGTTTTTATGCGTGGGTGTGTAGCTGGCGTTGATTCACGAACTCGAAAAGAGCGAACTATTTTCAATCTCACGACGCGAACATATACAGAAACTTCTGGAAGCCGATGAAAGCCTCTTGGATCTGTTTCGGTGCTCCGAGATCAGCCAGAGCATCTGGGATGGAGTCGTGATACTTTAGTTTGAGTAGTGGCGTGAGCTTCTCTGCACTCAACTCCTCCACGCCGACGGTGACGTAGTGGGAGAGAACGAAGTTGAGGAAGGCTTGCTGCTTCTCGGAAAATTTTTCATTCACCCGTAGGCTCGCGTGAGCCGCTCGCTCGCGGCGTTCGATGGGTGGGCGTGCATACGCGACGTTCGCAAGGACATCAAAAAGATCACTGTTTTCGGCATCAATGATCCGTTGCATTTCACTGAGTTGCTCTCTACCAAAACCCTGATCCTCCAGACCTTGCAACAATTTTGCACGAGTCGTTGGTTCACTCCACAGTTGGCGCAGTTCGTCCTCGTTGCTGAAAAAGGCAGGCAGCTTACCGAATAGCATTTCCATGAATTGCTGAGATGACATGGGTGTACCATCGGGATGCCAGAAGCTGGTCATCATCATGTGCTGGATGCTGCGCTCTTTGCCATCAGCCAGTTTTACCGTGACTTTGTTGCGACGTTTACACACGCAAGGTTCTTTGCCACAATCGGGACACTTCTCCTTAGGGCATTCACAGGGCGATTGCCCACACTTGGAGCAAGGGCGCGGTGTCTTGACTTCACAAGTGCACGGGCTGCTGCCGCACTTGTCACAGGTTTCGGGTGCAATCGGTTCGCCATCCCATTCAGGATCTTGAAAGTGATGATGCGCTTTGACAAAATCATAGATCGTGAAGTAGTCTTTGCCATCGTAGAGTCGCGTGCCCCTACCGATGATTTGCTTGAACTCGATCATCGAATTCACTGGGCGCAACAGGACGATGTTGCGCACATTGCGTGCATCCACGCCCGTCGAGAGTTTCTGCGAAGTCGTTAGGATGGTGGGGATGCTCTTTTCGTTATCTTGGAAATGTTTCAAATACTGCTCGCCCAGAGCTCCATCGTTCGCCGTGACTCGCTGGCAATACTGAGGATCTTTGCTGGTCTTGATTTGATTGATGTAATCCCGTAC
>JBIIAI010000312.1:0-2671 GCA_044239965.1 Akkermansiaceae bacterium
GCGCTGAAGGCAATCGCCTACTTGCCGAAGTCATCGCGAAAGCACTGCTCAACAAATCCATCACCGCCTCGCCCTCACTCGAAGACCTCCGCCAAGCTGTCCTCGATAAAAACATCCACTGGTACAATCGCTATCACGCCTCCAATGGCAACGACATCTGGGGCGGACGCTCTAAACTTAGCTTCGTCAATGGTCAAACCAACGCTGAAGTTCTTCAGCACGAGCTGATCATGCTCGATATCATGACAGCAAACCGCGACCAACGCATCTGGGCTCGCAGTGTCGGAAAAGATCTCAAAATCGACGATTCCAATGTACCCAAACCCATTCCCGTCATCTCCAACGTTGGCGGTGGCAGCAAAAGCAGCAGTGCCGAAAAAGAAGGCCGCACCAACTACCTGAGCGCAGAAGAAGCCATCAAAGACTTTGCCTTGGCCAAAGGATTCAAAATCGAACTCTACGCTGATGAATCGCGCTTTCCCGAACTCGTAAATCCCGTGCAAATGCAAGTCGATGCCAAAGGTCGACTGTGGGTCGCCTGCTGGCCAGACTACCCCAAACTCGAACCAGGAAAACCCGTCCGCGACTCGCTATTGATCCTCGAAGACGATGGCAATGGCAAAGCCAAGAGTGCCAAGGTTTTCGCCCAAACGCAAAACCCTCTCGGCTTCGAGTTCTGGAACAACGGAGTCCTCGTCACCAGACAATCCGAACTCCTCCACATCAAAGACACTAACGGTGATGACCGCGCCGATACCGAGACCATCATGCTTACGGGGCTCGATACCGCAGACACTCACCACGGCGCTAACAACCTGATCTATGGTCCCGATGGTGGCATCTATTGGCAAAGCGGCGTCTTCATGCAACACAATCATGAGCATCCTTGGGGCTCATCGCTGCAAACCACAGCCAGCGCTATGTATCGCTTTGACCCGCGCCGTTTTTCCATTGCCGTCCACGCGGGCAACTCACCCAACCCCCACGGCACCTCGTTCGACTACTGGGGCTATTGTTTTGCCACCGATGGCACCGGCGGCCGCGCCTACCAAGTCCGCCCAGAGGGCAACAGCTTCAAAATGCACGAACTGCTCAAAAAAGAAGTTCGCCCTGTCACCGCCAGTACCGTTGTATCCAGCAGCCACTTCCCCGATGACATGCAAGGAGATTTTCTCATCTGCAACGTGATCGGATTCCTTGGATTGAAGCATTACGACCTCGCCAGAGATGCAGCAAAAGGCACCGTCTGGGGCACTCCTGCCGGAGATGAACTCACAGCAAAAACCACTAACGCCGATGGCTCCCAAACCGAGCAACAAGCCCGTGGCTTTCTCATCAGCGGTGACAAAAACTTCCGCCCTTCTGGTGCCGTCTTTGGCCCCGATGGCTCGCTTTACATCAGCGATTGGCACAACGTCATCATCGGTCACATGCAGCACAACGTACGTGATCCGAATCGTGACCACAAGCACGGCCGCATCTACCGCATCACTGCCATTGATCGCCCACTCCAGAAAATCATCCCCATCGCTGGTCAACCGATCGCCGCGTTGTTAGAAAACCTAAAATCTCCGATCGATGGCATACGCCACCGCACCCGCATCGAGCTAAGCGGACGCGATAGCGAGCAAGTCATCGCCGAGACGCAAAAATGGATCAAACAATTCAAGCCTGACAACAAAGAACATGCCCATCATCTGTTAGAGGCGCTCTGGCTCCACCAGCAACACAACGTGCGCAATCTGCCTCTTCTCGAACAACTCCTCGCATCACCAGAGCCGCACGCCCGCAATGCGGCCAAGGTCGTGGAACATCTTTGGCTAAAAGTCGAAGCCAACACTCAGGGCGGAATTATCGCCGATGCTCCCGAAGAAAAAATCAAGGTTACCATCCCCGCCCATCTCGCCAAATCAGACCACGCTACGTATCAGCTCGGAGCCGAAGTATTCCACCGCGAGGCCCACTGTGTCACTTGCCACCAAGCCAATGGCGAAGGACTAGCAAATGTATATCCACCGCTTAATGGCACGCCATGGGTGACAGGTAGTGAAGAACGCCTCATCAAAATCGCCCTCAACGGCCTGTGGGGCAAAATTCACGTCAATGGCAAAGAATTTGACACCGCGAAGGGAGTTCCTCCCATGACCGCCTTCGGTTCACTGCTCGACGACAAAGAACTCGCTGCTGTTCTCACCTACGTCCGCAACTCTTGGGGCAACAAAGCCCCCATCGTCACTCCTCAATCCGTGCAACGTGTGCGTCAGTACAACAAAGCCCGCACCACTTTCTGGACACCCGAAGAGCTTCTCAAAGCACACCCTCTCGAAAAATAAGCATCCCTATGTGACGAAAAAAAGCGGCACCAAACAAATGCAGCTTTGTTTTGCTCATATTGGATTGATTATCTAAAATCACCCGCTGAGCGTTCCCCCACTGCTGCAGATCCTCTTGTTTTTGTGCCTTGCTCTGTTTCTCTTCAGTTCTAAGGAGATAGATTACGCCACCTAATGCAAACCTAAGACCTGTAACATTGCATACTGGAGCAAGAGCCGAGATTCAGCGATTTTTGCATCAGATCATCAATCGTGCCTCGATGGCAGAAACTCGTGGCGTTTTGCCGGTAAATGATGAGGAATAATCAACGAAACAAGATGCACTATCGGATAGGATA
>JBIIAI010000311.1:0-2667 GCA_044239965.1 Akkermansiaceae bacterium
TACTGTCGTAACGGCTGATTATGATCAACATCAAATTTATCTAATTCGTGATGAAAAAGAATTTCGTGTCGATTGGGAATCTTGGGTGGGATGGTGCGAGATGAGCTTTGAAAGTATTTTAGAGAATAGCTCTACGACGCCAGTAGAGATTCGAGCGATAGTAGAATCTGAGACATATTATAATTTTGATTTCCCAACAGAAGCGGAAAAAGAATGGCAGTCATATCGTTTGGTCGCGATTGATGGATCGACCTTGCTCCATGGCTATGTGAAGCGTGGTTCCGAGTTGGATAATCAGCTGCGGCTTGCTTCTGATGAAAGATCACGCCCGATGATCTTGCGGGTCCGCCATCAAAATGAGGGCAGCCAAGAATCACAGGTATTAATCGACTCCATCGTTGAAACTGGTTGGGTGAAGGATTTACCGAAGTAAACTAGATCGCTGAGCGAGTTCATAGCGAGCGAATTTCAGCTGTGGCTCGGTTGCTAGGGATAAAAATCTGAGCAGCAACGCGACGCACATCATCCGCTGTTACGGGAAGTAAGCGCTCGCGTGATACTTGGGGGCTGACAATTTCCTCATCAAACATCAGGCCTTCTGCGGCCCAAGCCATGTGGGCTCCTGTGGATTCCAAGGCGAGCTTGTTAGCTGTGATCGCAACCTTTTTGGCGCGGGCTAGTTCTTCCTCATCAGGGCCTGCTTTGATGAGCTGCTCGAGTTCTGCATTGATGGCCAGTATCGCTTGCTCTCGGCACTCGGGGTCTAATCCGGCGCTGATTTCAAGGCACCCTGTATCTTCAAATAAGGCGAGATCACAGGAGATCTGGTAGCAAAATCCTTGTTCCTCGCGCAAGCGCTGAAACAATCGAGAGCTGGTGGATTCACCGAGGATGATTGAGAGCAAACGTAAGGCATGCCGGGTTTGATTATGACGACCAGCTGTGTGATAGGCGATGGCAAGTTGCAATTGCTCGGTCTCGCGATGTTGCACGATGTTCGAGTTTGTGGCTTTTCCCAAAACAAATGGTTTAGCTTTCGCTGGAGGTTTTGTAGTTTCCTGCGGAAGGTAGGGTGCGATGATTTGTGCGAATTCCGCAGGACTATATGGGCCAGCAGCTGCGATCACGATATCGGAGCGAAAGTGATGTTTTTGACTGAAGGAAAAAAGATGATTGCGGGTAATGGCATCGAGCGACTTATGCGTCCCAGTGATCGGCAAACCTAACGGATCAGGAGCCCACAGTGCTTGAGAAATAAGATCGCTGATGTGATCTCCGGGAGATTCTTCATACATGGTGATTTCCTCATGAATGACATCACGCTCAAGTGCGATCTCACGTGGAGGCAACGATGAGTGCCATACCATGTCGCTGAGAATGTCGGCAAGGAGCGGTAACGATGAGGCATCGCCGCGCGCATCGTAAATGATGTGATCCTCTGAAGTCGAGGCGTTCGCCTGTGCTCCTGAGCTTTCCAGTTGCATCGTCAATTCACGAGCTGACCTTCTCGCTGTGCCCTTGAATGCCATGTGCTCCATGAAATGCGCCAAACCCGCTTGCTTGGGTGGATCGTGTCGCGAGCCAGCTGGGATGTAGATGGCAAAAGTTGCGCACTCGGAATAGGGCATGCTGGCAGTGGCGAGGCGCATGCCGTTGGCGAGATGTTGCCAATGATAAGGTTGATGCATGAGGTTGGATCAGAGCGTAGTGTTTTCTTGATTGAGAAAATACGCTGCCATATCCAAATCACTAGGGAGCGTGATTTTGATGTTCGGCTTGCGTGATTCGACGATGTGAGTAGAAATACCGAGTAGCTCCACTGCTGATACCTCATCCGTGACTTGCTGATTTCTCTCACGAACTTGCATATATGCGCGCTGCAAAATGTTCACCTCAAAGCATTGCGGTGTCTCCATGAACCAAAGATTATCACGATCTACTCCACTGCGCACAAAGCCTTCAGAATCGGATCTTTTTAATGTTTCAGTTACACGTCGCGCCAAAGTGCTAGCACCGTTTTGTCGAGCCGATTGAATGCATTCTTCAATTGCATCGACGCTGAGCATTGGCCGCGCGCCATCGTGAACAGCGACGATGGTTGTTCCCTGTGGCAATGCATGCAAGCCGTTTTCTACGGAGTCTTGTCGATCTGTGCCGCCTTCCACTTGATGAACGGGTTTCGGAAAATCTTTTTCTAACAAATCAGCAAAACGCTCTTTGGGGCAGACGACGAAAACCTCATCAATACTAGGCGCTGCACAAAAGACCTCGACGGTTCGTAGCAAAACAGCTTTACCCAGGAGAAGGGCGCTGAGTTTATCAAACCCCATTCGGCGGGATGAACCAGCTGCGACGATGATAGCAGAAATTGACATGGGGTAAGCAAATGAAATGATTACTGAGGCGGTGTATTGTTCGCAGGTGCTTTTGGATTACCTGGTAAAGTGGGAATGGGTAGTGGATTACGCGCGCCTGGTGGTAGGCCTGGCGGTGTGCCGGGGAGGCGACGCAGTGGGGCCTTGGGCATGATCACTGGGACTTGGTCGAAGCTGATGAGCATCGACCATTCATATTCTCGATTGGAGTGAAGTTGATAGTGAGGTAATGCGGTGGCTCCCCATGAATCGGTACCGCCAAGTCCCGAGTGCTTATGGTCGATGTTGAGAG
>JBIIAI010000129.1:0-9039 GCA_044239965.1 Akkermansiaceae bacterium
GAGCTGGAAGCCAAATATCCGAATGCTGTGAGCTACGCCCCTGGCGCGATTCTCTAACATAAAATCTCATGAGTACCGATCACGACAACGAAGCCATCGTCCTTCTCAGCGGCGGCATGGATTCCGTGACGGCGCTCTACCACGCTCACGCCGCAGGCCCCGTCCTGACGGCTGTGAGTTTTGACTACGGGTCCAAGCACAATGCGCGAGAAATTTCCTATGCCAAATGGCATTGCGACCAACTCGGCATCGAACATCAGATGGTGGCGCTCGATTTTTTCACCAAGCTTTTCACGAGCAGCCTGCTTGATGGTGGCGACCCGATTCCTGATGGTCACTACGCTGAGGCCAACATGAAACAAACCGTGGTTCCATTTCGCAATGGCATCATGCTCGCCATTGCGGCCGGCATTGCCGAAAATCATGGAGCGGGGAGACTCGTCATTGCCGCTCATTCAGGTGATCACGCGATCTATCCTGATTGCCGCGAAAGCTTCATGCAAGGCATGGCCACCGCTGTCGAAGAAGGCACCTATGCCCGCGTGCGGATTGATCGACCCTTCATTCATCTCGACAAAGCAGCCATCGCCGCGCGCGGCACAGAACTCGGCATCGACTTTCGCCAAACCTGGTCTTGCTACAAAGGAGGTGACATTCACTGTGGCACATGTGGCACTTGCGTGGAACGACGCGAGGCATTTCTGTTAGCCAACATTGTCGATCCCACCGAATACCTCGCCACACCGCCCTTACCCGCCGCGCCCTCATGCTGATCTCCGAATTGTTTCACTCGATCCAAGGAGAAGGTTCACTCGCGGGTGTGCCTAGTGTATTCGTGCGCACCTCCGGTTGCAACTTACGCTGCGTGTGGTGCGATACGCCTTACGCTTCGTGGAACCCTACAGGAACACAACACGATGTCGCGGATCTGTTAGAAAAAATTCTCGCCTACCCCGCACAGCACGTGGTGCTCACGGGCGGAGAACCGATGGTTGCCAAAGGCATCGAAATTCTCGCTGCCGAACTGCGCGCGAATGGCAAGCACATCACCATCGAGACGGCTGGAACGATTGCCCCACAAGGCATTGCCTGCGATCTCGCATCGCTGAGCCCAAAGCTCGCACACTCGACTCCTTCCGAGGCACAGGCAGGACCATGGGCGGCCCGCCATGAGGCCACAAGATGGCAACCTGATGTCATTCGTGCATGGATCAATCACTGCGACTATCAACTGAAATTTGTGGTCCGCCACGATCAGGATGTGATCGAGCTGATGGAATTGTTAGACAGCAGTAACATCCAAGTTCCCGCGCACAAAATCCTTCTCATGCCGGAGGGCATCGATGCAAGCATTCTCAAGCAATCCGCGCTCACGGTTTCGGAACTCTGCAAGCGCTATGGCTTTCGCTACACGCCACGACTGCACATTGATCTATACGGAAACACTCGCGGCACCTGATTTTCTCTAACCCATTTTATCCGATGATTGCACTCTTCGACCTTGATGGCACCATTCTTCCGTGGGATACACAGAAGCTTTTTTGCCATCACATCATCACACGCCATCCGCTACGCCGCTTGTTTTTATTAGCCTACGTTCCCCTCACGCCATTTGCTAGCGCTCTCGGTTCCGAGGGCTTGAAACGTGTCTTCCTGAGTTTTTTGTGGAAAATGGAACGTCATGAAATCGAAGAACATGCACGTGCCTTTGCGGCCGAATGGGTCGCCAAAAGTGCTTGGCCCGAGATGCGAGCGCGCATCGACCAACACAAAAAAAATGGCGATCTTACAGTGCTCGTTTCGGCAAGTCCTGAACCCTACGTGCGCGAAATCGGCAAAATTCTCGGCTTCGATCTGAGCTACGGAACCGTCATTGATTTCCCAGAAAAAGGCGGGCTTCCTCTTTTTCCCGATCTCATCAACAACAAAGGCCACAACAAAGTTCTGCGTCTGCGAGAGGAGCTTGATCAAAGTCATTTCGCCAAAGATGGCACCTTACAAAAAGCTCATGGCTACACCGATAGTCGAGCTGATCTTCCGATGCTCTCCCTTTGTCAAACTGCGACTGTGGTCAACCCAAGCAAAAAACTGATAGTCATTGCCGAAGACAAAGGCTGGGAAATCATTCGTCTTCCTCGTCCATGGAAGAATAAGATGCACCGTTTTTTGCTGCGTGCCAAATACGTACTCGGGCTCTGAAAAAACTTGATGTGTGAATGACAGACTAGATTACGCGCAGTGGAAATCTTGTGGTATACTTTCCTTATTAAGCCCATGAAACGTCTCTTATTGCCCCCGCTACTCGCGTTTACGATTAGCAATCTGCTCGCACAGATTCCTGCATTTCCCGGAGCACAAGGGTATGGCGCCTTCGCGACGGGTGGACGCGGTGGCGATGTTTACACCGTCACGAACCTCAACTCCACTGGAGCGGGTTCACTATACAATGGCTTGACAACCATTCCCGCCAATGGGCGGACGATTGTTTTTGCCGTCAGTGGACAAATTCATTTGGCTGGTGGCATTGCAACGCGCATCACGCAGAACAAATTGACCATCGCTGGACAGACCGCACCGGGTGATGGGATCTTGCTGAGGAATGGCACCTTGCGAATCTCAGCCGATGATATCATCATTCGCCATCTGCGATTTCGCCATGGCAAAAATGGCAGCGGCGGTGACTGCATCGATCTCGATTCCGGCTGCCAAAACGCGATCCTTGATCACATTTCGATGGCATTTAGCACCGATGAAAACATATCCTCGTTCGGCAGCCCTCCAGAAAACTTGACGATGCAGTGGTCGTTCAATGCCTGGGGTCTCGAATCCCACTCGGCAGGAGGTCTCTGGGATCAAAATCACGCCACATGCCATCACTCACTGTGGGCGCACAATCATACGCGCAACCCGAAGGCTCGGCCTAACGGATTACTCGAATGGACGAACAACGTCACCTTTGACTGGGACATCGGTTTTATCATGGGCGACTCCGCAACGCCCGCCAATTGGAAAGCAAACGTCATCGGCAATTACTTTGTTTGTCCTCCGGGAAACATCATTAGCAAGCCACTTATCGGAGCCAATCTCGACCGCAATGGCTATCCAAATTTTTCGGTTCACGTTGCCAACAACCTCCACGACAACAACGGCGACGGCATTCTCAATGGCACAGATCGTGGATGGAACATCGTCAATGGCAGCTCCTACAACGCGACAACCAACCCTTCGGGAAATTACTTACGCCTTGATACACCCGTAAGCGGCTCATCGACGCTAACCGTCGAGTCACCGCTTTTAGCCCATAAAAAAATCGTTTCCAACGGCGGAGCATTGCGCACTGACATTGGCTACAGCGGAACGTATCGAGATGAGGTCGATACTCGATTGATACAAAATCTCACGACGCAAACACGCAACCATATCACCCGCGAGAGCGATCTAGCAGGCATCAGCAACGCAGGCTTCGGCACCTTCAATGCCTCCGCCGCCCCCGTGGATTCGGACAAAGATGGCATGCCTGATTTTTACGAAACATCCCTCGGCTGGAACCCCGCCACACAAGATCACAATACGGCACTGGCCAACAGCGGTGGACTCGTCACAGGCACGTCCTTTTTTCCGTCGGCCACTCCAGCAGGCTACACTCGCCTCGAAGAATACTTACACTACCTCTCAATCCCTCACGGCACAGTGCCGCGCAACATCGCGGGCTCAGCGACTAACGTGCAAATTGACCTGTCCAAATTCACCGCGGGCTTTAGCGATGCCCCTGTGTTCACAGTCTCCAACATCGTCGGTGGCACCATCGTGCAAAGCGGCGCAGGCAATCGGATCGTCACTTTTACTCCCACACTCAACCTAACAGGAAGAGCGCGATTTGACTTTACTGTGACCGACAGCGCAGCGCATAGCTTCACGCAGACTTGCGCCTTGGTGGTTACATCAACAGGCTTGCCTCGCGATGTTTCTTGGAAAGGTGTGGGAAATACATGGGACACCAGCACTGCCACCAATTGGCTGCGAACATCGAACAACACTACCGTCGCTTACTCTGATGGCGACCGCGTGACCTTTGATCAATCAGGCATCGCACAAGCGAATGTGAGTGTCGTCGGAGCACTTGTTCCTACTTTAGTCGATGTGAATGCTACGGGAAGTTACACGTTTACCGGCACGGGTTCGGTCAATAGCACTGGCACACTTACCAAGCGCGGCACTGGCACATTGAATCTAGCTACGGCTCAGAATTACATAGGCGGCACCACGGTAGAAGCTGGCACATTAACCATCAATAATCCTGGCAGCATTTCGGGAGGAGCTGTCACGCTATGGGATGGAACGAATCTAACAAATGGATATCCAACAGGCACATCATCGACGCAAAATGCTGGGATTCATGTTCCGGTTGGAAATTCGACAACAATCAATAGCGGAAATCGCTTCGTGCTCGCAGGCCCCCTAACAGGTGCTGGAACATTAAATTACAATGTGCAAACCACGGTCACACGCTTCGACATCAAAGGAACAACTGCAGCGTACACAGGGCGGATCAATTTCACCAACGCGGGAGGAGTTCGGCTCTTTTACAATGGTGGTAGCTTCAATGGATTCGATAACGCATGGCTCGATATAGGGGGAAGTGTTAGCCTACAACCCCAGACTAATTCCGGAGGAAATACCTGCAACATTTCAACATTATCGGGCAATAGTAGCACCGCAAACCTCGCTGGCGGAAGCGCAGGTACAGTAGCATATGTCGTTGGAGGAGGAAACATTAGCAGCTCTTTTGCAGGCTCAATCACAGGCAACGCAACATTTACCAAAAATGGCAACGGGACGCTTACTCTTGCAGGAGCTAACACTTTCTCCGGAGCAACCTCACTCACAACTGGCGGACTGTTAATCGACGGATCGCTCGCATCATCCGTCACTGTGTCAAGCGGCGCGATGTTAGGTGGTGATGGCAACATCGGTGGATCTGTCACGGCCAATACTGGAGCCATTTTATCACCGGGCACCATTCCCTTTACGGGAGCGACTCTGAGCATCGGAGGAGGACTCACCCTGCAAGGCAACACGATCTATTGTGATCTCTCCAATTCACCCACAGGAGCCAATGACAAAATCGTTGTCGGCGGCACGCTAGGCCTAACAGGAAACCAGCATTTTCAATTTCTCTTGCTCAACGGTCCCCTAGCAGCTGGCACCTACGATCTCATCACGGCCACCAATAGCACCGCAAGTGGAGTCACACTGACTCACAATCTCCCTAACGATTCACGCCAAACTTTTGCCCTTGCCCGCAGTGCCGCGGGATTGCCCTCCGCTAAAGTGTGGCTCACCGTCACCGGAAACCCCGCAACGCTTACATGGACGGGAACCACAAGCAATTCCTGGGACACCACAACGACGAACAATTGGATTGGAGCTGCGCCTAACACATTTTACAACAACGATGACGTTTTGCTGAACGACACAGCTCTCACTCGAGCCGTCAACCTCACGGGAACTCTCGCTCCACGCACTGCCGAAATCAATACATCGCTTGGCTACACTTTTTCTGGAACAGGATCCATCGGTGGAAACACGAGCATTACCAAAAACGGCACGGGAACCCTAACACTTTCCAACACTACAGCGAACACATTCAGTAGAGGCCTCACGCTAAACGCGGGGAACATCAATCTCACCAATGATACGCTGAATGCCAACGGACTGGGAACCGGGCCCGTGACTATGAACGGTGGCGTGATTTCCATGTTCGATAACATGAGCAGCTACAACAATTTCACCGCGCAGTTG
Organism: Akkermansiaceae bacterium; assembly: GCA_044239965.1. Lineage (GTDB taxonomy): Bacteria > Verrucomicrobiota > Verrucomicrobiia > Verrucomicrobiales > Akkermansiaceae > UBA956. Next base: position 5,803 of record JBIIAI010000129.1, read on the forward strand.
ATTGTGCCCAACGGCGCAACCGCACGGATCAATGCCGACTCGCGCGTGGACATCTACGGTTCTCTAGCAGGTGGCGGCACGCTCCAGTATTATGTGCCCAATGTGCGCTCCACCTTGTTTGCAAACTGGTCGGCATTCACTGGCACCTTAAACGTCCTCACAGATGCCAATGGCGGCGACTTTCGCATGGGCAGCTCTTACAGCTACCCAGGATTCCCACAAGCTCTCGTGAACCTGAGTGATCGCGTCTGGGCTTACTACGACGGCACTCTCGCAGAAGGTGCTGGCACGACGATTCCCATCGGAGCTTTGAGCGGGACGACTCTTTCCACTCTGCAAGGCGGAGCCACTGGTGGCCGAGCTCTGACGTATCGTATTGGAGGAAAAAATACCGACGCTCTTTTTGCCGGCACCATTTCTGAACGCAACATCGACACCGCTACGAACTACATCAAAACTGGAACGGGCGTGTGGACATTGAGCGGCACGGGAAATTGGAACGGCGGCACGAGCATCGAGCAAGGCACCTTAAAAATCACAGGCACATCTTCTTGTGCAGGAGCCACACAAATGTCGAGTGGCGGGACGTTGCGCATCGAGGCCGGCTCCTTTACCACGGAATCGGTCAACCTCGTCAACGGCAGCACTTTAGCAGGATGGGGCAACCTCACCGCCGATCTGAACGCTGAAGGCGTCATCGAAGGCAGAGGATTTGCATCGGACACTGCAGGCACGATGAACATCCAAGGCAGCGTTTTTCTCGGTTCCACTTCGGTGACGCGAATACGCGCAGGCATTACCTCTGACCTCATCAATGTCAGCGGCGATCTAGCACTCGATGGCACCATGCAAATCAATCTTGCCCTAGGCACAACATTTGGCCGCTATCGACTGATTTCGTGTTCAGGCACCATCAGCGGATCACTCGCACTCAGCGGTATCCCTGTCGGCACCACAGCTCAACTTTCCATAAGTGATAATGCCGTTGATCTCGTCATCAATGACAGCGATGAAGACGGCTTACCCGACATATGGGAAACCACGCATTTCGGCAATCTCAGCAAAACAGCCCTGCAAGACAGCGATGGCGATGGCACCAGCAATCTCGCCGAATACCGACTCAATCTTTTGCCTAACAATGGATCGCAGCTTTTCCAAGCGAGCATCATTCGCAATCCTAACAGCTACACCATCACATGGCCCTCCGCTGCGGGCGTGGTCTTCAACGTGCAGCGAAGCACAAATCTCAATAATTGGACGACAATAACCACCGTCACGGGTATTGGCACCTACACCGATACCAATCCACCGATCGGAAAAGCGCTGTATCGTGTGAGCTTCGTTCCCTAACGAATTCTAGCGATTCTTTTCGAGACTGACACGCAGCTTGGGCATGCTAGTATTGCCTGAATGCACGGTGTAGACTCCCGGAAATCCACGCCATGTTGCGTAACCCTCGGCATCGGTTTTGATCGTGACTTTGGTGTGCCATTCCTTCTGGATCAGATCACGCAAGACCTCTCCCCGTTTGCGAATGCTCCAGTCCTTGTTCCACGATGCCGCTTCGGGTTTCCAATGAATCCCTTCCCAAAATCCCCACAAAATGAAGCCATGATAGGCAGGGTGACTGAAGCAAGCGATCATCGTATCGCGTGTGAAATCCGCCGCCAATTGCTCATCGGCTGTTGTCGTGATATCAAACTCTGTGATCACTTGAGTCGGTACGATTTTCGCGAAGCGATCCGTGACATCTAACAGTTCTTGTGGCGATGGCAAAAAGCTTTCGTCGAAGTGTGCCTGATTGCCCAATCCTGCCACGGGAAATTTTTCCGCCTGCAAGCCAACGATGTAATCGTAGGTTTCATCCTGCTGCCGACCTGGACGGAAGATTTGATCTTCATTGATGAACATCGGCAGCTTGGTTTTCTCCATGGCTAACGAAAAGACTTCACGATCGATGCGTTCAAGGCCTGGGTGCTTCGTGAGCAAGTCTGCCCCACTCCATGCCACTGGATGATTGATCACATCCCACTCGATCACACGATCACCGACAAAGTCGAGCCGCTCTTTCGCGCTTTCCAGGTAATGCTTTCGCACTTCATCGGCGGACTTTCCATGAAGATTTTGCGGCGTAGCGGTTTGCATCAAATAGTGCCCGCGCAAGGCGATGTCGCGCTCGCTCAACCATGCCATTGTCTGCTCCAATCGTTGGTTGCGCTTCTGCTTCTGCTCGGCAGTCTTTTCGGGAGCCCACTCAAAGTCTTTGAGGTCATTTTCTAACACCACCATGCTGAATAAATCATCCACAATCTTGCGAACCTGCTCGCCATCCGTAGATGGATCGACCATGCTCGATACCCGAATCGCCGAACCAAATCCGAAGGCGTGACGTTTCAGCTCGATCGTCACTTCCTGATTCGCGAGTGGATTTCCAGCAGCATCGCGAATCACTTGACGAAAATCACCTTTGCGAATTTTCTCAATCCGATCCAGCGCTTCCTTACGCCAAGGAGCATCGGCCTCACGACCCACATAGCTTCGACGAATGCGCGGAAAGCTCGACACATCCGTGCCCACAGGATAACTCAGCAAACGCATGCCCGCGATCTCGACCTTTTGCTTTTTCTGACCACAAAACAACACCAACTGCAATCTCTCGCTACTCACATCCTGATCCGTCATCAACAATATCGGATACTCGCGCCACTCGGCATAGACAGAAAATCCCGTGCTTGAGGTGAAAGCCGTATAGGGATTGGCTCCATGCTGCACTTTCGCAATCAAGCTTCCCTCCTGACCATCCACCACGCGCGCCCGCACCACGGCAAGCAAGGGCGTTTTCGCTGGCAATTTTTGCAAGCCTGCACAAGTGAATGAAATCTGAGCACAATACGGCTTGGATGGATCTTCCTTGGTCACCTCCACCTGTATGCCTTGCTCCTGCTTGAGCGCCTTACCATGCTCGGGAAAAACATACGCAGTCAGAGATGCATTCACACTCAATTCCCCACCGCCCGCAGGCGCGACCACTGGCTCCGCTGCATGAACAGCCACCACCATCATTACCAAAAACCACAAACGTTTCATCTCAAAAATCAGCTAGAAAAACAGGCGATGGCCCATCGTCTAGGCCATCGCGAAAAAATCAACACATCGCCCTCACAGCGTGCGCGAAAAGGTCACCGGGATCACACGACCATCCGTGTTGTGCATTTTCCCTGTCCAAGTGATGAAGCG
>JBIIAI010000297.1:0-2853 GCA_044239965.1 Akkermansiaceae bacterium
GTGGCCATGTGGGCGCTGAGTGTGTATTTCCCTGCCTGTGGAGCATCGACCACATACTCGGCTTTGTAGCCGCCAGCGATGTGGAGTTGCATACCATCGGTGAAACTTTTCATCGCAGCAAAACTGCCTGCAGGGCTGCTATGAGCGACGGCGGGAATAGTGATCGAGCCATCGGCAGCACTGACGATTTTCTGATCTGCGGCCTCGACCTTGGCGTTGTCGATTTTTTGTTTGCCTTTGGTTTCATTCGCCTCAGCCAATTCTTTGCCCAAGGGGCCAAGAGTAACGGCGGTGGAAGCGAGTGACTGCGCTTGGTAGTGGGCCAGTTGGCTCCAGAAGCCGCCTTCGATGGCTTTGCGATGATTGTATTGCGTTTCACCGAGGATACGGCTGATCCATTGCGCACGCTGCACCTTGAGGTATTCAGCCCCGTGGGCGCGGGCTTGAGTTTCTAACAAAAAGTCGGATCCGCTGCGAGGAACTTCATCTTTATCCCACCAGCTGTGCTCAAATCCGGCACCGAGATTCACGACCCAGCCCTTGGGGGTCCAATGGCTCAAGGCTGCGTGTTTGTGCTGCGTCACACCCCAGGTAGGAATGCCGAATGCTTGCAAAATGAATCGACCAAAAAACGCGCGACGTCCACAAACACCACCATTTTTGGGGATGTTCTGGTATTTGTGCAGCGTCGGGAGATCGTATTGCACGTTTTGCGATCCGTAAGGAACCTCGGTGCGAATGCTTGAGACATAACGCCAGCCGTAATCAGGGTTGTAGATGTGATCGGGGCGATAGGCGCGCAGCATTTGGCGGCCCCAAGTGAGGATTTCATCTGGCGCATCACAGCCGACGACCATGCGCATTTGCCAAGTGTTGAGAGAGGCAAAAGCTGGGTCGAGTTCGCCAGCGAGGTAGGCTTTTTCATAATGGGCATATCGCTTGACGGGATCCACCGTGCTGGGGCCAGATGTTTCCTCCGCGATGTTGGTTTGGGCGATCGGCATAGCGTGCTCGAGACTGGTAGCTAGCGCCAAACGCTGCAACACGGGATCGCTTGGCTTGGCGCTGATTTTTTGGATCGCAGCACAGATTTCCAGCGCGCTGGTGTATTTGCCAAACTTGGCTCCACCGGCTTCGAGCATGAGTTTCATAGTCGGTGCATCAGCGAAGAGTTTGTCGATCATGGCTGCTTGCTCAGGGCCTTTTTCGGCAAAGGCTGCGAGGCTGGCGGGAGTCGCATCGGCGAGCATTACGCATGCCATCAACTTGGCATCGAGCGCATCGCTGGAGAGGATTTTGCCTGCGGAATCGAGCAAATTTTTCGATGCTGTGGCTTCGGCTGATTTCGCTTTGGTCAAGGCCTCGCGAGCGGCATCGTTGTTGCTAACGAGGCTTTTTTCGTCCTTCTTAAGCTTGTCGTAGTTTTCTTGGCGCTCTTTCAGGGCCTTGAGGCCTTCTTCTTTGTTGGCCTGCCACTTAGCGATCTCTTTTTTGGCAGCTTCGCGCTCGGCATCGGTGCTCGCTTTTTTCAAAGCGGCTTCGGCCTGTGCGATGGACTTTTCCGCTCCACCGATCCATTTGCCCTTGGCATGGCCGATCAAGGCCTGTGCGGTGCCCAGTTGCCCCAATGCTTGCTGAGCCTCGAACGCGGTCTTTTCCGCCGCCTTTGCTGTCTCGCGAGCCTGCTTGAAATCGTTCATCAGCCGTGCATCAAACTTCGGCAACACTTTTTCAATGTCCGCACGCAGGGACTTCAGAGCATTCGCGTAGCGCGCTTCGAATTTTTGGCCAGCGTCCGACAAGGCCACCGCTTCGATCTTAGGTGCCGCGAGGGCGGGTAACGGAAAGCTGCAAGCAAGGACAGCGCAGGACACGCGTGAGATCGTTCGATAAGTAAATTGCATGATGGAAGTGGGTTGATGAGTGAGTGCGTTACACAACTACGTCACCATCCAAGCAAATTCTTCCCACGAAAAGCGAAAACCCATCAATGACCTGTCCGTTTGAGGGGCAGGTGTGGTGGGGCTCGGATTCGAAAAAGAAATATTCTCAAGGACTACTACGACGCAGGATTTTACGTTGTTAAAGGTGCGGGAAAGGGAGACCACCGCAAGCTTCGACACGAAAAATACTCCGGTAGTATCATTCTTGATGGAAAAGATGGTGATGATTGTCGTCAATACCAAGAGCGAGACTTGAAAAAAGCATTAAACCAACTAAGATCCTCATAACACAATGCAACGCATCACAGATAAATACTTTCGATGGGTAGAATGGTCTGAAGAGGATCAATGCTATATTGGTCGTTGTCCCGATCTTTTTGGTGGCGGAGTTCACTCGAATGATGAACTTGATTGCGCTCGCAAATTGCATGATGCGATCGAAGATGTAGGCAACGACCTCAAGGAAACAGGGGCATGGCCTCCAGTCAAAACACGTCCCATGCAAGAAGTCTGCTGATCGACTCCTAGCTCTTTTTTGGTTATCTTATGGCTGCTGCGCTGATAAAGCGCAGGCAAATTACGGCAAGTTCGTGCTTCCTATTAGATAACGATCACACTCTCTCGCGGCACCGCGGCCTTCGTTGAAGGCCCAGACGACGAGGGACTGGCCACGGCGGCAGTCGCCTGCGGCGAAGACTTTTTCGATGCTGGTGGTGTATTTCTCGTGCTCGGCAAGGATGTTGCTGCGGGCATCGCGATCGACGTTGAGGGCATCGAGCAGTGGTTGCTCAGGGCCGAGGAAGCCCATGGCGAGCAAGACGAGCTCAGCGGGCATGATTTTCTCGGTGCCGGGGATGTTTTTCGGGATGAACTGACCTTGTTCGTTCTTGGTCCACTCGACCTGCACGGT
>JBIIAI010000026.1:0-28139 GCA_044239965.1 Akkermansiaceae bacterium
GTTGCTCAGGGCCGAGGAAGCCCATGGCGAGCAAGACGAGCTCAGCGGGCATGATTTTCTCGGTGCCGGGGATGTTTTTCGGGATGAACTGACCTTGTTCGTTCTTGGTCCACTCGACCTGCACGGTGTGCACGGCTTTGACGTTGCCGTTTTCGTCGCCTTCAAATTTGGTGGCGGTGGTGGTATAGATCCGTGGATCGCTGCCGTTGACGGCCTCGGCTTCTTCTTGGCCGTAGTCCATTTTGTAAACCTTTGGCCATTCGGGCCATGGGTTGTTGGCGGCGCGTTCGTTGGGAGGCTTGGGCAGGAGTTCCAGCTGGCAAACACTCACACAGCCATGGCGAAGCGAGGTTCCGACGCAGTCAGTGCCAGTATCGCCGCCGCCGATGATGACTACGTTCTTTTTCTCAGCGGTGATGAAATTTTCGCGTGGCGCGTCATCGAGCACCGCTTGGGTGTTGGCGGTGAGGAATTCCATAGCGAAGTGGATACCCTTGAGCTGACGTCCTTCGATCGGCAAATCGCGAGGCTTGGTGGCACCGGTGCAGACGACAACGGCATCGTAGTCTTTGAGCAATTTTTCGGCGGGGATGTCGACACCAATGTTGGCGTTGCAGACAAATTTCACGCCTTCGTCTTCGAGCAGGCTGATGCGGCGCAGCACGACTTCTTTTTTGTCGAGCTTCATGTTCGGAATGCCGTACATGAGCAAACCACCGGGACGGTCGGCACGTTCGTAGACAGTTACGGTGTGGCCTGCTTGGTTGAGCTGCGCTGCAGCGGAGAGTCCCGCAGGGCCCGAACCGATGACGGCGACACGTTTGCCAGTGCGTTTGGCGGGTGCCTTGGCGACGACCCAGCCTTCTTCCCAGCCTTTATCGATGATCGAGACCTCGATGTTTTTGATGGTGACAGGCGGGTTGTTCATGCCGAGCACGCAAGATCCTTCGCAAGGAGCAGGGCAGACGCGGCCGGTGAATTCCGGGAAGTTGTTGGTTTTGTGAAGGCGATCGAGAGCATCACGCCACAGACCACGATAAACGAGATCGTTGAACTCAGGGATGAGGTTATTGATCGGGCAGCCAGAGGCCATGCCTGAGATCAATTTGCCTTGATGGCAAAATGGCACGCCGCAATCCATGCAGCGTGAGCCCTGGGTGCGGAGTTTTTCTTCCGGCATGTGAAGGTGGATTTCCTTCCAGTCTTTGATGCGCTCGAGGGGCGAGCGGTCGGCTGGTAGCTCGCGTTGAAATTCCATGAATCCGGTTGGTTTGCCCATAAATGTATGTTTTCTAAAATGATCAGTCAGATTGGATGGATCAGACGGTTCGGTCTGATCTTATTTCTATCAACCTCCCCCAAGGCGGGCTTGGTCTTTGGCGTTGGACTCGAAGGCGGCAATGAGTGCGGCTTCGCCGGTGAGACCTTCGCTTTCGGCTTTGGCGATGGCTTGGAGCATGCGTTTGTAGTCGCGGGGCATGACTTTGACAAACTTCGGCAGGTAGCCTTTCCAATCAGCGAGGATTTTGTTGGCTTTCTGGCTGAGAGTGATGTCGGCATGCTTTTGGATCAAGGCGCGCAGGCTGTCGATGTCGTCCTCGTCGGTGACGGGTTCGATGTCGACCATCGATTTATTGCAGCGGGTGGCAAAATCCCCAGTTTCATCGAGGATGTAGGCTTCACCACCGCTCATACCTGCGGCGAAGTTGCGGCCTGTGGTGCCGAGCACGACAACTTTTCCGCCGGTCATGTATTCGCAACCGTGATCGCCGATGCCTTCGACGACTGTGTGCACGCCGGAGTTCCGCACGGCGAAACGTTCGCCTGCAACACCGCGCACGAAGAGTTCGCCGCTAGTTGCGCCGTAGAGGGCGACATTGCCGATGATGATGTTTTCTTCCGCAGCAAAGGTGGCTTTGGCGTCAGGGTAAATGGCGATGCGTCCGCCGCTGAGGCCTTTGCCGACGTAGTCGTTGGCGTCGCCTTCGACTTCGAGCGTGATGCCTTTCGGGATGAAAGCGCCGATGCTCTGGCCCGCAGAACCGCGGAACTGGAGGTGGATGGTGTCATCGGGCAGACCGTGCCAATGGCGCTTGGTGACCTCGTTGCCAACAATTGTGCCGACAACGCGGTCGGTGTTGATGATTGGCAGCTTGGCGTGGACTTTTTCGCCGTTCTCGATGGCTGGTTTGCACAGATCGAGCAACTTGGTGATGTCCATGGATTTCTCCAAGCCGTGGTCTTGCGTCTCGGTGCAGAAGCGACCGACCTCAGGACCAGCGGGTGGGGAATAGAGGATTTTCGAGAGGTCGATGCCCTTGGCTTTCCAGTGATCGACGGCGTGTTTTGGCTCCAAAACATCGGTGCGTCCGACCATGTCGGTGAGCTTGCGGAAGCCGAGTTCGGCCATGAGTTCGCGCACTTCTTGGGCGATGAACTTCATGAAATTGACCGCGTGATCGGGATCGCCAGTGAATTTTTTGCGCAGCTCAGGGTCTTGCGTGGCGACGCCGACGGGGCAGGTATTGAGGTGGCAAACGCGCATCATGATGCAGCCGAGCGATACCAGTGGCGCAGTGGCGAAGCCAAATTCTTCGGCTCCGAGCAAAGCGGCGATGATCACATCGCGACCTGTTTTGAGCTGACCATCGGTCTCGACGGCGATACGTGAACGCAAGTTGTTTAAAACAAGCGTTTGATGGGTTTCGGCGAGACCGAGTTCCCATGGAAGACCGGCGTGTTTGATCGAAGTTTGCGGAGAAGCACCGGTGCCACCGTCGAATCCTGAAATCAGCACTACGTCGGCATGGGCTTTGGCCACACCAGCGGCGATGGTTCCGACACCGACTTCGCTGACGAGCTTAACGCTGACGCGTGCGGCGCGGTTGGCGTTTTTCAGGTCGTGAATGAGCTCTGCAAGGTCCTCGATCGAGTAAATGTCGTGGTGCGGAGGAGGGGAAATGAGTCCGACGCCAGGAGTGGAGTGACGGGTTTTGGCGATCCAAGGATAGACTTTTCCGCCAGGAAGCTGACCACCTTCACCGGGCTTGGCTCCTTGTGCGAGCTTGATTTGCAGCTCACGAGCTTGGGTGAGATAAAGGCTGGTGACGCCGAAACGTCCGGACGCCACTTGCTTGATCGCGCTGTTTTTCGAGTCGCCGCGCTCATTGGTCCAGGTGAAACGCTCGGGGTCCTCACCACCTTCGCCGGTGTTGGATTTCCCGCCGACGCGGTTCATCGCGATGGCTAAGGCCTCGTGAGCTTCTCCCGAAATCGATCCGTAGCTCATGGCTCCGGATTTGAAACGCTTGAGGATGTCCTCGATCGACTCCACTTCTTCGATTGGCACAGCTGTGCGCTGCTTGAAGCCGAGGAGTCCGCGCAGCGTGAAATGCTGCTTGGTTTGCTCGTTGACCAAGTTTGAGTAGGTCTTGAAGGTATTGTAGTTACCCGAGCGGACGGCGGATTGAAGTGAATGGATGACGGCTGGGCTGAAGAGGTGAGCCTCGCCTTCGGCACGCCATTGGTATTCGCCGCCGACTTCCAGAGCCTCGGTGTGACCTGATTGCTCCGAGTATGCGCGGTTGTGGCGCTCCAATGTTTCCGTGGTGATTGCTTCTAGGTCCGAGCCCTCGATGCGAGTAGCGGTACCAGAGAAGAACTTATCGACCACTTTTTGTTGGAGTCCGACGCATTCGAAAATCTGCGCGCCGAGGTAACTTTGGATCGTGGAAATACCGATTTTCGAGGCAACTTTGACGATGCCCTTGGTGGCGGATTTGATGAAATTCTTGCAAGCGGTGTAGTGATCGACGCCGACGAGCAGACCTTGTTTGATCATGTCATCGAGGGTTTCGAAGGCCATGTAAGGATTGATCGCGCCGCAACCGTAACCGACGAGTGTGCAGAAATGGTGCACTTCACGTGGTTCGCCCGATTCCAAAACGAGGCCGACTTTCGTGCGTTTGCCTTCGCGAATCAGGAAATGGTGCAGACCCGAAACGGCGAGCAGAGCGGGCATGGCGGCGTGGTTGTCATCAATGCCACGGTCGCTCAAAATGATCAGGTTCATGCCCGCATCGATATGCAGACTGGCCTGACGGCAGAGTTCCTCAAACGCGCTTTCGAGGCCTTTGGCACCTTGGGCGGGATTGAACAAAATCGGCAAGGTCACCGAGCGGAATTCGCCTTGGGCGACATGCTTGAGCTTGGCGAGTTCTTCGTTGGAAATGATCGGCGTTTGCAGCTCGATCAAATAGGCACTCTCGGGCTTAGGATCGAGCAAGTTGCGCTCTGGTCCGATAGTGGTGACCGAAGAAGTCACGATTTCCTCGCGAATGCAGTCAATCGGCGGGTTTGTGACCTGTGCAAACAGTTGTTTGAAATAGTCGTATAAAAGTTTCGATTTGTTCGACAACACCGCGAGCGGGATGTCGGTGCCCATGGCTCCCGTGGCTTCGACGCCGTCTTTTGCCATTGGCAAAAGAATTTTCCGCTGATCTTCGAAGGTGTATCCAAAGGCGTGTTGGCGCTGGGTCAGAGTCTCGTGATTGATCGAGGGAACGGATGGTGCGGCAGCGACGTCGGAAAGCTTGATGAGATTTTCATCGAGCCATTGACGATACGGTTGCTCCGAGGCGATGCGTTGTTTGATTTCCTCATCGGGGACGATGCGACCTTCTTGCATGTCAACGATGAACATGCGACCTGGCTGCAAGCGGCCTTTGTGGGCGATGTTTTCGGGAGGAATCGGCAATACACCAGCTTCCGATGCCATGATCACGTAGTCGTCTTTGGTTACATAATAACGCGAAGGGCGCAGACCATTGCGGTCGAGCGTGGCGCCGATCATCGTGCCATCGGTGAAAGCGACCGATGCAGGGCCATCCCATGGCTCCATCAGGCAGGAGTGGAATTGGTAAAAGGCTTTTTTCTCCTCGCTCATCGATTCGTGACCGAACCATGGCTCAGGGATCATCATCATCATCGCGTGGGGCAGGGAACGACCGCCCATGACGAGCAATTCGAATACGTTATCGAACTTCGCTGAGTCCGAGCCATCTTCGTTGACGATGGGCTGAATGCGCTTGATGTCATCGCCGAAAAGCGGGCTTTCCAGGAGTGGCTGACGGGCATTCATCCAGTTCACGTTGCCGCGTAGGGTGTTGATTTCGCCGTTGTGGGCGATGTAGCGAAACGGATGCGCACGCTCCCAGCTGGGGAAGGTGTTGGTCGAAAAGCGCGAGTGAACCAGTGCGATTGCCGTGTCCATGTCGGGGTCTTGGAGATCGACGAAATACTTGCCGACCTGTTCCGGCATCAACATGCCTTTATAAATAGCAGTGCGCGATGACAAGCTGGAGCAATACCAGAACGAATCGTGACCGCCGCTGCGAATGCGGAAATAGCTGGTCTTGCGCAGGATGAAAAGTTTCCGCTCGAAGGAAAGATCGTCGGTGCAATTTTCCGGACGGGCGATGAACACCTGACGCATGAACGGCTCGCTAGCAATGGCGGAATTTCCGAGCGATGAATTGTCAGTCGGCACGTCGCGCCAGCCGAGAACGACCAAGCCTGTTTGTGCTGCAACTTGTTCGAAAAGCGCCTCAGTCGCCTTGCGCACATGCGGATCGGGCGACATGTAGGCCATGCCCAGACCGTATTGTCCTGCTTCTGGAAGCGTGAAGCCAAGGCCTGCGGTGGCCTTTTGCAAAAACTTATGCGGAACCTGAATCAAAATACCCGCGCCGTCGCCGGTGTTGGTTTCGCATCCACATGCACCGCGGTGATCCATATTGACGAGCACCGTGAGCGCCTGCCCGATGATTTCGTGCGCTCGTTTCCCCTTCATTTGGCAAATAAATCCGACGCCGCAGGCATCGTGCTCAAATTGGGGATCGTAGAGGCCTTGTTTCTCAGGTAGTCCGTTGTAGCTCATGTCAGGTGGTAGTGGAAGAAAGGGGAGGAAATAAAGGGGCGAATGGTGAAAAAATCAAGCCGGAAAATCCGGTATGTCACGCGAAGTTCAATTTTTGTCTGTCAGGTTGTCGCTGCTGACAAAAATGGTTCGTTGCATCCCGCAAGTTTTCATGAGGGATTTCGATGCGCTTGTCAAGTTTGACGAGAAATGCGTAAACTTTTTTGTTGAGTGGTGGGAAAAGGGTCATTCTTTGTCAAAAAATGCCAATTTTCGATCAATCACGAAGGTGCCGAAGGGGATAAGCGTGGCAATGAATGCCAAAACTGCCCATTTGAATGACAATTTGCCCTCAATCAGTGCTATGAGGATCAAAAGACACAAAATAATGAACAAAACACCGTGAATCATGCCATTGATGCGAACATACTCAGGTTTGTCGGCGAAATATTTCAATGGCATAGCGATGCCGAGCAGGGTGATGTAGGATACGCCTTCGATGAATCCGACAAGGCGCACGCGGCCGATGGAGGTGGATGCTTTCATATAATTCTGCGCGCACTCGATAATCGACTTCACGAAAAAATCAACCCATTCCGTGCCAGCACTTGCACATTTTTCAGGAAAAGGTATCATTTGATCGATGAACGAAGCCGCCGTCGAATTCCGCATGAGCCCCACCGAAATCATTTTGCGCGCGATCCAAGTCGGGCTGGGTGTGGTGTTTGTCTGGGCTGCGGGAAATAAATTGTTCGTCAGCGGCGTGGAGGTTTTCATGAAGGACGTGGCAAATTTTCGCATCGTCGCTGAACCATGGGATGCCGTGATCGCTTACTCTCTGCCTTGGCTCGAATTGCTAGTGGGACTGTGCTTGGTTTTGCATATTCAACAACGAGGAGCTGCATTGCTCGCCACGCTCATGACTGTGGTGTTTCTCGGCGCCATCATTTCGGCATGGATGCGTGGCATTGACCTTCATTGCGGTTGTTTTGGCAAAACCACCGAGGCTGTAAAGTATCCGCAGAAAATCACGCAGCTTGTCCTCCAACTCGGAGCCTGTGCGGTCTCGCTATGGCAAGCGATGAAACCGAGCAAATGCGAGGAAAATTGATTTTTTTGTAAGTCACAGTTGCGGTTCAAAAAAAATCCGCTATGGAGGTGCCGCATCCATTCAATCAGCACAAGGAAACACATCATTTGAAATGAAAATTCATACAGATTTCAGCAGTCGTCATTTGGGGGTAGTAGGTCAAGATCGTCAGACTATGTTAGAGGCCCTAGGCTATGCAGAAATGGAGCCTTTAATCAGCGATGCTGTACCATCGGTGATCCGCGATCACCACGTTATGAATCTGCCAGAGGCGCTCTCCGAAACTGAGGCGCTTGCTCGTTTGAAATCAGTCATGGGGCAAAATCAGGTGAAAAAATCATTCATCGGCCAAGGCTACTACGGAACTCACACGCCACATGTGATTCTGCGCAATATTTTGGAAAATCCCGGCTGGTATACTGCCTACACCCCGTATCAAGCAGAGATCGCGCAAGGCCGTCTCGAGGCTTTGCTGAATTTCCAAACGATGATCACCAATCTCACGGGTTTGGACGTCGCCAATGCTTCCTTGCTCGATGAAGGCACTGCCGCTGCCGAAGCTATGAGTTTGGCGATCGCGGGAAATGCAAAAGGCAAGGTGATGTTTGTCTCGGAGCGCTGCCACCCACAAACCATCGAGGTGGTGAAAACCCGCGCCGAGCCCCTGGGGATCGAGATTCTCGTCGGCGATCATCTTTCGCTCGACCCTGCTTCGGTCGCCGGACTGTTTGCCGTGCTGGTGCAGTATCCTGATACATGTGGTCGCATCGATGACTTCTCCGCTTTGTTCGAAAAAACACGTGCCGTTGGTGCCTTGAATATCGTCGCCGCTGATCTGCTGGCCTTGACCGTGCTGCGCGCGCCAGGTGAATTCGGTGCTGACATTTGCATCGGAAACTCCCAACGATTCGGCGTTCCTTTCGGTTTTGGTGGTCCACATGCCGCCTTCATGTCCTGCAAAGATGCGCTCAAACGCAAAATGCCCGGTCGCTTGATCGGTGTCTCGCTCGATGCCTACGGCAAGCCTGGCTTCCGTCTCTCTCTGCAAACTCGGGAGCAACACATTCGTCGCGACAAAGCAACATCCAACATCTGCACCGCGCAGGTATTGCTCGCCGTGATGGCATCGATGTATGCCGTCTATCACGGTCCTGAAGGACTGAAACACATCGCCCGACAAATCCATCAACGCACCGCCACCTTGGCTGCTGCGGTGAAACAATTCGGTCATACGCTCGATAGCGCGGACTTTTTCGATACCATCGTTGTTCACGCTCACGGCAAGGCCGAAAGCATCGTAGCCGCCGCATTGGCGGAGGGCATCAACCTGCGTCTCATTGATCCCGATCGCGTTGGGATTTCGCTCGACGAAACCACCACCGATGCCGATCTCGTCGCCATCGCCAAGGCCTTTGGAGCAACGATTTCCGCAGCTGCCGATGCCGCATTGCCCGCTGCTTTTGTCCGCCAATCGGAAATTCTCACGCAGGCTGTTTTCCGCAGCTACCATTCCGAGACCGAGATGCTGCGCTACCTCAAGCGTCTGGAATCGAAAGACCTCGCATTGAATGAATCGATGATCGCTCTTGGTTCCTGCACCATGAAACTCAATGCCACGGCGGAAATGATGCCGCTCAGCTGGCCCGAAGTTTCCTCGATCCATCCCTTCGTGCCCGCCGCCCAATCGAAAGGCTACGTGCAAATGCTTACCGAGCTGGAAAACTGGCTCTCAGAAATCACCGGATTTGCCGCTGTTTCCTTGCAGCCCAATGCCGGTTCCCAAGGCGAATACGCCGGCCTATTGGCAATCCGCCGCTACCACCTCGCGAATGGCGATGCTCATCGCAACATCTGCCTGATTCCCGTTTCTGCTCACGGCACCAATCCCGCCTCCGCCGTGATGTGCGGCTTCCGCGTGGTCGGCGTGAAATGCGACGACAAAGGCAATATCGATTGCGATGACCTCCAAGCTCGCATCGCTGAGCATCGCGAAAATCTCGCTGCGCTGATGATTACTTATCCTTCCACGCACGGTGTCTTCGAAGAAACCATCAAGGACATTTGCCAGTGGATTCACGAAGCCGGTGGCCAAGTTTACATGGACGGCGCCAACATGAACGCTCAGGTCGGCCTTACCAGCCCCGGTTTCATCGGAGCGGATGTTTGCCACCTCAACCTCCACAAAACCTTCTGCATTCCTCACGGTGGTGGTGGTCCTGGCGTCGGCCCCATCGGTGTCGCCAAGCAGCTCGTGCCATTTCTCCCTGGTCATGCCAACCTCGCCGATGCCCAAGGCCCCGTTTGCTCGGCGGCTTATGGCAGCGCGTCGATCAACACGATTTCTTGGATGTACATCGCCATGATGGGACCAAACGGCCTGAAAGATGCCACCGAAATTGCCATCCTCAATGCCAACTACGTTGCCAAACGTCTCGCGAATTATTTCCCGATTCTCTACACCGGAAAAAATGGCCTTGTCGCCCACGAGTGCATCATCGACCTGCGTCCGCTCTCTGACGAAAGCGGCATCACGGTTGAAGATGTTGCCAAACGTCTCATGGATTATGGTTTCCACTCGCCGACTATGTCGTGGCCCGTTGGTGGCACCTTGATGATCGAGCCGACCGAATCCGAATCGAAAGCTGAGCTCGATCGTTTCTGCGAAGCGATGATTTCCATCCACGGCGAAATCCAACAAGTCCTAAACGGCACCGCCGATCGCGAAGACAACGTGCTCAAAAATGCTCCGCATCCTGCCACCGCAGTGATCGCCGATGACTGGAGCCATGCCTACTCGCGCGAAAAAGCCGCCTATCCCTTGCCTTACCTGCGTCAACATAAGTTCTGGCCAAGCGTCGGAAGGATTGACAATGTTCACGGTGACCGTAACCTCGTCTGCACCTGCGACAGCGTCGAATCCTATACATGAATCACAGCACAATATCTCCCACCGATTGGAGCCAATGGAGCGGAGAAATCCTTGCCACACTGATGTTCATCATCCGTGATGGCAAGGTTCTGCTCATCGAGAAAAAACGCGGCATCGGCGCGGGAAAAATCAACGGCCCTGGCGGAAAGATCGATCCCGGT
The DNA here is from genome assembly GCA_044239965.1 of Akkermansiaceae bacterium. Taxonomy (GTDB): domain Bacteria; phylum Verrucomicrobiota; class Verrucomicrobiia; order Verrucomicrobiales; family Akkermansiaceae; genus UBA956. The sequence goes on from JBIIAI010000026.1 coordinate 10,098, forward strand.
GAAACGCCAGAGCAATGTGCTGTGCGCGAAACCATGGAAGAACTCCACGTGCAGGCACTCAACCCACGAAAAATGGGTGAGCTGTGTTTTTCGATGTCGGATATGCCTGACATTCATTGCCACGTCTTTCGCGCCGATGACTACGAGGGCACCCCGACCGAAACCGATGAAGCTGTGCCCTTATGGACACCGCTTGACCAAATTCCTTACCACCGCATGTGGGCCGACGATGTCTTTTGGCTCCCGCAAATGATCGCCGGTCACACGTTTCACGGACGCTTTGTGTTTGCTGGTGAACGTATCACCTGGCAACAGGTGTTGTTTGATGTTTGATGAGGAGATTTTTAGCCGTCATAAGGAAATGATCCTGTTTGATTCTAGTGGAGAACGCTATTTTTCGTAAAAACTTCCCCAATGGCGATCTTGTGTTTCCTCAGCTTTTAGGGCTATTGTAATAGTGTCGACTTCGTTTTTGTTTTCGAGCAAGAGATTGCAGGCTTGTCAATCACCTAGGTGAAAAGCGTTTTCATCAGAGGCATAAGGGTTACTCTATTGCTGAAAGTTTTTTGCTGCTGTCAGGAGGCGGCTGATTGATTTTCAGCGAATGTTGCGTTCTGAATGCAGACAGCACAAAACATAGACAGGCAAGGCATTCTAACAACTCTTCGATGAAAATTCGCAAAGATTTAGATAAATCCCAAAATGCAGATTCCTTCGTTGCTGCGATGATATAAAAACCGCAACCCAAAGCGATCCACTGCCATCCTTTGAATTGCACAAGCGCATGCATCGGCTTTGCGATCATGTTTTTGATGCTAGAGAACTCACGAACAATTACGTGAATCCAAGCCATCGCGAACATAACTCGAATTGCGAGCTCGATGGCCCTGGCGTAGTCTGTGAATGATAGCCAACTATCGATTTCTAATTCGCGACAGGCGATGCTCAAGAATAACAGAGACATTGCTGAAAAGATGAATCGTTGACTCTTAGCCGCAGAATCGAGCCTGATCCGGGCGCGATAAAAAATCGCACTTGCAGTCAGCAGGAAAGCTACTTGAACAAGTTCGAATGAGTGGTCTTCTTGGGCATACTTGCTACCATAAGTAGTGATCGCGTCTGAAAGCTTACATGAGTGCAGGCAGGGGATCAACACAAGTAGAGACAATCGAAGGCAAAACAATCGGAAACAATTCATGAATTGTTGGCTTTCTAACAAAATGTTAGGTTGAGATCAGATCGAAAAGACAATCACGATGCCTTGATCTGGTCCCAAGCTGCGGACCACAGGGTAACGTTGTCTCCGATGTCATCGATGGGCACACACTTGGCGAACAGCGCTTCGTCGTCGGGGAAGAGGATTTGATTGCCGCGAAAGTCTTCGCTGAGCTGTGCATAGGCTGGGGAATTTGGTGCGCGGTAGCCGATGTATTCCATATTTTGCGCGGCGACTTCTGCCTCACAGAGGAAGTTGATCCACTCCATGGCAAGTGTTGGATTTGGTGCGTTCGCGGGGATGCAAAGGTCATCACAGCTGCTGGCGGAACCTTCTTTGGGGATGAAAACTTGCACGTCTTCGTTCTCCGCAGCGGTGGTGATCAATTCCCCAGCATAGCCCTGGACCACGAAGAATTCGCCCGAAGCGATGCCGCTTTTGTATTGTTCGTTGTCAAACTTCGCGATGTTCTTTTTCCATTCGATGACGACTTGTGTGGCTTTGGCAATTTCGTCGGCATTGATGGAATTCATGGAGAAACCAAGGGAGAGGAGGGCGGCTCCGATAACCTCGCGCATGTCGTTGAGCAGCGTCGTGCGACCTTTGCCTGCGGGGTTGGTGAAGATCGAGTAGGAGGGCTCGACGTTATTGAGTTTTGATCCAAGGTAAGCCACACAAGTCGGGGCCGACATGTAGGGCACGGAGTATTCCATTTTCGGATCGAGGGCTTTGGAAAGGTGTCCGGGATCGATGTTTTTCAGGTGGCTAAGTTTGCTGTGATCGAGCTTGAGCAGTAAGTTCTCACGAACCAATGCCTTAACCATGTAGGAAGAAGGAACCAAGATGTCGTAACCGGCGGCACCACCCTTAATTTTAGCAAACATTGATTCATTGGAATCAAAGGTATCGATTACGACTTTGCATTTGTGCAGAGTTTCAAATTTTTCCTGCAAGGCGGGGTCAAGATAGTCGGACCAAGTAAAAACATGCAGCGTGGGAGTCTCTGGGCCTGAGGAGCATGAGCTGAAAGCAGTGGCGGCAAGAGCTGCGGAGGATTGACGGAGGAAGGTGCGGCGGTCCATAGCGAAATTCAAGCGTTCGCTGGCTGAGAGGTCAAGCATTTCGCGCAAATGTCGGCTTAGATCGACACAAAAAAACGCCGCATCGGTGAGGATGCGGCGTTTGCGAGAGATTTGATGGTGATTAGGCGAAATTCTCTTTCTGAGAATCGGCTTCGAGCGAGTGAACTTCTTCGATCACGCCGCCTTCCACTACGGCTTCAGTGACGGTTGCAACTTCGCTCACGGTCTCTTCCGCAGTCACCACTGCGGTGTCCGCAACGGCTTCGGCAGTCTCAACGACAGCAGCTGTGGCTTCGACAGGAGTTGTAGCAACAGATGCAACAGCAGGAGTTGTAGCTACGGATTGCTCCTTGCGCTCGCGGGCTGCGGCGTGCTCAGCGATGTCTTCGGCGTTTTTCGCCTTGGCACCAGAAACGATGAGTTGACGGCCCATGAAGTGTTGATCGTGCAGCACTTCGACGGAGCGCTTGGCTTCATCGATGCGCAGCATTTCCACAAAGCCGTAGCCTTTGGACTTGTGCGTGTGCTTGTTGTAAACGACTTCGACCGAGCGAACAGGGCCGATGCCTTTGAACAACTCCTCGATGTCAGACTCGGTAGCATCGTAGGACAAATTGCCGATGTAGAGGCGTGTGGACTCGACATCAGTCAAGGTTGGCTCGCGACGTTCACGTGGGGCACGTGGCTCGCGCGGCGGGCGGGGCTCACCTGCGGGACGACCTTCGCCACCTTGACGAGCATCGCGCGTGTTGGAGCGTGGTGCTTGTTTTTCGGGCTTAGGACCGCGCTCGGGGCGTGGACCTTCAAACTTCGGTTTGCCTTGATTGCCTTTGTCGCGGGACTCGGGCTTGCCACCATTAGAGGGCTCTTTGTAGAGGCCGATCAGTTTGAGAACTTTCTGCCAGAACGTCAGTTTGACGGGCTTGCGATTCACAAAAGATTGGTGCTGCGAGAGACCGCGGTTGTTACTTTTTTGATCAGGGTTCTGTGGGCGGTTGCTGTTGTTGTTGCGATTGCCATTGTTACGACCGCCGTTATTACGGTTGCGGTTCCGATTGCGATTGCCGTTATTACGGCTTTGTTCCTGTGTTCCGTTGGACATGGTATATGTGTTTCGTGGTTGATGGCAGCAGGACAAGAGGCACGAGGATCATGAATGATCGCAGGCTCGCAAGAAATCGTGAGCGGAGTGGCAAGCGAGCGAAATCTCCGCGCAACTCTGCGGGTGATTTACGCGCTGCCGATAGACCCAAGTGGAAAATAGGGTGACCGGTAGTGCTTGTGGTGGGCCTTGTTGCTGCCATGATGGTTGAGGGGCAGATGCTCGGTAGCGGCGTCTGCGCCGCGCGATGCTAGTGGGGATTTCCGAAAGAGCAAGCCTAAAGCAGGGGACAGGTGAGAAAAAATGCAACGAGGATTTAATATCAGTTTTTCCTTATGATGTAGGTGATTGCTTGATGACAATCATACCATTTTGCTTGGCTCCAGGTTTAATGACAATGTTTCCTGCTGTGATATCGCCATCGACAAAAGCTTTTTTGTCGAGCGTCACCCCGCCGGTTGCGACGATTGAGCCTAGCAATTTGCCCTCGATGAGGGCGCTGTGGGTGTGGATCGGGTGTTGGCTTTCGAGCTCGCAATTGATCGGCACATGAAGGTGGCGGCAAGCAATTTTGCCGAGGATTTTGGTAGGCTGGACAAATACTACCTCGCCGGAGCATTCGACGGAGCCGCGAAAAATGCCCTCGATGATCAGATTATGGCATTGGATCATCACGCCTTGCACCGAGCCTTTTTTCTGGATGTGGACATCCCCGCGGGTTTGGATGCGACGGTGCCAGTTCTCGTTGATCTCGTAGTTGCGTAGGCTGATGTAAGCACCGCAGGCAAGGCAGTGCGAGGCTTGGGCGCTAACCGATGCTTGATGCTCGCGGTGGCACTCGGTGCAGACGACGCTGCGTTTCTCGGGAGTCGAGTGAAGATAACGTTGAAGCAGATTGGGCGCAGTGTTGCTTGGCGTAGGGGACTTGCTGTGAAAAGGGAATAACTTCGAGGTGACCGAGCTTGTTTTTGGAGCCGCTTGTGAGGTTTTTGGCTCGGCTGGCTTTGGCTTGGCACTCAGCTTGATCAGTGGCTTGCGTCGAAGGGCAACGCCATCTTTGATCTGGATACCGGCATTGCAGACTCGGCACATGGTTGATATCGCCAATCTCGATTCCTGCTGCTCAGATTGGCATTCAGGGCAAGTGATGGTGATTTGGGGGGGGCTGTGGGGTGCGGCTCATGGAGAAGAAAAATCGACATAAAAAAACGTGCTAGTGATCGACACCAGCACGCCTTCTTTCGACAAGGTCATAGTCCTGAAATCAATCGTTCAGGTAAGCATTCTAAGGCAGAAACCAGCAGGGATCACGCTTTATCTTTTGCTGGTGCATTGCCGGCAGGAGCCGTGGTAGGCGTGCCGATGGTGGACTTACCAACGAAGATCGCACCGGGTTCCATGGTGAGAATTTTTGCTTTGATGTCGCCAACGACTTCAGCACCAGCTTTGAGGTCGACGCGATCTTTGGCGGTAATGTTGCCGTGAACTTTGCCGTGCACTGTGACAGTGGCTGTGCGAATTTCTGCTTTAATGCGGGCATTTTCACCGATGGTAAGATTGCCTTCGGACTGAATTTCACCTTCGATGCGACCATCTACGATCAGGTCGTTGGTGAATTTCAGGGTGCCCTTCACTTCCACATCGGTGGAAAGAACGTTGCGCGAGGCAGAGCCTGCGGGGCGAGCGGCGGCAGCTGGCTGTGCAGAGGACGGAGCTGCGGCTGAAGGCGCGCTGGTTGCTGCGGCGGCAGGTGCTGGTGCGCTGCCGGGGGTGGATGGAGTTGTTTCTCCTAGTTTTTGGCCGATTACTTTTTGGAACATATGGTTGTCTCTTTGGTTGTGATTGATGAAAATGAGTGATTACTGTTTGTCAGGCAGACTCTCTTCCTCTTGTTCCCCTTGATCGCTTGGGTCAGCCGCGGTTTTGGGAGGAAGTGAAGCACCTTCTGCTTCGTTCGCTTCGTCTTGCTCTGGTGTGCCTTGATTGAGCGTATCCAAGAGCGGATTGCCATTTGGATTCGCTGGAGCTTGCACAGGATCAGGCTGGGCGATGGATGCAGGTGGAGAGGCAACGACGGGTGGAGCTTCGACTTCAGTAGGAGCGACGAAATTGAGGAATTTGAGTCGATCAGTTGCTAGCGAGGAGAAGGTGCTCTCTTTGTATTTGTCGCCGACTTTTTTGTAAAATTCTTCGGCCTTGGCCTTATCACCACCTTTGCTAGCGATATCACCGAGTGAAATCATGGCCATGGGGGCGAGGAATGTGCCAGATGGCGAATCGATGACTGCTTGAAATGCAAGTGCGGCATCTCCAGTCTTGCCTTGCTCTAGCAGACGGTGACCAAGTGCGTTTTGAGCGATGATGTGCGCAGGATGTTGTGGGAATTTTTCAACAATTTCACGCAGGGTTGCGATGGCTTCATCTTGTTGATTGTTTGCCCATTGCTTATCGGAAATTTGCAAAGCAGCCGTGACCGCCGACGGCGTGTTGGCATACTCAGTTTTGACTTTCTCTAAATCAGCGATGTCTTTTGCTTGCGAGAGAGCTGCTCCAGCTGCGGTAGCAGTATCAGCAGCAATGGTGCGATACACCATAAATCCACCAATGCCGAGGCCAGCAGCAACGGCAGCCACGGCGATGAGCTTTTGATTGCGTTCCAGGAATTGCTCGAACGGGCTGGGGCCTTGAAGGATTTCTCCAAGAGGTACGGGGTCAGTGGATGGATCAGACATGTTGCGCGAAAGAAAGTGCCTTTTCTTTCGCATAAAATCAATCGTAATTTTAAATTTTCGTAATGTTTGGAGGTGGACGGATGGGCCTATGCTTGCTAGCCTGCGCGCGCATGCCGAAGTCTTTGTATATTGTGGTTGGGGAATTGAGCGGAGATGCGCATGGTGCGGGACTTCTGCGCTCGTTGCGTCGTGATTTTCCCGATCTTGCCATTCGTGGCGCAGGTGGTCCACAAATGAAGGAAATCGTCGGTGAAGGCCTGCGCGACTGGGTAGAGGATTCTGCGGTGATGGGGTTTTGGGAAGTGCTCAAGCACTACGGTTGGTTCAAGCAGCAATTTGCCGAAATGTTGGCAGAAGCTCAGAAAATGCAGCCTGATGTGTTGTTGCTCGTCGATTACCCTGGCTTTAATTTGCGCTTTGCCAAAGCGGTGCGCGCCTGTCTTCCCAAGACGAAAATTGTCTACTACATCAGTCCACAAGTCTGGGCTTGGAATCGTGGACGGATTCCGAAGATGGTAAAATTGCTTGATGAAATGATGTGTCTTTTTCCCTTCGAGCGTGAGATTTTTGCATCAGCTGGGCTCAAGACCACTTTTGTCGGTCATCCGCTGGTTGACGAGCTGGAAGCGGAGCGGCAGGAAATTTCTCGGGAGGCTGGATTGGTGGCATTGCTGCCGGGGAGTCGGGAGCGCGAAGTGACGCGGCTTTTCCCGACGATGCTGGAGAGCGCGAAATTGCTCCACTCCGAGCAAGCAAATTTGCGCTTCGAGGCACCTGCGGCATCGGGTAAATTGGCAGCAATGATGCGCCGTATGGTCGAAGAATCTGCCATGGAAGAAGCGGTAACCGTTACCGATGGCGGAAGCCTGCATCTTATGCAGCGAGCGGCCTGCGGGGTGATAGCAAGTGGTACTGCGACCCTTGAAGCTGCGTATTTCGGCTTGCCGAATTGCCTGGTGTATAAGGTGGCGGCGCCGACGTATTATCTCGCCAAAATGTTGATCAAAATTCCGCACATCGGGCTGGTCAACATTCTTGCAGGAAAATCCGTAGTGCGAGAACTCATCCAAGATCAGGCGAATCCACCAGCCATCGTTGCCGAAATGAAACGATTGCTTTACGATGAGTCCTACATCGAAGACATGAAGCGCCAACTGAAAGTCACTGCTGATTTGCTCGGTGGCGAAGGTGCACACGAGCGTGCAGCTTCCCGTGTTGCTGAGTGGCTCCGAGGCGCACAGGCATAACCTGAAAAAATTGCGTTTCCAGTGTTGCCAATATCGGCATGCTCGGCTATGACAGCGCCGAGATGAAAAACGTTCTGTTTCTGTTGGCTCTTGGTGCATTCGCGATCACTTCCTGTGAACGTCACAAATTCGAGGATACCAAACGCCTGCATTCTCATGGATCTCATGATACTGGGCACAGCGAGAAAGCAGCTCATGGTGAGGAAAAACCCGCCGAGCATTGATTTGCTATTTTGCTAAATCGTTGCGCTGGTAGGTGAGGAATATTTCACCATCTGCGCCAGTCTGGGTCATTTCGATTAACGAAAAGTGTCGACTGTGAGAAAATTTCCCGTCTGCTAGTCCTGAGATTGTTGGCGCATTCGTGCCGCCAAACAATGTATGCGCGGCCCACGTGAGGTGGAGTGTATCGAGTAGATCGTGATCTAACAAATCACGCAACAGCATGCCTCCGCCCTCGCAGTGGATGTGCTGAGCACCATGATCGCGATGCAGTTCATGAAAGAAATCTGTTAGGTTTCCAAAGTGTAAAGTCACACCATTACGCGTGAAATCACAGCTGCTGGCATCGGTCACAAGAAGGTGAATGTCGCCGCCGTGGCTGTGAAAAATCTTCTCATCGCCGCTGAAATTTCCATGCCGACTGACCACGCAACGCAGTGGTTGACGTGCTTGATTAGGGACCGTCAAGCTCATGTTATCCGCGCATAACGTGCCTCGACCAACGATGATCGCATCGGCATTACGTCGTAATTCTAACAAGCGTTGATGGTCTTGTTGTGAGGTCCAGCCCGACGGGCGATGCGGATCACTGCTGATTTTTCCATCAGCTGAGATCGCAAAGTTGGCGGACACGGTAAAGGCCATGGCGCTTTGTTAGGCTAGTTGTGCCTGCCAGCGAGAAATTTGCTGACGCACAATTTCAGGGTTAGGGCAACCGGGGTTGGTGCGAGCTTTAAGCGCGCGGCTGAGTTGAAAAATCTCGGCCGTATCATTTCCGTAGTGCTCGCTGATTTTCGTGAGATCCAATTGATCGAGTGGCGTTTTGCTTGAAATTGCCTCTGCCACGGCTTTGCCCACGAGTTCGTGTGCATGACGAAATGGCACACCTTTTTTCACAAGGTAATCAGCGAGATCGGTCGCGAGCAACATTGGGTCAGCTGCTGCTGCGGCACAATGATCCACACGCATGGTCATGGCGGAAATCATTTCGGTATTCACGGCGAGAGCGAGATGCAGGGTATCGATGGAATCAAAGAGCGGCTCCTTGTCCTCTTGCAGATCGCGATTGTATGTGAGCGGCAGTCCTTTGATCGCGGTGAGAATGGCGACAAGATTACCCATCAGACGACCGGTCTTGCCGCGTGTGAGTTCGCAAACATCAGGATTTTTTTTCTGTGGCATCAGCGACGATCCTGTAGTGTGAGCATCGGCGAGATGAGCGAAGGAAAATTCCGCACTGCACCACAAGATCAAATCCTCGCTCAGACGCGAAAGATGCACGCCGCAAAGCGCGATGACAAAAATGATTTCGGCGATGTAGTCGCGATCCGCGATGGCGTCCATCGAGTTGGTGGTCACTCCGTCAAAGCCAAGTTCTTGTGCGATCGCACGGCGGTCGAGATTGATCGTGGAACCAGCCAATGCACCCGAGCCAAGAGGCGAAATATTCAAGCGCTTGCGGGCATCGAGCAGACGCGAAACATCGCGCTCTAACATTTCTACATAAGCCAGAAAATGATGACCCGCCGTCACGGGTTGGCCGCGTTGCAAATGCGTGTAGCCAGGCATGACGTCATCCGCATACACATCGGCACGGTCGAGCAGGGCGCGTTGCAAATTTTTCATTGCCTCGACCAAGGAATCAACCTGCGCACGGCAATACAGACGAGTATCCGTCGCCACCTGATCGTTGCGCGAGCGAGCGGTGTGAAGTTTTGCACCTGCGGGACCGATGCGACGCGTCAGCTCGGCCTCGATGTTCATGTGGATGTCTTCCAGCGATGTCTTGAACTCGAAATTTCCGTCCTCGATGTCTTTGCGAATGGCGAGCAGTCCTGTTTCGATTTGAGAAAATTCCTCGTCGGTCAAAAATCCTGCGTGCTTTTGCGCACGAGCATGAGCGATCGAACCTGCGATGTCATGAGGAAAAAGTCGCCAATCATACGACACTGATTCTCCATACTGCTGGACCAAACTTGACGTATCTTGCGTAAAACGACCTTTCCACATAGCGGGGCGCAACGTAATGCATCCACGCCAAGCGGGAAAGCGTTTTCTTCACAAAATCACAATATGGAAAAGGGATTTACCATCCCTTTTACTCACAACCAAAGTTCGCAATTGATCAAGCCTCTGCCTCAGGCTCTTGACCGCAGCATTGCTTGAATTTTTTACCCGAACCGCAAGGGCAGGGGGCATTACGACCAGAGGTAGCAATGTCAAAGCTCGGGCGGCGCTTGGGCAAGTTCAGCTTGATTTGTGTGCCTTCAGGTGATGGCAAAAGTTCGGCGCTCACAGGACCAGAGCGGGCAATGTTATCGTGGCCGATTTCATCGCTGGCTTGCATTTGGCGAGGTGCGCTTTGCAATTGCTTGAGGAAGGCCTCGATGGCAGCAGCGGAGCGGAACAAGTTGTGGAAGGCTTCTTGCTCGATGTTGCCCATGAGCTCGACAAACAAGTTGTAGGCCTCATTTTTGTATTCGACCAAAGGATCTTTCTGACCTTGTGCACGGAGGTAAACGCCCTCGCGCAGGGCATCCATGTTGTAGAGGTGAGCCTGCCATTGCTTATCAATCGCGGCGAGAACCATGCGACGCTCTTCCTGCTCCATGATTTCGGGTGGCAGATTGGAGGTGCGGCTTTCGTAAGCGTCTTTCACGCGCTGAATCAACAGATCAGTAATTTGATCGGGTGTTTTCGCACTCTGAATTTCATCGAGCGTGACACGAACAGGCAGGTTTCCTTGAATCCAATGGAATAGCTCGGTGAGGTCGGGTGAATTGTCATCGCGACCAGCAAAGTAGCCTGTGACATTTGCAGGAATGACCTTCTCGATGATTTCGGTGACGAGATCGCGTGGCGATTCGGTCGAGAGCACTTCATTGCGATAGCCGTAAACGACTTCGCGTTGTTTGTTCATGACGTCATCGAAATCAAGAACGCGTTTGCGCCAAATGTAGTTGCGTTGCTCGACGCGCTTCTGAGCGGTTTCGACCGAGCGGTTGAGCCACGAGTGCTCAAGAGCCTCACCGTCTTCCATGCCGAAACGTTCCATCATCTGGGTCATGCGCTCGGCTGCCGCGAAGTTGCGCATCAGGTCATCTTCAAAGGAGAGATAGGCCTGAGACAAACCAGGGTCACCTTGACGGGCACAACGTCCGCGCAACTGGCGATCGACGCGGCGTGATTCATGACGCTCGGTGCCGATCACAAAAAGTCCGCCGAGTTCAGCAACTCCCGCACCCAATTTGATGTCGGTGCCACGACCAGCCATGTTGGTGGAAACCGTGACGGCATTGCGTTGACCGGCGTTAGAAATGATTTCCGCTTCTTGGCGGTGATACTTGGCGTTGAGAACAGCGTGCTCGATCTTCTCGCGTTTCAGCAATCGGCTAAGTGTTTCCGATGCATCCACGGATGCGGTACCAACAAGAACAGGTTGTCCTTTTTCGTGGGCTTCGGCGATTTTTTTCACCACGGCATTGAATTTTTCACGACGTGTTTTGAAAACTTGGTCGTTGAGATCGACGCGAGAATTTGGCTGGTTCGTCGGAATCGGCAAGACGTCGAGTTTGTAAATGTCAGAAAACTCTGCCGCTTCGGTTTCGGCGGTGCCGGTCATACCTGCGAGTTTTTCGTAGAGGCGGAAATAGTTCTGAATGGTAATCGTCGCGTAAGTTTGCGTCTCACGTTCGATCTGGCAGCCTTCTTTGGCCTCTACTGCTTGGTGCAAGCCATCGGACCAACGGCGACCAGGCATTTCGCGTCCGGTGTTTTCATCGACGATGACAACTTTCCCTTCGGTGACAACATACTGCACATCTTTTTCATAGATGCAATAGGCCTTGAGGAGTTGGGAAATGTTGTGCATTTTCTCTCCCTGAACATCCAGCTTGGCTTGTAGGGCTTCTTTGCGCGAGAAGCGTTCTTCGTCACTCAGTTTCGGATTGGCATCGATCTCGCCGTATGCGGTTCCGAGGTCTGGGAGGACGAAGGCATCGGCCTCATTCGGTGCAAGGAAATTGCGGCCCATTTCCATCAAGTCGGCATCGTTGGCTTTCTCATCGATGGTGAAATACAGTTCTTCCTTGATCGCAAAAAGTTCGCGTTTCTGGGCATCCTGGTAGAAAGAGAGCTCAGTTTTTTCGAGCAAGCGACGATTTTCTGGCTCTTCCATCAAGCGCATGAATTGGCGATTGCGAGGTTGTCCGAGCTTAAGCTTGAAGAGGGCGCGACCGGCTTCTTCTTTGTCACCGGCATCGAGTTTCGCTTTGGCTTCGGCGGCTAGTTCATTGCATAGCTCGGTTTGTTTTTTCACCAAGCGATCGATCAGCGGCTTGTAGGTGTCATATTGGTGTGAAGAAACAGTAGCGGGACCCGAAATGATGAGCGGTGTCCGCGCTTCATCGATCAAGATCGAGTCTACCTCGTCGATCACGGCGAGGTAGTGAACGCGCTGCACTTGCTCATCGACAGTGTTCGCCATGCCGTTGTCGCGAAGGTAATCGAAGCCGAATTCTGAGTTCGTGCCGTAGGTGATGTCGCAGGCATATTGATCGCGACGATCTTGTGGGTGCATCTGATTCTGAATGCAGCCGACCGTCAGGCCGAGGTATTGGTAGAGCGAGCCCATCCATTCCGAGTCACGACGGGCGAGGTAGTCGTTGACGGTGACGATGTGCACGCCAAGTCCTGTGAGAGCATTGAGATAAACCGGCAGCGTAGCTACGAGCGTTTTTCCTTCACCTGTTTGCATCTCAGCAATCATGCCGCGATGGAGCGCTATACCACCGATGAGCTGAACATCAAAATGCACCATTTCCCAAGTCAAGGTGTGATCGCAGACGGTGATTTGACGACCGCACATGCGGCGTGCGCCATTTTTGACAACGGCGTAGGCTTCGGGCAAAATTTGTTCCAAATACTTGGCGCGGCGTTCGCGAAAAGTTGGCTCGATGCTGCGAAATGCTTCTTTGGCTGCCTCGATCGATTCCGGTGTCGGCTCGATGCTGGCTGGGAGCTCGGGAAATTCATCGCGCATGCGCGAAAAGCGTGCCTCGATTTCAAGAGCCACATCCTTAAGCTCTTGGTCGTCCATGCGATGGAGCGTAGGTTTGGCTGGAGCCTTGAGATCATGATAGCGGGCCAAATGATCGCGCCACTTTTGTGTCAACTCGCGCAATTTTTCCTCAGGCTCGCGCTGCAGGGCTTCTTCAATCTCGTTGATGCGTGCTACCACCGGGCGAATGCGGCGAATTTCTCGTTGGTTTTTGTTGCCGACGATTTTTTGAAGAATCCATTTGATCATAAAATAAGAAATTTGTTAGCGGAAATTTGGTTGCGGGAGAGTAATGCGGATGTGCATAAGTGCAAGGAATATTGCACGGTAGGATGGGGGAGATTTGACAACGATCAACCGCCAGTTTTGGGTGGTCGTGGCTTCTTATTTGGCGTTACATCGCGCATATCGGAGGACTCACCACGAGCTTTGGCGGCTTGGGCTCGCTGCAATTCTTCCTGCTTTTCCATCATCTTTTCCATGAAAGTTTTCTTCTTCGGCTTGGTCGGGTCTACTGGTTTTTCCACAAGCTTGGGCTCGGGCATTTTCGCGGTGATCCAAGTTTGGAAAATGGTGAAAATGTTTTGCGTAGTCCAGTAGAGAGCTAGGGCCGAGGCGAAAGAGTAACAGAAAATGAGGAACATGAAGGGCATGAACATCATCAAGCGCTGCTGCATTTTATCACCGGTCTTGGGCATCATTGCCATCTGTGCAAAGCTCGTAAGGGTCATCACGATCGGTAGGATGTTGATCGGGAAGCCCATGAAATGACCGATGGTGTCGGGCTGTGAAAGATCGGTGACCCACCACAAAAAGGGCTCGTGGCGTAGCTCGACGGCATACTGGAGCATGCGATAGAAGCCGAAGAAAATGGGGATCTGGAGAAGCATAGGCAGACATCCGCCGATCGGGTTGACTCCATACTTTTTATACATCTTCATCACCTCCTGATTCATCTTGGCGGGGTCACTGGAGTATTTTTCCTTGATCTGATCCATTTCTGGCTTGAGCTTGGCCATGCGCTTCATCGAGCGATTCGACTTGTTGTAGAGTGGCCAAATCGCGGTGCGCACGACGAGTGTGAGGATCACAATCGAAATGCCCCAGGACCAGACATCGGACATTTTTGAGATTGCCGCATGGATCCAATGCAGAGTCCAGTTGAGCAAGCGACTAATCGGAGAAAACCAACCGTAGTTCATGATTTCGCCCCACTCGCTGCCCATTTTGCGCAGCATGTTGTTATTTTTCGGCCCCATGTAAATCTGGAAGCTGTTTTTGTTTTGTTCGCCTTTTGCTAGGCTCACGGAAGGCAAGCGTAAGTGCGAGGCTATGCCTTTGAGGGGCTTCTCGACGCCATCAAAACGAACATCGTAGGTGGAAGCAATCACGCTGCTGCCATAGGGCGCTTGAGATTTGAGTGCTATGGTGAAAAACTGATCGCATACGCCAGCGAGCTTTGCGGCACCGAGTTGGCGCTCATCGGAAAGTTTTTCATCGCTGAACCAACCGCCTGCGAATTTTGTGGCTGCGACATAATCATAGTTACCCGCATCATTGAAAAAGAAGGTTGTTTGGTCTGGCCATTCTTTGGCGTGTAGCGGTCCTGCCGAGCCGAGAGCGAGTGTCCATTGGTTGAGAGCGATTGGAGTGTCCAAGGCATTTTCGATGATGACATCGAAGTTCAGCAAATAGGGTGCGCCGGGAGCGCTTTGATCTTCTTGGATGCTGTAGATTTTTTTCACGATCAGTCCCTCTGGGCTCTGCGCGACGAAGACTGCGGATTTGCCCGATACGGATTGATCAGCTTTGTATTCGTAAATCAAGGCATCGGAGGTAAATGTGCCACGCGTGAGTGCGCCGACAGGATTGACCGCTCCCTGGTTGATGTGGATCGGGATTTTTTTGTCGCCGATTTCGTATTCATTTTTCAGAACGGCATGCTTGACGCCAGCACCCTTGTTGGTGAGCACGAAGGAAACCTCTGCGGTATCGAGCGCGATGATGTTTTCGGCAACGGTAACAGGAGCAGGCGTAGTTTTGTCAGCTTCTGGCACAGCCTCCGGGTTCTCCGCTACGGCTTTCGCCTTCGCCTCGTCAGCTGCTTTTTTATTGAAAGCTTCGATGCGAGCTTGTTCCGCGCGTTGCTCGGCGAGGATGCCCGCTTTTTTCGAGGAATCGTAAAATGAGTAGCCAATAATCAGGCTGCAAAGGGTGACGACGACCCATGTTTTTTTATCGTACATAATGGCAATTGGTAGAGATTAGTGATGGTGCGAGCACGGAGGTTCTGGCTCTGCGTTGGTTGAAAGGGAAGACTTGCGAGGTGGTACAGGATCGTGACCGAATCCACCCCAAGGATGGCAGCGCATAATGCGACAGGTGCCGAGCCACGAGCCACGCAAAGGGCCGTGCGTTTCGACGGCTTGGAGAAAATAGTGCGAGCATGTCGGTTGATAGCGACAGCCAGAATGGGGCCCGAAAATGACCTTGAGCGCCGGGCTGATCAAGCGCTGGTAAAAACGGATCAGGCAGCGAATGAGAAAGGTGACCGCTTGGGAAATCATGCATCATGAAGGCTGCGAGGAAAGAGAAGGGGGAGTGGGGGTAGCCGGGGACTGGAGAATTCCCAGACGGCGAGCGGTTTTCAGCCAATCATGTTCAAGCTCAGCAAAACTGGCTTGGATCGTGTTGTAGCGAGCGATGACGACGAGGTAGCGCATCGATGGCTGAATGTTGGGCAAATGGCGCTGGATGATATCACGAAAACGCCGACGCAGAAGATTTCTGTCGTGGGCTTTACCAGTTTTTTTGGTAGTGATGAAGGCGACCATAAAGTGAGGCAATTGCGCATCCTCGAGCGTGCTTAAAACGAGAAACCGGCCAGCTTTGGAGCGGCCGGTCTCACGGACCTTCTGGAAGTCGGCCCGCTTTTTCATGGTGTGCTTCCGAGGAAGTCGCATCAGCGGGAGATCTCCTGCACTTAGTTCGAAGTGTGTTGTTGGGTATGGCGTTTGAAGTGCACCTCTGCACCTTTGCCCATAAGGCGCTTACGTCCTTTTTGGCGGCGGCGATTCAAGATAGCGCGACCTCCTTTAGTTGCCATACGAGCACGGAAACCGTGTTGTTGCTTGCGTGTGCGTTTTGATGGGCGGTAGGTAGGTTCCATGACTTGTGCTTGTTACGTAGTAATAAAGAAATGTGTAATAAGACGCTGCGGAGCAGGTCGGGGCGGGAAAATAGAGAAATCTGAGGCGATGTCAACACAACAATCTGAAAAATTTCAGATTTTTTTGGGGTGGGCAGGCGCGTGATGGGGATTTGACGTTTTATGTCATTCATGTTTGATGTTTCAATCATCGTAGTGGAATCGGCATTGCATGATGACAATCGAGTCGCCATCGACTCGGTAGATGAGCCGATGTTCTTGAGTGATACGTCGCGACCACCAGCCTTTTAAGTTGTTTCGCAATGCTTCGGGTTTACCAATCCCACTCATTGGATTGCGCAAGGTATCGCGGATGACTTCATTGACCCGTTGCAGGATTTTGCGGTCGTGCTCCTGCCAATAAAGGTAGTCTTTCCAACCGTTGGGTAGCCAAGTTAGTCGCATAAGTCGCCAGTCTGAATGTTACCAGCAGCATAGTCAGCGAGACTTTGTTGAATTTGCGCGGCATTGGCTCTGCTCGAGTGAAGGTGTAGTGTGGTTTCCATCGCCTCATATTCTTCGATGGCAAGCAGCACCACTTTTCCTGAACCATTGCGAGTGATGGTGATGGGCTCGCGATCACGGGAGGCCGCCTCCATCAAGCCAGCCAATTGATTTCTCGCTTCCGTGTAGGTAATGGTTTGCATGGGGGTAATGTAACTCATGTGCAGAATTCTGTCAATAACTCTGTATGAAGAAAAAACAGCGATTCTTATGATGGCTGACTTTTATCAGCTAATGAGGAAGCAAATCGATGGAGGGAATCTCGGGAAATCGGGCTAGGAAGTCGGGGTGACAATTTTTGAGGAGAAACCAACCTTTGCGATGCTTGGCGGCGGTTGGTATGCCCGTTTGTGTAAAAAAATAGATGCTGCTAATTAAACAGCCCGCACCAATAATTATTGGCAACCAAAAGTAATCCGTTGATGAGAAATATTCGATTCCTAACACAAGCGAAACGGGGCACAATAGAATCAGCAGCCACCCAGTCAAAATCATGCCGAGCCACTTTTTTCGAGCTTTTTGGGAGAGGCTATAGGTTATTTTTGCGGTTTTTTGGACGCAAAGAGCGACGATTAGCAAGATGAGAAAGTTAATTAGCACCAGCGCGATCACCCATGGAGGCGTCCAGGCGATTTTTCGCTGTTTACGCCAATTCTCTGGGCCTGTTGGTTCATTGGTGGCGGTGCAGGCATGAGGAAGCTCAGCCCCATCGCGCACAGCAAGCCATTTTCCCACTCGATAGATCGGCTGATCGATCTCGGTGTTTTGTGGCTCTATTGCTGTGGGCGGGGCGTAGGGGTTCTCATCCATTCATTCTGATCATCACTTCACCAACTTGATCATCAAATCTTTGCTTTCGAGGGTGTTGCCGACTTCGACGAGGATTTCTTGCACGGTGCCGTTGCAGGGGGCTGTTACGGTGGTGAACATTTTCATGGCCTCCAGGGTGAGCAGGGCGTCGCCTTCTTTGACCTTGTGGCCGATGCTGACTGCGATGCTGGCGACCATGCCAGGCATCGGGGCCGCGATTTGGCATGGATCAGCGGGGTCGCCTTTGGGGCGCGAGGTGCTGGCCTTGACGGCGCTCTTGTCATCGACCTGAACATGGCGTGGGTAGCCGTTGAGTTCGAAGATGGCAGTGCGCTGACCAGCGGCATCGACCTCGGTGATGTTGTGCAGGCGAATGAACAAAGTTTTTCCAGCTTCTAGGCTGAGGGTGACTTCTTCTTTGTCCTTGAGACCGTAGAAAAAGGCAGGAGTCGGCAGGACGGAGAGGTCGCTGAAATTTTTGCGCGATTTGACGAAGTCTTTGTAGACCTGCGGATACATCAGGTAGGAGTAAAGCTCGTCATCGCTGGCAACTTTGTGACCAGTGATTTTGGCAACCTCGACGCGTGTTTTTTCAAGATCAACTTTTTCTGCCCGCTCGCCGGGGCGATTCGTGAAGGGCTTCTTGTTGCCGAGGATGATTTTTTGGATGTCCTTGGGCCAGCCACCCATCGGTTGGCCGAGGCCGCCTTGGAGCATGTCGATAACGCTCTCGGGGAAGTTGGTGCCAGAAGGCAGGCTTTGCAAGTAGCTGTGGGCATCGCCGGGCTTGACGCCGCGGGAGATGAGGAACATGCACATATCGCCGACCACTTTCGAGGAAGGGGTGACTTTGACGATGT
>JBIIAI010000131.1:0-9004 GCA_044239965.1 Akkermansiaceae bacterium
CCTTGCGTGATGACAAATTGATTGTCCTCCATCTGTGGCATGGCTGGCGTAACAACTTTCGATCCATCTCTACGAAGCCGATTGGTATCTACCTGAGACGCAGCCAAGAAAAACAACAGCTTTGTTTGCCCGTCTGCCAATGTAATCTCGGGCATCGGCGAAAGAAGCGACATGTCCCATGCGCACCACGCTTCCCAGTGTGTCTTACTTCGAGGGTCATAGCCTTTTACTTGGCTCATTTTCCCGTCGTAAACAGTGGCACCACAGGAAAGAAGATAACGCCCTTCGGTGTTTGCTCTTCGTTCGATTTGGGGCTTGTCTGGTGGCGGCGGTGGTATATCAGGCAAGTCCGAAGGCGAAGAGCGAACGATGGTGATTTGATGAGTATCTTGTTTCTGTTGGGATTGCCCTTCGATCAGCATTTGGGGCACCGGCTTTGGTGGTGCTGGTGGAATGAATACGCTACTCGGTATCGCAGGGGGGAAATCAGTTTCTGCGGCAGGCCTTTGAGAATCTTGCGCGGTGCAGGGCAAGCAAAGCGCGAAAGTCATCGAGCACAATTGCGGGAAATTTCGTATTTTCATGTGAGTGGGGAAAGAATGATCGTCATCCTCACAGGTGGACGGGGAGTTAGAAAGTCGCTTACAGACGACCGCAACGGCCTTTGGCCTCTCCCTGCAGGCGTAAACCTAAAGAAAGCGGCTTGGACATGCGCCGCTGCCTCCCCGGCCTTTCGACTAGTTTGGCGGCAATGTTTGCGGTCATTGCTAACCGCTATAAGCGAGAATTTCTAAGTTCCCATTCGCTTGCGCTAATATGTGCATACTAACGATTCGACAGAGTGGGGCAAGAACTTTTCCGAAAAATTTGGCAAAAACATAAATGCGATTTGCATTTTTCTGAATTGAAAGGAAATTTTCAGAGTTATGGCATATCTAACCAGAGGACACAAAAGGGATTTCGCCCGTCAAGTGGCGGAATTGGTAACACAGCACGAAGCAACATTGACGGCAGCAGGTTTTGCTCCCGCACAACGCTTGAACGAGCTGAAAGATAAGAACACATTAGCCGAGAGCAAGCGAGCTGCGCAAGTAGCTGCCGAAGAAGCTGCACGAAAGGCAACGGCGGAAAGTGTAGAAACGGAATCAGCTGCCTATGACTACGCAAGTTCCACCGTCGATTTGATGGTAGCTGTGCTAGGACGCGATGATGAACTCAGCCGCATTCTGCGTAACTTGCGCGATCAGATGGTGAATGAGGAGGCGAGAGGTAAAAATCAAACGCCACCACCGCCAGCAAGTTAAACAAATCTGTATATGCACACCGCCCAACTGGCAGCAGTTGGGCGGTTTTTTTTAAGGTGATTTAGCGCATTGTTTTCTTTTGCTGAAATCCGTTAGAAATCATCATAATCATTGATTCTACGTGCAAATCCCATTCTTTCAGGAGGCCGACCCTGTTTGGCGAGCATCCAACTTGGGTTGGAGACTCGGTCTGCTGTGCCGCCAGCTAGCCTAACTGTGTTGACAACTCATCTTCCTGGGTTGGGGTCTTGACAGGCTATTCTGGGCTCTCGACAACCTAAGTAGGATTCAATCCTACCGAAGTTGGAAGCAGGGCGGAACAGGTTGGGAGGTTGCCGACCTTAGCTGGCCTCTTCACGGAGTGGGTTGGCTTCGTCATAATTTTTCATTTCTCCATCTTCCGAATCCATTCTTCGACGATCTTCGTCGATTGGTAATCGGGGGTGTTGTGGAGGAAGGGTGGCATTTTGACGGCGGGGTCTGTGGATTTCATGCGATGCAGAAGTAAGGATTTTGTGGGATCGCCGGGAGTGATGAGTGTTGCATCGGAGAGGCCGAGATTGTTGCGGACGGGGCCGCGAAGGATGCCTTGTTCCGTAAATGGCGTGCCAAAGCGCGCGTCCCATTGGGCACCTGTGCCGTTGGGGCGATGGCAGTGGGCGCAGTTGGCATCGAGATACGAGCGCACGCGGGTTTCGAGTGATGCTGTGGCATCGTCGAGTGAAACACAGCGCGGGTAGTGCGGAATTTTTTCTTCTTCAAATCCCGGGCCGAACCATTGGAGATAATGCCAGGTGCGCAATTGATTATCGGTCTGTCCACCGGGGTAGGTGAAGTCGCGATTGAGTTGATGAGTCTTGGGGCCTAACACAAATCCTGCATTGGCGGTGTGGCAAACTGCACACATGGCTGCGGCGGGATAGCTCCACGCTTGCTTGCGCTCCGTTCCTTGTGCGCTGGTAATGGCGATGGTTTCTTCGGCACCTTCGGCTTTGACGAGGTCGGCATCGCGATCATCGGAACGCCAGCGATAGCTTGCGCCAAAGCAGCTTTGATGATCATCAGCGATGACCAAAATCCGTGTTTCGAGCGAGCGTGAGCGCTGCGTTTTTTCTTCGATCCGATACGAAAAATGCTGCACAAAAATCGTGCCACCGGGCCAGGTGAAATCTCCCGTCGGCGAAAATCCAATTCGCGCATGCGGTGGCAAAATGACCCAGTGTTTCACATCGGCGCCATCATTCCAAATGCTGCTGTTGAGAGCATAAGGCATGGCTCCGAGTTGCGCTGTCGGTGTTGCATCGGTGAAAATCCCCGTTGCCAGCAGTGTCGCAGGAAATGCTTGATCGGCACTGCGCGGAATCGTGAGGCGAGAAACAGGAGGAAGATAATTCATCCCGTATGGCTTGGATCCCGCGATGCGCAAGTCGGCTTTTGTGAGTGTGCTACGCTCTTCATTTTTGCGAAACGCTGCTGCGCGAATGGTTGTTGTTTTTTCCACCTCGAACGGTTTTTCATAGGCGGGTGAAGAAGCTGTCGGTTCGGTTCCATCGATGGTGTAGCGCATTACGACATCGTTGTGCGCGCACGATAACGTGACCCATACTGGACCTGTGTAATCGCCTTCGGCGGGGGCTATTGTCACCGGTGCAACTCCATCGAGAATGGCAAAAAGTTCGCTTTCTACCGAGAGCTTGCCGCTGCGGATTTTGAAGGTGAATGCTTGACCCGCTTGATCGATCGACAGTTGAGAAAATCGTGCAACGCCAGAAATCGCGCCAACACTTGTGACGCCAGTAAGTTTGGCATTGGATTTGTTAGAAACGAGTTCGATTTCGATCTTGTCCGTGGCAGACGTGGCAATGTTTCCCATTTCATCGAGCAGCGCGACTTCGAGGTCTTGCATTGGCACGCCGACCATCGCATCGCGCGGTTGTTGGCGAACGAACAAGCGTGTCGCAGGGCTCGTGCCGGCCCACATCACATGCCATAGCGAGCCGTTTTTGCTGGCCGAGTTCGCATCATCAGAGCCGCCAGGAATTCCTGCACGTTCGATGTAATACAAGGTGCCATCTGGCGCGCAAGCGACATCGAGCGCACGATTGATGCCTGTGGCAAAATCCTTGCGCACGCTTGGTTGGGCAGGGTCGATGTATTTGATCCAACCACCGTAATCTCCGAAAAAATACATGCCATGAAATGACTCAGGAAAGGCTCCTGCGGCACGCGAGCTTGGTTGAAAAAAATCACCGCCACAAATTGCCAAGCCCTTGCCGCTGCCGTGATCATAGGGATAAACTGGTTCGTGATAATCGGCAGGCGGCGTTTTTTGTTTCACTGGTCCATCAATGCCTGGCCAGCCATAGTTTGCCGCCACAGGGGCCGCAGCGGTATCATAGCCTTCGATTTGTTCGTAGTTGGCACCGACATCATGCAGATACAATTTTCCTGTTAGGGGATGAACGGCAATATGAAATCCGTTGCGCAAGCCCATGGCAACGATGGCACGATTTTTTCCTGTGAATGTTTTTGCGTGAGGATTGTCATCAGGGATCGAACCGTCTTTGTTGATGCGAAGCAATTTCCCTAACAAATTTTCTGATTTCTGGGCGTTCGAAGCTTCGGCATTTTCGCCAGTGCTGATGTAAAGTTTGCCATCTTTGCCAAAGGCCAAGCCGCCCCCGTTGTGCCAGCCGATTTTTGATAGATGATCAATCTCTAACAAAACGACTTCACTATCGCGCTGGGCTTTTCCACCGCGCACGGTGAATCTGCTCACACGATTGTTACTCGTAGTGCGCGACTTCTCGTCCGGTTTGCGATTGTGCGTGTAATAAACGTAGATCCAGCCGTTGCGAGCGAAGTCAGGATCCACACAGATGCTGAGGAGTCCCCGTTCGTTCCAAGGATCGACCTGATCGCGGATGTCGAGCAAGGGTTCTTCTGCCATTTTACCCTCTTTCACCACGCGCACCACGCCGTGCTTCTCGCACAACAGCAATCGACCATCCGGCGCGAAAGACATGGTGGTCGGATTCAGTCCCGTGGCGATGCGTGTTTCAGAAAATCCCGCGGGCAACTCTGCCGCGCTGATGGTTGCTCCATGATGCGAGATCCACAGCATGAAAGTGAGCAGGAAGGTGAGTGAAAAATGGCACTTATGGGTCATGGCGAAAGAACTATCGTGTTGATACGCATGATCGTAAACGATCGCAACGGAATAGGCAACTGAGGAGCAGCATGATCGGTTGGATTTGCGGATTTTCGCCAGAAATAAGGAGAATGGCTGGACCCATGCAGCGAACAGAAAAATGCTCCGACCACAGCGAAGGCATCGCTTTTTTCCCTTTTCACCCTTGCGCGTTTGGGTGGAAACTGCTTGCTTCCTTGCGTCAACAACCGAAAAATTATGAAAATCGTCGTCGCATACTCTGGTGGTTTGGATACCTCCGTTCTTCTCAAGTGGTTGAAAGAAAAATACTCTGCAGAAATCATCGCCTATTGTGCTGATGTCGGCCAGGCCGAGGAATTGGACGGGCTTGAAGAAAAGGCGCTCACCACCGGTGCTAGCAAATGCTACATTGGCGACCTCAAAGAAGAATTCGCTCGCGATTACATTTTCCCGATGATCCAAGCTGGCGCTATCTATGAAGGCCGCTACATGCTGGGCACATCGATCGCACGTCCTTGCATCGCCAAGGGCATGATCGATTGCGCCATTGCCGAAGGCGCTGATGCGATTGCTCACGGTGCCACTGGCAAGGGCAATGACCAAGTGCGCTTTGAACTATCGATGGCTTCGCTCGCACCGAACATCAAGTGCATTGCTCCTTGGCGCGATGCCAGCTTCCGCAAAGATTTCCCCGGTCGTGCCGAAATGATCGAGTATGCCGAAGCGAACAACATCCCGATCAAGGCTTCGATGAAGAAGCCATATTCGATGGACCGCAACTTGCTGCACATTTCCTTTGAAGCAGGCATGTTGGAAGACCCATGGTATGACGCCACGACCGAACAAGATCGCGAAATGTATGTGCTCTCGACCGCGCCCGAAGACGCACCTGATCAAGCAGAGTATGTGGAAATTCTTTTCCATAAAGGAGATGCGATCGGTGTTCGCACTGCTAACCTCACGAGCATCGTTGCCGAGCTCGGCGACGCCAAGCCAACAGGAGAACAAGATGGCTACACACTTTTCACACCCTACGGCATTATGCGCGTGCTGAATTTCCTCGGTGGCAAACACGGCGTCGGCCGCGTGGACATCGTCGAAAACCGCTTCGTGGGCATGAAATCCCGCGGCGTTTATGAAACACCAGGTGGTGCGATTTTGTTGGCAGCTCACCGCGATCTTGAGGCTCTGACGATGGACCGCGAAGCAATGTTTACCCGTGATTCTCTGATTCCGAAATATGCGCAACTCGTCTACAACGGTTTCTGGTTTGCGCCTGAGCGCGAAGCGATCCAAGCATTGGTCACACACACACAACAAACCGTTAGCGGTGAAGTGCGCGTGAAACTATACAAAGGCAACATCATGAATGCCGGTCGTCGTTCGCCGCATTCGTTGTATTCCGAAGCCGTAGCCACCATGGAAGGCGGACAAGAAGAGGCCTACAACCAAGATGATGCCACAGGATTCATCGCACTCAATGCGCTGCGCTTGAAAGCTTCGGCGCGCCAAGTGAAATGATTTCCTGATAAATCGTTAGGCATTTTACAGCCCACAGACACTCGGCCTTGGTCGAAGTCTGTGGGCTTTTTTTGTGCTCGATGGATTTGCGGAAAAGACGAAATTGTAAAGTTTTGGTAAAGATGCGCGACAATTCGGCAAGCGATTTGTTATGAATGACCAACACAAGAACAGACACCATGAATGCAAAACATCGACGCTGCGGAGGAATCATTTTTTTGTCCACATTGCTATGCCCACTACTTTTGGTGGCACATCCTGACGGGCATGATATCGAAAATGAGTCCGGAGGGGAAACGCAGGGCTTGATGACGGTGCAGACCGCAGAGAGTCAGATGAAGCAGAAGGTGCAAATCAAAACCGAAGCGGGATTTCGAGTGATCGAGAGCAATGGCATTCCCGATCACAAGCCGGGAGAGTTTCCGCGTCGTGGCAATCCAAATGCGATCAAGCCGCAGAGCTATGCGTTTCGTATGACTCTGAAGCCGGTGGCGGCAGATGAGCCAGTGAGGTGTATGGGGTATTGGTGGGGTGTGGGAGTCAATGGTGTGCCGTTTGAGCCGGGAACAGGTGAGACGTGGAATAACGATATGCGCTCGGGATGGCGCTACGAGGCTGCCACGGGTTTCTTGAATTTGGGGCTCGATGAACACAACGCTCATGTGCAACCCAATGGAGCCTATCATTATCACGCGATGCCTACGGGCTTGGTGGAAAAACGCGGCGGGGATCGAGATACTATGGTTTTAGTAGCATGGTCTGCCGATGGTTTTCCTGTTTATACTTCGCGCGCATACAGTGATCCGAAGGATGCCAAAAGTGCGTTGAAAGAAATGACATCCAGTTATCAATTGAAAAAAGGCGAGCGTCCTGCGGCACCCGAAGGCCCAGGCGGTGTTTACGACGGTCGCTTTACGCAAGATTTTACGTTCGTTGAAGGAGCGGGTGATCTCGATGAATGCAATGGCCGTTTCGGGGTGACGCCTGAGTTTCCTGAGGGCACTTACTACTACTGCATCAGTGCGAAATTTCCTTTTGTCGCTCGCTTGTGGCGCGGTGAGCCTGATGAAAGTTTTCGCAAAAATGACGCGCCTCCCGGAGGTGGTCGGTCCCGTCAAGCGCCTCCTGGCGGACAGCCGCGTGGCATCATGGAAGGGACTCCACTACCCGGTCAAGAGGGTATGCCGCTTTCTGGTCCACGCATGCCAATGGTGCAAGCCATCGATCTCAATGGTGATGGAACGATTGATTCCAAGGAAATCGACGGCGCGGTCATAGCTTTGAAAAAATTGGATCGCAATGGCGATGGCAATCTCACGCCAGATGAATATCGCGGCGCGATGCCCGGTGGCAGACCTGGTGGCCCTGGTGAACCAGGGAATCGTCCCTTGCCTACCCAATGATGCCTTGTGGCGTTTTCATTCATTAGGCAATCATGAGCTTGCGGAACTGAGCGTGATCATCAATAGTCGCCGCGTGAGCTATGAGCGAGAGAGGGATGCACGAGATTCTGTGAGGGAAATGATTTCCCTGACCGGGCTGGGGGCGTTATCCGCGTGGGGTGATACGGTTGCCGTTCATCGCGATGGCATTCTTCACGCGGCCTCTGTGGCCGGTGCGTCTTTGCCATTTCGTCCTCTTGGGGAATTGTTAGACTGTGATTATCCTGAATTGCCTGCGGCATGGATTCCGAATCGAGCCATGTTGACGCATCGGAAATGGTCACCTGCGGCGATGGCTGCTCTGTATGTAGCACGACAAGCCGTTCTCGAGGCGGGGTGGTCGCAATCTGAGTTACGCGAGACGGTTCTGATGCTCGGGACATCGCGCGGTGGTGCGGCTGGTTGGATCGAGCCATGGCCAGGGCGTCGCGGCTTTCCTTTGATGGCCGCGAGCAATGCGATGCACGGTGAGGCTGCTGCGGCGGTATCGATCGAGCTCGGCATCGGAGGTGCCTATCAGGTGATTTCCACTGGATGCTCGGCGGGGCTGGATGCGCTAGGCATGGCGCGGATGCATTTGCAATGTGGCATGGCGCAGCGGGCCTTGGTGGTTGCGGTCGATTTGCCGTTGGTGAAATTCTTGTTAGATAGCTACCATGCGACGGGAATTCTTTCGAAGACAGGAAAAAATGATCCCTATCATCCGCTCACGAGTGGGATTTTTCCAGCCGAAGCGGCAGCGGCGGTTGCGTTAGAAATTGGTAGCGATAGCGATGCGGTGAAATTTTCTGGCTATCTCGCGAATTCGGATGCCTACGATCCTTTATCGCTCGCACCTAAAAGCGGACAGCTGCAAGCACTCTTGCGCGATGGTATTCGGCGTTTTGGCATGCCCCAAGGACTGTGTCCGCATGCGACGGGGACACCTTCTCATGCGACTGCGGAACCACAGTGCTTCGCGGAAGTTTTTCCAGAGAATCCGCCAAGCTTGCATTTGCTCAAACCGTTTTTGGGACATGGCATTGGTGCTGGGTCCTTGTTAGAAACGGTGCTGTGGATTGATGCGTTGCGACGCAGAGAGACCTTGCCGAATTTGCCAGGCTTGCATGCGCCAGCAGGATTTGAACTACCCCATGAAATCCGTGCGGTGACTGGTCCGATTTTCAAAATCGCGGCATCGCTCGGTGGACACAATGCTTTGGTGGCATTGGAGACGGGCGATTGATGGTAATGCGAACGAAACGCAAAGGAGCGGAGTTCGCGGAGGATAACGCAGAGGTTTTTCACTGAGTCTTATGTCCTACGTCTGAAAATCTTGTATCGCTAAAAATACACTGCCTCGCTGCGGGGATTGGCCCACATGCAGTATTCGATGTCGATGGGTAAGAGCAGTGATCTGGCATCGCTGGGGATGAAGGTCAGGGTGCCGCGTTCCACCAGGCGTGGGTAGAGCGCGGCGAGCTGGAACCATTCATCGAAGCCGTAGTTCGGCCACTCGCTGAATTGGATCGGCCTCACGCCGAGGCCAGGAATATTGGCGGTATCGGGCAAGCTGCGGTGACGCC
>JBIIAI010000179.1:0-5840 GCA_044239965.1 Akkermansiaceae bacterium
GCAACCAGGGCATCATTCCGTCAGGGCTTTTCGCCATCTGAAACGACATGACAATTGACTCAATTTGCTTTACCTCCTGCAAATACTTACTCTGCGAGGAAGCCTTTTCTGCATCAACTGGAGTAATCACCTCTGGCACGGGCGGAGTAATATCTTTTGGCGAAACAACTACTTCTTGTGGGGTTTCATCGCGCAACTTCGATACCACAATCCACACGAATGCCATCAGCACGGCACCAGCGACAGGGCCAAGCCACCAAGGCATCCGCTTGTTCACAGGCTTTCTTTCTTGCACCGAAGAACGCTGTTGCCAAGCATCCTCCGCTGTTTCGCTGCGCTGCTTGAGTTTGCGTTTTTTCCATTCGCCTGGCGGATTGAGTTTCTCAACAGGAGTCTTTTGAGCACTTACCTCGGTAGATTTGGTGCCTTCATGCAACGTAGAAGATTTTTGATCATCGTTCACAGCAACTTCATCCACTTCAGGAGTTGCGGGGTTGTCTAACACAACTACAGTAGATTGATCGAGCGAATCTTTGAGGGGATCATCCACGGGGCTTAGGGCATCCTGAGCCGTAGGCATTCGCAACATTCGATCGCAACGCGGACATACGATTCCCTTACCCGTGTAATCGGCTGGCACACGGAAAATGGCTCGGCAATCATGACAAACAAACGCGTTCCAGCGTCGTGTATCAGTTTTTTGCTCCTTCATAGGTCGTTGAGATTTTTTAGCAGACATGGGAAGTTTTATTCTACCTCGATTTCCAATTTGCCCGGCTGAGACATGGGCAACTGCGCTTCCTCATCTCCAAGATCGATTGCATCATAGGTGCTTTGCATGCTTCGGAAAAAGGCCCCTTCTTCGGCCTCATCTTCATCACGATTTTTGCCTGATGCAATTTCGGCAAGATAGGGATCATTGCCTAACAAAAGAGGCTCTTTGGCGCGTACAGGCACAGCGTCTAGGGTAGCCAGAGCGTTGTCATCATTCGATTGATGATTGTCAATCGTTGGCATGCCTCCCGAGTGTACGGGACATATTGGAATACGCTCTGTGCCACTGCGGAAAAATTCCTTCACCCTTGCATCGCGGAGCTTCGGCAACCCCGTCGTAGTATCATCCACAGTTTCATAACAATACTGACTCGCGCGCTGGCCACTGACCCGGCAAACATCAACCTCCACAATCGACGCTGGCCGAGCGACCTCGCCGTGCAGCAGCTCATCGGGTAAGGTGTTCATTACCGCTTTCCACACAGGCAGCGCCACATCCTTGCCAAATGCTCCTTCATAGAGTGATTTTGCCGAGCCCTGCAAAAATCCGCACCACACTCCACATCCGATGCGTTGAGTGTAGCCGAGGCTCCAGCAGCCTGAAAAATCATGCATCGTTCCAGTCTTCACGACTCCTGAGTAAGCAGGTTTCATATCGCTCATGCTACCGCTCAGATTTCCGTTAGTTGCAACTCCTTGCAGCATGTTGTGCACTTGGTAAGCTGTAGCCTCTTCAAGTGCCTGCCCACGTTTTGGCTCTTGCGCCACCCGCTGCATCACTGCGTGCCCTGTGCCGTCTTCAATTCGATCAACATATACTGTGCTCTGTGCACCAGTTTCACCACCTCGCGCAAAGCTGCTCATTGCCGCAACGGCTTCAAGCATCGATGCTGACTCCCAACCAACCAACATACGTGGTAATTTCTCTTCATCCGGAATTTGGAAGCCAAAACGCCGAGCACTTTCCGCTACTTTATCCAGTCCTGCTTTCGAGCCAAATCGAATCATTGCTGCAACCTTGGACTTTTCCAGTGCCTTGCGCACGGGAATTTCGCCCTCGAAGACAGGCTTGGGATTCTCAGCGCCCCACTCACCCAGAATCCCCTCGCGACCACCTACCATGATCATCCGGTTATCCATTTGTTGGTCCTCGACCAATGTAGCCGGGGTCAGCCCATTGGAAAATCCCGCTGCCACCACAAAGGGGAAAAATGCCGTACCTAGCGGCTTTTTGCCCTCGGCGATGAAATCATACTGCGAGTGCGAATAATCCCGCCCACCGACGTACGCGAGCACTTCGCCCGTTTCATGATCCATCAATAATACCGCACCTTGCAGATAGGATGGAGGCAGGGTCGATTTTTTGTAATCGGAGTATTTTGCGTGCACATAGCCGGGTTGCGATTCAATGGCACTCAAGGTGGATTGAAGCGCTGCCAGAGCCGCATCTTGTGCCTCCTTCAAAATTGTTGTGCGGATCGTGAAGCCACCTTTCGCAAAGGCATCCTCACCGATGGCATTGCGCGCCTCCTCTGCGATGAGTTCATAGACGTGACTCGTACCGCGCTGCAAGGGACGCGGGTTTAATTTCACCGGCATTGATTGATAACTCGCCAATTCAATATCGGTAATCATGCCCTCCTCTTTCATCCGCCACAAAACATAATCACGCCCTTTTTTGTTAGCCTCCAGATTGTTCATCGGACTCAATTCAAAAGGATTGCGAAGCACCGTAACAATCGACGCACACTCGTACACAGTGAGATCTTTCGGTTCTTTGCCAAAGTATCCCAGCGCAGCTGAACGCAAGCCATAGTAACCACTTCCGAGGAATGATCGATTGACAAAAAATCCGAGAATTTCATCCTTGCGATATCTCCGTTCAATGCGCTGTGCGAGAAACATCTCAACCATCTTCCGCTGGAAGCCTGATTCCTGACGTCGCTTCGCCTCAGCCTTCAAGCTATAGGCATCACGAGCTAACTGCTGCGTGATCGTGCTCGCCCCTTGAGTGATTTCACCGCGATTGGTAACCAGCTTCTGCGCTGCGCGCGCGACGCCGATGTAATCGACCCCATCATGAGTATCAAAACGACTATCCTCTCCCGCTTTGAGAGCATTGATGAAATTTTGAGGAATGTCCTGAAATGCCATCATGCTGCGATTTTCGACAAAAATCCGCCCGATTTCACGACCGTGACGATCAAGGATGATACTCGGCACCTCAATATCATTGATGCGCTCCAAATCATAGGTCATCGCACGATCCCGATACGGTTTGCTATAAGCATTCCACGCAATAAATGCGACGATGCACATCAACAACGAAAATCCAAAAAGTCCTACCCAAAACCCTTTTCTCTTGTAGAATCGGGGTTTTAGTCGCTTGCTTCTCCAACTGCTGCTGCTTGCTGCCATGTGTCGACCCATGAACTATCCTAAAATTGATCCAAACGCAACCTTCGGCTTGAGGAAAATCATCCATGAGCTATCGCCGCTTTCGTTCGACAAATACATGGATCTTTGCCTCTACCACCCCGAATTCGGCTACTACGCACAAGAGCCGACCCAAGTCGGAAAAGACGGTGACTTTTTCACCAGCGTGAGCTGTGGCCCCTTGTTCGGACAAATCATCGCCGATGTGATCGCACGATGGTGGAAAAACAGTCAGATCTCTGGCCCATGGCGCATCATCGAGATCGGCCCCAACAACGCAGCTTTAGCCATCGATGTGTTAGAGTCGCTATTACGCGATTATCCTGATGTGTGGCATGAGTTGGTATTTTGCACCATCGACCCCCTTCCCTTACCACACGCTTTTCAGGAGAAAATGCTAGCATCTTACGGACCAAAAGTTCGCTGTCTTGAAAACGTAACTTCGCTTACAGAGCTGCCCACCTTTGTTTACGCCAATGAAGTGCTCGATGCCTTTCCTTGTCGCTTGATCGAAAAAACTGCGGAAGGCTGGAAAGAAGTCAGTATTCACTCGATGTCGGAAGTTGCTCCCCTGGAGGAACAACTAACAGCTAGCCCCGCAAGTATTCCTTCCATTTTGCAACACGGCGATTATCCTCTCGGCTACCGCACAGAGATCCGCGATTCTTCTCTCTCATTCTGGCAAAACCTTCGATCATGCATCAGCTACGGAGAAATGTTGTGGTTCGACTACGGCTTTGCTGAGCCCGAATACTATGCCGCCGAGCGCACGCGCGGCACTTTGCGCGTTTATCAACAACACCAAGCATCCGAAAATCCGTTAGATCATCTCGGCCAATGCGACATCACAGCGCATGTCAATTTCACCGCCGTAGCGCGTGAAGCGATTGCAGCTGGATGCACTCTCAAATGCTTTGAACCACAAGAGTTTTTTCTCACCAAAAATGCTGCGGATCGACTCACCCGCGGAGATCTCGATGCCAAGACACTCCGCAATTTCCAGACCCTCACACACCCGGCTCAGCTCGGCGGAAAATTCCATGCACTGCATTTTTCCATTGGCGATTCAGCGGAACACAACTCCACCGCGATGCGCCGACTCGTGCTCGGCTCTTAACAAACTCTTTACAATTTTCTTCTTCATTCACATCAGATCTTAACAAAGCTGTGCGCATTGTTTTCTCGGACACAAGATAACCGTCCAAACAAAACATCATGAAAAGCACAACACTGATCCTCGCCCTCATCGCCCTCGGATCTAACGCATGGGCCCAAGACAACGCTCCAGATGCCAATCAAGCACCTGCCCCCAAACCTCCCCGCGTTCCCCTTCTTTTCGCCGCACTCGATGCCGATGAAGATGGAGAAATCTCAGCCGCAGAAATTGCAGCTGCTGCCGAGGCCCTGATCGAGATCGATGCCAATGGGGACGGCAAGATCACTCCAGAAGAAGTGCTCCCACCGAAAAAAGAACTCAATCCTTTCGCGCCAAAACCCATGCGCCGGCCGCCACCTGTTGTTGAGGCTCTCGACATCGATCAAGACGGCAAACTTTCCGCAGAGGAATTGAAAAACGCTACCGAATCCTTGCTCCAGCTCGATGCCAATGGCGACGGTGAACTCACTGGCGACGAAATGGCGCCGCCTCCACCTGCTGATGGCGGCGAAGAACAAGGAGCGCCTCCACCTCAAGGTAAAGGCAAGCATCAAGGGCCACCTCCCAGAGATTCGCAAGATTCTCCATCACGCTAAGCCTCTGGAAACCGCAAAAGCAAAATTTCCCCATGAACCCAGCAGCCTCCGCCGTAAGGCGGGGGCTGTATCTTTTGAGGCGATTTGCTCTCGATACATACTACTCTATTACATCAGCAGCCCAAGATTTTAGATCTATGCTTGGACATCACATTGCTTCGCAACAAGCGATTCCTCATACATTTACGGTATCTTGCTGGGAACTTTCAAATTTCACGCTATATGATTGACGCGCTAAATCGCATTTGCTAGAGGCATAGGAATACTAGCTCAAAAATACTCACGTGTATCTTTGCTTTCTCTCCTCGGGGTGATGATTACCTCATGCATCAGCCCTGAAACGCAGCATGCGCCCAACTTACTGCTGCGCCGTGACGTGCCGGGTGAAAATCATCGCGTCAAAGTGATGCAGGTGTTCTTCGATGGCACAGCCAACAAGTGGTCAACCCGCACCAATGTGCGCCGACGTTTCGAAGCCGCCGCCCTAGCGGAAGATCCCTCCCATCCCGATGGCGTAGGCAACAATCGCGTCACAGGAGCCGTGCTCGGCCATGGATTGAAACCTCGCGTCATCGAGGGCTACAAGTTCATTTCTGACAACTACCGGACTGAGTCGCGGAGCCTTCCAAGCACGCGTGCTCACTGGGCTCATGGCGCATTGCGGTGTGCCTCAAATTCACGGTCAAGATCCCAATCCTGAAAAAACTCTCGCCAAGGTGATGGAGGAAATTTGGGATTACAATCGTGAATCCCTACTCGACATCAATTCCACCGATTCAGGCAAGTGGGAAGCACACTTAGCGGCAAATCAAAAGCTCATCCGAGATCACATCACCGAACGTTATCCTTCGGTGAAATTCACCTACCCCAGCATTCAG
>JBIIAI010000289.1:0-3014 GCA_044239965.1 Akkermansiaceae bacterium
CCTACTCGACATCAATTCCACCGATTCAGGCAAGTGGGAAGCACACTTAGCGGCAAATCAAAAGCTCATCCGAGATCACATCACCGAACGTTATCCTTCGGTGAAATTCACCTACCCCAGCATTCAGTTCATGGGACTGTGGGACACGGTTCCTGGGCTACAATTTGCTCGAATCAAAAACCACACCACCATGGATAGCAGCAGTGGCCAACGCTACAAAGTGCGCCCCTACCCCAATGTGGAAATCATCGCCCACGCACTTGCACTGGATGAATCGCGCAAGCAATTCATGCCGCTCTTGGTCGGTGGCCCTATCAATCAAAGCAAGAGCACCGTCTATGAAGTTTGGTTCCCCGGCGCACACAGTGACATCGGTGGTGGCTACCGCGATAGCAACGATATGGCGGGCGTGAGCTTCAATTGGATCGACTCGATCATGCTGCATCACGGCATCGTGCCCCGCCCCACCAAGGCCTATCCCGATGCCTCCTTCGTGCAGCATCACCCCGAGAATTCGATCCTCAAAATCACCGGCGTAGAGCCTCGAAGATTGCCCGACAATGCCATCATTGATGCCACGGTATTTACCCGCGCACGCTTTGCAAGCGTACCCAATCGAGACTCCGCCGTAGGCCCAGTAACGATGCTTCCTTACCGTCCCATCATTCATTTACAGAGCGGTAAAACCATCGCCATTCAGCCAACTCCGAGCGATGCCGAGCGCCGCAAAATCCTTGGTAGTTTGAAACTCAACGACGCGCTGAAGAAACCCGATGCCCCCGTCGAGCAAAAAAGCGCACCTCTCAACATGGAACAAATGTTCAATGCTGGCCCTGTTGCACCGCAACCTCAGGAGCAGCAATCGGATCAACCAGCCACGCCTGATCGGCCAGTCGCTTACCAAAACCCTTCAGATGAAAGATCTTCTAGCTAAGTTATCCGACAATCGGGAGTGGACAGATGATTTAGACACCAAGCATCGTGCAACTCTCCGTAAGCAACGCTTGGTGGCATGATTTTTCCAAACATTCGGCGCTCTGATCGGATTTCACGGACTGTCTTGCGTTTCGTTTGCAATTTCTCCGCGGCAAGCTAGGATTCAACCGATGCAGTTGCTTATAGCGGGAAATGGATATCTTGGTGCGGAAGTCGGAAATCGTGCGCTGGCGCAAGGCTGGCAGGTTACTCGATGCTCTCTCAGTGGACATGATCAAAGCTACGCCTGCGACCTCGGTGACCCCGATTCGGTGAGCTCACTGGCCACATTGATTCCCCCTCCCGATGCAATCGTTCACTGCGCCAGTAGTGGCAAAGGTGGTGCGCCCGCCTACCAACATGTGTATTACCAAGGTGTCAAAAACCTTCAGCAAGCATTCCCTAACAGTTTGATTCTTTTTACCTCCAGTTCATCGGTCTATGGTCAGGCTGATGGCTCTGTCGTCACCGAAGAATCGCCTGCCGAGCCCGATCGCGAGACTGGAAAAATCCTGCTTGCTACCGAAGAACAAACCACTTCGCATGGCGGTATCGTCTGTCGACTATCTGGCATTTACGGACCTGCACGCTCGGTGATTTTGCGGAAATTTCTCCAAGGCGATGCCGTCATCGAAGAAGACGGTCGGCGCTATCTCAATCAGATCCATCGCGATGATGCAGCGCGTGCCATTCTTCATTTGCTAGGCCTCGCCCTAACAAAAAATTATTCCCAGTCGATCTGCGGTGAAATTTTTAACACCTCGGATTCCCAATCCCTATCGCAGTTGGCAACCTACCAAGGTCTCGCAGATTTTTTCCAACGCCCGCTGCCGCCTAGCGGACCGCGCGACCTCGATCGCAAGCGCGGTTGGACACACAAGCAGGTTTCTAACGAAAAACTGCGTACCACTGGATGGCAGCCTGACTATCCAAGCTTTCTCTCAGCTGTTCCCCACATTGCAGCATCCGTTCTCTGAATCCTATGAAATCCGTCATCATCTCACTCCTCACCATTTGCACTCTGAATGCCGCCCCCCTGCCCTTTCTGCGGGCGGACAACAACCAACTAGTCGATGAAAAAAATCAGCCTGTCCTGCTCCGCGGCGTCAATCTCGGATCATGGCTGCTCTTTGAGCCATGGATGAGCCCCATGGATGCCTCGGGCCTCAAAGATGACTACAGCGCACGCGAAGTCCTCGAAAAACGTTTCGGTTTCGCCAAGGCCGAAGAGCTCATTGGCGTCTATCAAGATCATTACATCACCGCCGCAGACCTCGATCACATCCGCTCCGCTGGTCTCAATTGCATCCGCTTGCCGTTCTGGTATCGCAATTTGCAAAAAGAAGACGGCACCTGGCTCGAAGATGGTTTCAAGCGCATCGATTGGTGCATCACCGAGGCGGGAAAACGCGGCATTTATACCATTCTCGATCTCCATGGAGCCCCCGGTGGGCAATCACCCGGCGAAAGCACGGGTCGCATCCGCAAGCCTGAGCACAATGGCATGCAGCCTGATTTTTGGACCAATGAAGCTCAACTCAAGCGCACAGAAGAAATCTGGCAGCGCGTTGCCAGCCGCTACAAAGGTCGCTCAGAAGTTGTAGCCCTTGATCTTCTCAACGAACCATTCGGCGCACCATCGCGGACCCGCTTGCATGAAGTCTATGATCGACTCTACAAAGCCGTGCGCAGCGTTGATCCGAAGGTCATCATCAGTCTCGAAACCTGTTGGAGCGGCAATGAGAACAACGTTGGCTATGGCTGGGGATGGAATGTATTGCCCAACCCGAGTGAAAAAAATTGGACCCAAGTGCTCTATCAATTGCACAACTATGAATGGGATTGGAAAAGTGCCGAAAAACAAATTTCCAGCACCGACCGACAAATCAAAGACTGGCAAAATCATCAGCATTGGAAGGTCCCCGCTCTGATGGGCGAGTTCAACTGCATGGGGCATGAAGTCGCGTGGAAGCACACCATTTCCGCATTTGAAAAACACGGCATCAGCTGGACGATGTGGAGCTACAAAGCAACACACG
>JBIIAI010000343.1:0-2626 GCA_044239965.1 Akkermansiaceae bacterium
TCCACATCCCCCGAAAGTAGTAGAAAATACTTCGTGCATTCATTCTTATTTACGTTAGCGTTGCTCTCATGCGTCACGTTCTAACCTTGTTGTGCATCACTACTTTTGCTAACGCTCAATTCAGCATCGAGTCCAAAGACGGAACCGTAACCATCAAGTCTGGTAAGGATCTCGTCACGGAGTATCGCACCGATTCCAAAGTGCCCTACCTTTATCCGATGTCTGCGCCCGATGGCCATAATCTCAGTCGTCATTGGCCGATGTCCGATGATGCCAAAGGCGAGGAAAAAGATCACCCCCATCATCGCTCATTCTGGCTCTCGCACGGAGCCGTCAATGGCTATGATTTCTGGGCATGGACCGGCAACAAAGACGCCCGCATCGTCCACGAATCCACAGAAGGAGTCGTCGCCAAGGAGAAAAGCGCCACCTTCACGGTAAAGCTCGCATGGCAAGGTGACAAGAAGACCATTCTCAGCGAAAAACGCATCTACAGCATCGCAGATCTCGATGACTCGACTCGAGCTTTTGACATTACCTCCATCCTTACCGCTGCGTCTGGCGATGTGCTCTTCGGCGATACCAAAGAGGGCTTTTGCGCATTCCGTGTCGATCGTAGTCTGCGTCTGGTTGGTCCCGCGGATAAAAAACTCGCCAAAGAATGGCAAGACCTCGGCATTGAGGCTTCCGGTGGGATTCTTGACAACCATGGTCGCAAAAATGCCGAGTGCTGGGGCAAAAAGTCCGCTTGGGTCACATTCTACGGACCTGATGACCAAGGAAAAAACGCCGTCATCACCATGTTTGAGCATCCCAGCAACTTCCGCCATGAGACTTGGTGGCACGCTCGCGACTACGGTCTTCTTGCCGCCAATCCTTTTGGCATTCACGATTTCGAGGGCAAAAAGGACAAAACCCTCGGCAATCACACCCTGAAAAATGGCGAACACATGACCTTCCGCTACCGTCTTGTCCTTCATCGCGGCGAACTCGATGAGAAAAAAATCGAGTCATGGTGGAAAGCTTTCGCCCAGTGAGCTCGTATCATAAAATGCATAGCGAAGAAACAACCCTGATTCTTCCTCAAAAATCCGTATCATTCGTCGAATCCGTCGTTAAAATCCATTCACGTTGATCATCAATTTGATCGATCATTTTTCCGCAATCAAACTCTCCAACCATCCCACCAACCCACATGAACCGTCGTCAAATTCTTCAAGCATCTGCCTTCGCTGGTACCTGGTCACTCCTTTCTCCACTTGCTCGTGCCCTCGGTGCCAATGACGTTGTGCGCGTCGCAGTGATCGGCTTTAATGGTCGTGGCAACAATCACATCGATGACCTGCTGCGGGTTAAAGGCTGCCGAGTCGTTGCCCTCTGCGATTGTGATTCTACCGTGCTCGCAAAAGGCAAAGAACGCTTGGAAAAGAAGGGGATCAAGGTCGATACCTATACCGACTACCGTAAGCTCTGTGAGTCCAAGGACATCGATGCCGTAAGCATCGCCACGCCAAACCACACCCACGTTCTCATCGCGCTCACCGCAGCAGCCAACGGCAAGCATGTTTACGTCGAGAAACCCGTTTCCCACAATGTTTGGGAAGGTCGCCAACTCGCTCTTGGTGCCGAAAAACACAAAGTCATCATCCAGCACGGCTTCCAGCGCCGCTCCGAGACCTCATGGGCGGAGGCATTTGAATGGCTCAAGGAGGGGAAACTCGGCAAGCTCGAAGTCGCACGCGGTTTCTGCTACAAGCCACGCCCTTCGATTGGCAAATCAGAAAAAGCCCTGAAAGCACCCGAGAGCGTCGACATGGATCTTTGGTATGGGCCTCGCGAGAAAAACCCGATCATGCGCAAGAAATTGCACTACGATTGGCATTGGCAAGCGGCTTATGGCAATGGCGACCTCGGCAACCAAGGTCCGCACCAGCTCGACGTCTGCCGCTGGGCTCTGGGCGATCCGCATTTGCCCGAAAAAGTCGTATCGATGGGCGGTCGCGTCGGCTATGACGACGATGGCGATACCGCCAACACCCAGCTTCTCTGGCTTGAGCACAAAGACAAAGCTCCGATCCTCTTCGAAGTCCGCGGCCTGCCGTGCGAGAACATGGACTACGGCAAGGGCATGGACAAATACCTCGGCCAAGACATCGGCAACATCATTCAATACGAAGGTGGCTACCTCGCAGGCGGTCACAACCAGAACTGCCACATTCACGACAAAGATGGCAAAATCATCAAGTCGTTCAAAGGTGCACGCGGCCACCATCAAAACTGGATCGATTCGATCAAGTCCGGAAAAATCGATCCGATCCGCGGAGCCGAGAGCGCTCACTACTCATCAGCACTGGCTCATCTCGGCGGCATTTCCTTATCGCTTGGTAAATTGCAACCACTCGATGAATGGGTTGCCACGAGCAAAAACGCCATGCTCAATGAATCAACTGAGCGCATGATGAAGCATCTCGATGCTAACAAAGTCGATCTCAAAGGCTCGCCGCTCACCATCGGTGTCGCTCTCGACTTCGATCCCAAAACCGAGCAATTCACCGGCCAACTCGCCCAACAAGCCAACACTTTCCTCAAAGGCGAATATCGCAAGGGCTTCGAGTTGCCAGCCTAA
>JBIIAI010000310.1:0-2624 GCA_044239965.1 Akkermansiaceae bacterium
TACTGCTATGACTATACCCAAGATGCACGCGGTTTTTCGATTTCGTTCCCTGATGGCAGTTTGCACAAAGGTGTCATCAAGGCCACGACCATACGGCTTTCGGATGCTCAAACAAAAAGTTTACTTAAAATCCTCAACGATGATGTAGAGCACGAGCGTGGTGAAGTGGAGTGCTACGATCCCCATCACGCATTCGTTTTCTATGATTCCAATTGGAAGATCGTAGCTTCAATAGACATTTGTTTTCTTTGCGAAAATCACTCAGCCGTTCCGAAGGGAGTTCCCGAGCTGTTTGACTTGCAAGCTATGGAAGATTTTTGCCGCCAAATCGGACTACCAGTCCACGCAGAATCTAAGCAATATACCAAGCTGTTTCTTCAAGAGCAACCAACGAAGGAGCCACAAGCCAAGGAGAAGCAAGAGCAAAATAAGACATCTGAAACCGAAAATCCATTTGACTGAAATAGAATGGCACAACAAGTGGCTTTTCCAGTAGTTCGCAAAGTTGCAGTTTGAATTCAGGCTTCCATGCCCGCCGCGGTTGAGCTAGCCATTAGCTAATTTCTCATGAAAACTATTTACTCATCTTTAATTTTATCGTTGGTTGTCCTGCCTGTCTGCATGGCATCTGACATCATACTAACTGATGCTAAACTCACAGCTTTTTTCAAACTATCAGATGACGAGCAATTTAAGCGTGGTGTGACTACTCTAGATAGTGGTGAAAGCGCTGTTGTTTGGTCACCACTTAAATATTCAGATGAGATCAAAAAAGCTCTCAATAAAGCAAAGATTGGCTTTTCTGTAAGTGCTGGGCGTGAGCACGGAGGCTGGTATATTCTTCAAAAAGATTTCGCAAAAGCTAGAGAAGCTTTACTTGCAAACAAGAATCTACAAGTTAAGGAAATCAAAGTTGTAACACCAGACTTAAAGGGTTTGTAACAGAGTTTGCCTATTGAAAGGCAAGAGCATGCTTAGAATCAAACATGTCGATCGCGTTAGTAAGATTTTACCGTAAGACGTAACATGAAATTTTCACTTCTCCCAGTAAGCCCAAACGACCCAGAACTCTGGCGAGCCTACCACAACATCAGGCGGGAGGTTCTCTGGGAGGCAAGAGGACGGGACGACTATCAGGAGAATCAACCTGATGAGATGGCCGAGGGTCATTATCCGATGGTTTTTTGCGTCGATGGCAACCCTGTGGGCGTGATTCGAATTGATCTGAATGAAGAAAGTCGAGAAGCCACATTTCGAAGAGTGGCGATCACGCCTTCGGAACAGCGGAAGGGATTCGGTAGACGGTTGATGGGAGAGGCAGAAAAATTTGCGCTTGAGCGTGGCTGTCAATTGTTGGTAGCAAATGTCGCGGCCGATGCGATTCCCTTTTATGAGAAGATAGGATACACATTCGAACTTGGCATCGCTGCAACTGCCAATTCAAACCATCCACGCATGATCAAGAAACGGATCGGCTGAACGTAGAGTAAATCAAAAACCAACAGATCCGAAACAACTATGAACTCCTTTCTTCCATTTCTGATTGCCTTATTCGTCGCTGCGTGCGTCTGGACGATTTTGGAATTTACCTTGGGTCAGGGGAAACGGCACTGGATGGGATTGCTGGGAGCTTGGAGTGCCATCGTAATTTTGGCTGGGTTATGGCAATCGGAGGCGCTTCCATGGATTGTGCATTTGATCCAGGGTGTTCTGCTTCTTTGGCTTGGATCGATCCTTTCATTGATTGTCGAAGTAGTGTTAACATGGACAACGAAAGAGCCAGGTTGGCGCCGGACTCTGTGTTGTGCTTTGTTGTGCCTCTTCATTGATATTGCCGCATTGCTCAACTTTTTTTGGATCGCAACCGTGAGTCCTGGTGGTGTTTGAATGGGACATGTGGGCGAAATCCATTTCCACAAGCTGATGTCGGAAGATCGGCAACTATCACATTTCACACTCTAAAAAACACAAATATGAAAAAGCTCCTGATTCTCGCATTGATCATTCTCACGGCATTCACAGTGATGCTATTTCTTCCCAATCGCACAGCGGGCACGAGGTATCCACTGAATACGGTGAGAACGGTTGTTTCCGATAGTGCGCGAGCATTTGGTGGTCGTGTGATGGAAGAGCGTAGAGAGAGCGGACGGCATCGTGGTCTGGGTCGATTCGGACGGGTAGGCAGGTGGCTTCGCGGTCTCGCCGGAAATAATGATCCAGAGGGTAAGGATCATGCCGTGATTCACATCGGTTCGAACAATTTCACGATCACGAGCTTTCATCAGCACGGAAATGTTTTGCAAGTCCAGATTCTACCCTCCCCGAGTGCTTCGACACAATCTGCCGATCTCAAGCGCGAGATTCTCAAAAAACTGCCGGGTCTAGACTTTAGGCCATGACAGGGTCGTAAAACCTGGACGCTAGGAAAGATCTCACTCTGTGCATCATCCCCGCAGCGAGCCACGACAAGTCGGTAAGAATTCGTAGTATCAAAGTTTGCTATCCGTAATCGTTTTTCCCATTTTCGTAGCCATGGACAATCCGGTCGAAATCGTCTAAGATGAACGGAGTTCGCCAAGCATCGAGGAACAACTCCACAAAGCACATGAAAAATTTTATCATCC
>JBIIAI010000039.1:0-23518 GCA_044239965.1 Akkermansiaceae bacterium
TCGATGGCGGACTCGTCACCACTGGGGTTAATTTCCGCAATGACACGGCAACGGCTGCAACAGGTACCAGTGCGGGAATCATTTTGACTAACGAGGGAACCCTTAAATGCAGTGCCAACATCAGTGATTTATTCACAAGCGCTGGTGCAAGCACTCGCATTATCTTAGGGGGAGGAAATGGCATCATCGATACCAATTCTTTTTCCTCGTCACTCAGCATTCCCATCGAAGGCAGCGGCAATTTGATCAAAAAAGGCGCTGGTGTTTTCACCTGCACAGTGGGACATACCTACACAGGAACCACGACAGTGCAGGCTGGTGAACTTGTCATTAGCGCCGCAAATCTCGCCGACAATCGTGCCGTCACGATCGATACGGGAGCCAAGTTGAATCTGAATTTTGCCGGAACTGATACCATATTGTCATTAACATTGGGCGGAACAAACATGCCTGCAGGCACATACAACGCTACGAGCCATCCCGATTTCATCAGCGGCAGCGGTTCACTTGTCGTTCCCGTGATCGATCCGTTTGTCACTTGGGTGGCTGGATTTTTTCCCGGCGAAACCAACGCGGCAATCATCGGCAAAGCAGCCGATCCCGATGGTGATGGTCAAAGCAATCAGCTCGAATTCGCCCTTGATGGCAATCCTAACAATGGCGCAGCTTCAGGAAAAATGGTCAACAAAATCGCAACCGTAGGCGAGGACGAATACTTGACTCTCACCATTCCGGTGCGTGGCACCACACCAATCTTCACGGGAACTGGACCACTTCTATGGACCTCCGAAGGGCTTACCTATTCGATCCAAGGGGGCCTCAATCTCGGAAGTTTCACGGCCGGTGTCAGCGAAGTGGTCCCTGCTCTGTCAGCTGGCATGCCCGCCTTGAGCAGTGGCTGGACCTACAAAACATTCCAGCTCAACAACGCCATTTCCACAGAAAGCAAAGGTTTCTTGCGCGTCGAGACGACAACTCCTTGATCTTGTCGTGAAAAAAGGGCGATGGTCGTAAGTTACAACCATCGCCCGTTTGATTTAAATCTATCTGGAACAATTACGCTTGTTTGACGTCCACCCACTGCTTGGTGCGAGCGGATTCGAGGACGGCGTCGCAGACATATTGGGTGCCGAGGGCATCGCGGAAGTCTGGGTAGGCTTTGGGTGCCGATGGATTTTCGAGCGATTTGAGGAACTCATAGAGCGCATGCGTGAAGCTGTGCTCATAGCCGAGGCAGAGACCAGGAACCCACCAGTTGCCAGCATATGGCTGATCACCATCGGAGCAATGGATGCTGGACCAGCCACGACGGTCACTAGGCACTCCGTGATCGAAGTATTCGAGACGATTGAGGTCGTGCAGATCCCAGAAGAGGGATTTGTTTTCGCCATTGATCTCGAAAGTGTAGAGCGCTTTGTGACCACGGGCATAACGCGTAGATTCAAAGATCGCCAGCGAACCGTTTTCGAAGCGAGCGAGGAAAGCGCAGGCATCGTCGATGGTGACGGGCATTTTTTCGCCAGTAGCGGTGTGAACGCGCTCCTTGATGAAGGTCTCGGTCATCGCACTCACGGAAACGATGTTGCCATTGATCCAACGGGCGGTGTCGATGCAGTGAGCAAGAAGGTCGCCGGTCACGCCGGAACCCGCTGCTGCAGCATCGAGACGCCAGAGGCCAGCACCACCTTGCGGCAGATCGGAGGAAATGGTCCAGTCTTGCAAGAAGTTGGCGCGGTAATGGAACACGCGACCGAGTTCACCAGCGGCAACGATGTTTTTCGCATGCGTCACAGCAGGAAGGAAGCGATAGTTGTACCAAACAAGGTTCGGCAGGCCCGATGCCTCGACGGCAGCGACCATGGCTTCGCCCTGCTCACCATTGAGGGCGAGCGGTTTTTCGCAGAGGATCATTTTGCCGTGCTTGATGCATTCGAGCGCGATAGCGGCGTGCGAATCATTCGGCGTGCAGATGTCGATCGCATCAATGTCCTCGCGGGCCACCAGCACGCGCCAATCGGTTTCGTAGGACTCATAGCCCCATTTTTCAGCGAAATCTTTGACCTTGGCTTCATCGCGACCACAGATCGCTTTGCGCACAGGCACGTATTCCGTGTCGAAGAAATGAGCGACTTGGGAGAGAGCATTCGAGTGGGTACGGCCCATAAAGCCATAACCAATCACGCCGACGTTCAGTTGTTTTTTCATAAGGTAGTGTCGTTTGAATTGATAGTTACAGAGCGTTTTTCACCGAAACCATGGCCTTGAGGATGGTGTTCCAGGTGGCGGGGTTTTCGAGGGTGGCGTTGGGGAACATGCAACCGTCCCAGCAGATGTGCTTGATGCCGCGGTCAGCAGCGCCTTGCAACCAGACGGTGGAGCATTTGGCGATGTCGAGCTTGCCATTTGGATCATCGGCTTGGCAGTGGCGGCCTGTTTTTTCGTGAGAGCCAGTGCCGTGAACCGTTCCGTCGTTTTGAGCGACGTGGAAATCGATGGTCCAAGGACGCAGCGCACCGACCATTTTTTCGTAGGCGGGCCAGAACTCGGCATCGGTGTAACCGGGTTGCAACAGGGCAGACTCAGGAGCATTGTAGCCCATGAGGTAGAGGTAGGTGTGCGCGAGGTCCGCTTGGAAACCAAAGGTGCCGGGCATGCCTACGCCTTCGAGCGTGCGCAGCATCACTTCCCAGGAATGCATGCCAGCCCAGCAAATTTCGCCTTCGGCTGCGATGCGCTCACCGTGATCGGCTGCAATTTTCGCGGCTTTTTTGAAGGTATCGACGATGCGAGCGGTGTTCGCTTCAGGATTTTCTGCCCACTTTTGCACACCGAATTCAGCGGAGTCAACGCGGATCACGCCATACTTGCGCACGCCGTGTTGATTGAACAATTTGGCAATGCGGCAGGCTTTTTCGATGGAAAGCAGGAACTTCTCCTGTTGCTCATCGGTG
Source organism: Akkermansiaceae bacterium (assembly GCA_044239965.1). Classification (GTDB taxonomy): domain Bacteria; phylum Verrucomicrobiota; class Verrucomicrobiia; order Verrucomicrobiales; family Akkermansiaceae; genus UBA956. Next base: position 2,952 of record JBIIAI010000039.1, read on the forward strand.
CCCATCGAGGAATCACCCACGGTGCCCGGCCAAATCGGTGCCACGAGTGAACCGACGTTAAGATTTTTCTCTGCAATTTTATCAGCCATCGCCTTGAGATCGTCCTCGGAAATATCGGGATCGGTATGCGGATGAAACAGGAACAGATCGACGCCATCAAACTTATGACCGTCCACTTCAGCAGCGGCGGTCATATCAAGCATCTGATCCAGTGAGATCGGTGGGTGGTCGGTGCCAGGCTCTTTTCCAACGAGTCCGGGCCACATGGCATTGTGCAATTTCATGGTAGTTTAGTGTGGTTGTTTTTGGTGAGGTAATTGAATTTTCAGATACGCAGGATATGGCGAAATCTTGCAGGCATCGATTTATGAACGAATCGCTGTCTTGGCAAGAATTTCCGAGAAAATGTCACGCTAAAAGAGATATTTCCAGTCAATCTTCGCATGCACCACCGTTCCGTTTTCGCCCGTGATCGCGATGGTATGCTCGTCCACAGGAGTGATCGATTGGACTTGTCCGAAGCCTTCATCCACCAGAGCCACGCCTTGGATCACCGGCAGGCGCACAGTTTCATCGGCAGAAAACTCACGCGTCGTTGGCACGCCATAGGCTGCCAGTCTGTTCTCGCGCGATGCCTCCAGACCATAGCAAAAATACGAGCACACTTCTTCCAGTCCGACGCGACCAAGATGGCGATTTTCCCACGGATGCGCCGAGCGACCACCGTTCGAGATCCAGAACAATGTCGCAGGGAAATCCAGCGCATTTTTCAGTGAAAACCATACGTAGTCATCGAAAGTCGCTGCCGTCCACGCAAATGGCTGCGTACTGGTCGGCGATTCGTTTACCATCATCACCAAATCCTCATGCCCTGGGGAGGTCGGATATTTCGTCAGATCCAACGTCGAACCATCCTTGCACGGCACTGCTGCGAGGGAGGAAAACTGCGCCCCTTCTGCCAAGCGGCCCGTTTCTCCAGCATCGGGATTCGCGAAAACACCATCATAGACCGAGGCCCAACGAAACGGACTCACCGCTAAGCGCCCCTGCCCTTCTGCGAGCTCCGAGAAATCCAAAATCGGATGATTGCCGTAGTTCCACGCGCCCGATAAGCCCGATACCAAATGCTCGGCGTAAAGTGCCTGCTGCCCCTCACGCACCTCAATGCGCTTGAGGATTGAGGCCCCCGAATCCGTCTGCGGCATCGATAAAACCAACGCACGCTCACTTTGCTCCACCAATCTCCATTTGGCGTTTGCCGGATCACCGTGTGGTGGCCCGCCCACTTGACCAGCAAAGGGCAGACAGAAAAAGTCGCCACGTAACTCCGTCAACAAATGCGGCAAAATTGCGTCCACTTGCCCCGGTTCCCACGGTGCCAACGCATACGGCGAGACTGCATATTCATCGAAATAAAAATCCACCGGAGCCAAATGCCCGCCCTGCTCCGTTACCGCAAAATCCACCTCTGGGGTGCTTACAAAAAAACTCGCGCTGCCATGAATGACTTCCATGCCCCTATCCAACCGAATTTCCCTCGTTCGGCAAACAAAAAAATCCGACAGCATGCATTCCATCGCTTTCCCCTTGTCGCCCAGCACAAAAATGCCTAACTAGATCCATGGAACACCACAGCTTTTTCCCTCGCAGCACCCGTAATCGAATTGCGTTGATGTTAGGCTTGTTGTCTCTGTTCTTGTTCTTCGCATGGAACCTGATGCCGAGTTACGAGTGGGTTTCCGACACTGAATACAAACGTGCAGGTTCCGTTTTTCAATCTTTTTGGCCAGAGATCATCAACGATCTTTTCCAAGGATTTCAAGCATCTAGGATGAGCGAGCGCTCCGACATATCTTTGTTTTGTCTCTTATCGATATTCCAAGTAGTCGTCATGCTCAGCATCATTCCCGCGTGGAAGTTATGGCAATCCAGACTGATTCTGCGCTTTATCCCCGCATTCATGATCATCATTTGTGGTTTGATACTCAGTTATTACCTATTGAAAAATATCGAACGCCCAGTGCCGCATGTCATTACCTTCATCATCATGGACGCCAACATCTTCTCCACCGCGCTGTCCCTGTTGCTCTTCAAAAATGAGTATACCGAACCGGATCCTCACGACATTATTTCCAAGGAATGAAGTCACCTAACAGGAAATCTCGATTCTTTCCTAACGAAACTTTTGGTTGATAAGCCAAACACTTGCACCTAGAAGTAGAATCTGGGGCGGTTTTTGTAATCCACATCGTCTTGACGAGTGAAGCAACCGCACATCATACTCCGCGCCTCATGAAGAAACACGGCGATCACACACGCATTCGCAAAGGCGGCATTCTCCACTGGTCCACTCTCTGTCTTTTAGCGAGCAGCAGCGTCGGACTCATCTCTTGTGACTCCGAGCCCACCTACACAGCCACTGCCGAGGATGCGAAAATGGCAGCATTGCAGCAATCACTCGATGCCTTCGAGAGTCGGAAATCGCAGCTGATGAACGGACTTGTGGAGCATAATTTCGAGCTCGAAGGTATTGGCTTTTATCATGCAGAAGCCAAAGACTTTTTCCCCTATCGCTATGGTCAAGAAAAGGATGGCCAATGGTTTGCGAATGGCGAATGGCTCGATGCAGAACCCGCTCGTTGCACGGTATCCGTCAGTCACCCGAGTGCCGAGGCCTTGCGCAAAGTAGAAGAACTCCTCGAGCGCGAACAAGAATTGCTAACTGAGTCGAACGGACAAAGCAGTGAAAGCAATCCCACCGCCACACACCATCACCACAATCATGGCATGGGCGGCATGGGCACGATGCTTATGATGTATTGGATGCTCTCAGGGAATCGCAGCGGATACACACCCGGCGCAGGCTTTCGCAACGCTCAGGCGAACCAGCAAGGCTGGCAGCAAAACGTCAATCAACAGCGCCAAATGGTCAACGCCCACGCCGCGGCGAACCCAGCCTACAATCGACTCGTCCAACAAAGCAAAGCCAGCGGCACTCCCGTCACGCAAGGATCGTCTGTCCGCGGTGGCTTCGGAACCAGCCAGAGCAATCGCTCAACTTGGGGAAGCTAACAGATTCAGAGAAAGCATTGTAGAATGAATTTTTACTCGAAGAGTTCCCCCATCCGCCTAGCAACAAGCCAGGTGCGGAGCAATTGGGTTCAGCGCGTTGAGGAATCAGGACTGGTCTGGCATGGCAATAGCACGGATGCCTACTGGAATGAAAACGAGCACCTCGTCTTTACGTTAGAAGCCGCAGAGACCTTGGAGGCTGCGGCCAATGAGCTGCACGCCCTGTGTTTGGATGCATGCGAGCAAATCATTCGCCGTGATTTGTGGCATAAACTGGGAGTCCCAGAGCACCTGCAATCGATGATTTACACCTCATGGGGCTGTCAGGATTTTTCCCTCTACGGTCGCTTCGATCTCGCATGGGATGGCACGGGCACGCCAAAATTGTTAGAATATAACGCAGACACACCCACATCACTTCTCGAGGCAGCCGTGATTCAGTGGGATTGGCTCAAGGACTGTTATCCGCAATCCGATCAACTCAACTCGCTTCACGAAGCACTCATCGAGCGCTGGGCCACCCTGCCTGATCCACTGATCCACCTCGCTTGCGCTTGGGATCTTCCCGAGGATCGTCAAACCATCGCTTACCTCGCCGAGACCGCAGAACAAGCGGGGAAGCAGGTGCAACTCATGGATATGTCAGAAATCGGATTCTCTCCCGATGGAAGATTTACCGACACGCAAGAACGTGAGATTGATCGACTTTTCAAACTCTACCCTTGGGAATGGCTCGCTCAAGAACCATTTTTTGCAGCCATCGGCCAAGAACGCTCGCGTTTCATCGAGCCTGCATGGAAAATGCTACTCTCGAACAAAGCAATCCTGCCCCTACTCTGGGAGCTCAATCCTGGCCACCCGCTGCTTTTGCCTGCCGCACGAACTCGCGAAGAGCTTTTATCAAACGGCACGACCCAATGGGTGGAGAAGCCAATCTTCGGTCGCGAAGGCGGCGGCATCACGCTCTATGACCGCCATTTCATCGTCGCGAAAGGTCTCGGGGAAGCCGAATCCACCGACATGATTTACCAACAACGCGCCCCGATGTTTCAAGCGAATGCAAAACACTTCGTGTGGGGACTTTGGATGGTCGATGACAATTGCTGCGCGCTCTCAGCACGCGGTGACTCATCTCCCATCACCGGCAACATGAGCCGCTTCCATCCCCATCGGATCGAGTAAATTCAGTGCTTCACGGCAACAGCTCCACGTGATCAATGAGTCGAACGCTCTCGTAAAAACAAGCCGTAGCAAGAATCGCAGGACGTCGAATCGTTGCCACGGGTTCGAGCGTTTCGGCATCGACTAACGAAAGATAATCGATACTCAACATCGGCGATTTTTCCAAATGATGTCGGGCCGCAGCGAGGATCGGCTCGGCTTGACGTTCGCCGAGAGATAGCAAATCGCGCGCTGCTGTCAGCGATCGACGGATGATCGGAGCATCGGCCCGCTGCTCAGGGCTCAGTCGCACATTTCTAGATGACATCGCCAAGCCATCAGCCTCGCGAATCGTGGCATGACCGATGATTTCGATCGGCACGTTCAGGTCTCGCACCATGCGCTTAATGATCGCGAGTTGTTGGAAATCCTTTTTGCCAAACACCGCGCTCTGCGCGCGAAACAGCATGAAAAGTTTCATCACCACGGTGCAAACACCACTGAAATGCCCAGGCCTTGAGGCGCCGCAGAGAAAGCTCGATAGACGATTTTCCGACACCGTGATGCTGTGATCGGCATGATACATTTGTCCTGCTTCCGGAGTGAACACCAAGTCAGCACCCGCCGCTTCACACGCCGCCAAATCTGCAGACAAGGGCCGTGGATATTTCTCCAAATCCTCCTTGCGATCAAACTGAATCGGATTGACAAAAATCGACACCGCCACGGTTCCCGTTGGGCCCACCACCCTGCGCGCCTCATGAATCAAGGCCAAATGCCCTTCATGCAAGGCCCCCATCGTCGGCACCAGACACAAGGGCCGCGGCATCGCATCAATTTTCTCTAACAACGCAGCAGTATCAGCGGCAACAATCATGAAGAAATTGTAGCACCGATCCCCCTACCCTACGAGTAAAATTCACAGTCCCATTGCCTCAATCATCCTGCGCGTTGCCTTCGATGAAATCTCGCAGCAGCTGATCTTTGGTGGCTTCGAGTTCCTGCGGTGTGCCGATCCAATAAATCTGTCCTTCCTTCATGAACACCACACGATCCGCGATGCGAAAGACCGAGCGGATTTCATGAGTGATCACAATGTTGGTGATCCCTTGCTCGTGCTGGAGTTTTTTGATCAATTTATCAATCGTATCGCCCGTCATCGGGTCAAGCCCAGCATGGGGTTCATCATAAATGATGCAAGCTGGTGCATTCACCACCGCACGCGCCAAGGCCACACGCTTGCGCATGCCACCCGATATATCAGATGGAAATTTTTCTCCATGCTCGCTCAGCTTCACAATCTCTAAGGCCTCGTTCACCCGTTTGCGAATTTCAGCATCCTTCAAGTCCGATTCCTCACGCAGAGGAAACGCGACATTTTCAAAAACGGTAAACGAATCAAACAGTGCGCCGCCTTGGAACATCATACCAATCTGATTGCGTGTCGGACCAAGCTCGCGTTCGGGCAATTTCGTAACTTCCACATCTCCCACAAAAATCTCACCTTCGGTTGGGCGCAGCAACACAGGCAAATGCTTGATTAAGACCGACTTCCCTCCTCCGGATGCACCTAACAGAACGAGTGTCTCGCCGCGATAAATATCCAAATTCACCCCCCGCAGCACATGCTGTGTGCCGAAGGTTTGATGCAGATTGCGAATGCGGATGAATGGTTCACTCATATCAATGGGGCCGAATGGGCTCGCGTCGTTTGGACAAAAAAATCACACCTTAAATAGCCCACCACGTTTGCCTCCAATGACAGCGGCACCAATGATTGCGACCGATAGGAAAACCATCGCCCAAACGCCGAGGGCTGCGGAAAGCTGCACTCCATTGCCTAGAGTGCTGAGCAAGGTATAAATCGCCTTCGTGATCGGATAATGCTCGGTTTGCTGCGCGAGGATCAAACTGTCGCTGACTTCCAGCATTGCAAAGGCAAAGGCTAAAATCGCCCCGGCCGCGAGGTTGGCGCCGATCAAGGGGATGGAAATTTTTCGCAAGGTCCGCAGTGGTGTGGCACCCATCGATCGCGCTGCTTCTTCCAATACTGGATTACTCTGCTGCAAACCGGCAACAGCGGAACGCACAATGTAGGGCAAGCGTCGGAAAGCGTAGGCCACAATCAAAAGCAAGGCCGGGTTGCCATCTGCGCCCACTAAAATTGCAAATGGTTTTCCGGGTTGTGATAATGCCAGATATCCAAAAGCCATCACCAATCCAGGGACAGCAAGTGGTAGCATCACCATCGCATCTAACAAACCTCGACCACGGATTTTGCTTCGCACTACCACCCATGCAATCGCGAGACCCAGCACGAGGTCGATGAGAGTCGCCATCGAGGCATAATACAGGCTATTTTTGATCGATGGCACGACCAATGAGTTTCCAAGCGCCTCATCGTAGTGTCGCAGCGATAGACTCTCGGGAATAATCGTCTGATACCAATCACCCGCAATCGAGAGAAAAATCACACCCATGTGTGGAACAGATGCGATCAAAAAAATCGCAACGAACACTCCCGTGACTAGCCAAGATTTCGCACCCTTGAGCGCGATGTCATTGCTCCGACCTTTTGGCCGAGGTGCCGTGCCCAGCGGTGAACGTCCGAGCACCAACTTCGACAATGCGAACACAGCTGCCGAGATCACCAGCATGATCGCAACGATGGCGTAAGGTAGCGGATTTCCGCCGAGATCCTTGATGCCATCATAGACTTGCACTGGGGCCACACGAGCGTAATCGAATACCAAGGGCACTCCCAACTCGGTAAATGCCCAGATGAAAACGATCGAAGATCCCGCAAAAACACCCGGCAGGGCCAGCGGAAAAGTGATTTTCCAGAATCGACGCCACGGTGGGCAGCCCAAGTTTTGCGCAGCTTGCTCCATGGCTGGATCGAGATTAGCCAGCGCCGCTGCAATGTTCATATAGAGGATCGGATAGAGGTGCAGCGCGTTCATAATCACGATGCCCGCAAAACGCCCTTCTGCGAGCCAATCAAATGGCCGAGCGGCATCCATCATGCCCCAATGAATCAGAAGCGCGTTCAGTGAGCCATCCACGCCAAGCATTTCCTTGACCCCGACCGCACCCACAAAAGGAGGCAGAATCAACGGAATCAAGATCAACACACTCAATATTTTTTTTCCGGCAAAGTCATACCGATGCGTCAACAAAGCCAGAGGGAATGAAATCAACAAGGTGACGATCGTACTCACAATGCCCAGTAGAAAAGCATTCCATAAGCCTTCCACATAAACCGGATCTTGAAAAACGGCGACGATGTAGTCGAAGGTCAATCCCCCTTCCTTTTTCCAAAATGCCTCGCCTACAATCGTGAATGCAGGATAGAGGAAAAAGATCCCAAACAAGATCGTAACCGTAACCAAAATCCCTATGGCATGTTCCTTTTTCATCATGTTTCCAACGCTTGATGCCACTCCTACGCTTGCTGAGCTCGGAAAGGTGACGCACCAGACTGACAGCCACGCGCGGCACGTCAAGCGCAAGTCTCATGGCATGAATGGGATTCAGAGTCTTGGAACCAGCATTCGCGCGAACATGGAGAATTTGATGAAAAAATTTTACACTACCCATGAAACATCGGCCAATTTTCTGCGTAATTCTCAGTTGATGAAACCCTTTTTTGCTCTCTCTTTTATGCTTGTCACTGCCTGCTCTCTGGCGCAGGCAGCTGAGTTGCCTAAGCAGTTGCTTGAGGAAAAGTGCCTGAGCTGCCATTATCCTGACAAAAAAAAGGGCGAGCTAGACATGAGCACGCGCGAGACGATGCTCGAAGGCGGAGATGCTGGTCCGGCTCTTTTTTTGGAGAATCCTGAGAAATCGGAAATCGTTTTGCGGGTCAAGCTGCCCCATGACGACGACGACATCATGCCGCCTGACGGCAAAGGCAAGCCATTGACCGAAGAAGAGATCAATACTTTGGTCGAATGGATCAAAGCCGGAGCCCCTTGGCCCGAGGGAGTGGTTCTTGCTCCCGCCGACAAAAAAGCCATGCCCAAGCATGATGCCCCCGCTGATCCTGCGATCACGAAGATTGAGGCATTTCCCAAGGCAATCAAGCTCGAGACCAATGCCGATTTCCACAAACTCATTGCCATCGCCTATTTCGATGATGCCGCTACCCGCGATATCACCCGTCAGGTCAAACTCACCCTTGCCGATCCTAGCATCGCGCAGATTAAAGATACCACGCTTACGCCCTTGAAAGACGGAGCCACCGAACTTCTCGTCGAGTATCGTGGTCTTTCCTACAAAGTGCCGGTATCGGTCGTCAATGCTGCCGCGCCACGTCCCGTATCGTTTCAGCTTGATGTCATGCCAGTGTTGACTTCGGCAGGTTGCAATTCGGGCTCTTGTCACGGTGCTGCCAGCGGCAAGGATGGATTTCACCTATCGTTGTATGGCTTCGATCCCCATGGAGATCACTTCAATATCACCACGCAACTTCCCGGGCGTCGGATCAATCTCGCATTGCCCGATGAATCCTTAATGATCACCAAGGCGGTGGGCGATGTGCCTCACACCGGAGGAAAACTTTTCGCCAAGGGCAGTAGTGCCCATCAAATCATGCTGGAGTGGATCAAAAATGGTGCGGGCATTGACGACGACACCAAAATCCCCCACCCCACGGGCATCAAGCTGGAGCCGCCCGAATTTGTCTTAAAAGGAAAAGACATCAAGGTGCCGCTGATCGTCACTGCTACCTACTCGGATGGCACAGATCGTGATGTTACGAATCTTTGCTCTTTCACTTCGTCGAATGATAACTCGGCGAGCATCGACTACCACAAAGGGGTTGCTACCTCCAAAAATCGCGGCGAAGCATTTCTTTTAGCACGTTTCCACACCTTCACTGAAGGAACGCAAGCCATTGTGATTCCAGAGAAAACGGATTACGTGCGACCTGATGTGCCATCGCTTAACTACATCGACGATGCCGTTTTTGCGAAGCTTAACAAACTGCGTATCATTCCCTCGGAACTTTGCTCAGACATCGACTTCCTGCGCCGCGCCAGCATTGATATCATTGGTGAGCTGCCGACCATTGAAGAACGCGCTGCATTTCTTGCTGACACCAATCCGAAAAAGCGCGAAGCCTTGGTCGATAGTCTGATTGCTCGCAAGGAGTTTTCCGAGATGTGGACCATGAAATGGGCGGAGCTCTTGCAGATCCGCACCTTCAATGATGGACCCAAGCAAGTCAGCTACAAAGCGGCATTGAATTACTACAACTGGTTGCGCGATCGCATCTCCAGCAACACGCCATTCAATCAAATCATTAGTGAGATCCTTGGCTCACAAGGTGGCACCTTTTCCCAACCCGCGACGAACTTTTTCCAGATCGAGCAAGACGTGCTCAAGCTCACGGAAAACATCGCGCAGGTCTTTATGGGCACCCGCATTCAATGTGCGCAGTGTCACAATCACCCCTTTGACCGCTGGACCATGGAAGACTACTATGGCTTTGCCTCATTCTTTGCCCAAGTGAAACGTAAGAATGCCGAAGATCCACGCGAGCGTATCGTATTCGATGGCGATGGCGAAGTGCCGCACTTGGTGACGAAAAAACCTGTGCCGCCCAAATTCCTCGGCGGCCCAGCGCCTGACCTCACCAAACAAACACGCCGTCAAGCCGTAGCTGGCTGGCTCGCAGCTCCGGATAATCCATGGTTTGCTCGCAACGTTGCGAACATCACTTGGTCGCACTTTTTTGGCATCGGCATCGTCGATCCCGTGGATGACATGCGCATCACCAATCCCGCCTCCAATCCAGAACTGCTCGATGCGCTTTCGAAGCATTTTGTCGAATACAACTTCGATATCAAAAAGCTCGTGCGCGACATTTGCACCTCACGCACCTATCAGCTTTCCTCGCGCACCAATGCGACCAATGCCACCGATGATCGGAATTTTTCCCATTCGCTTATTCGCCGGATTCGCGCTGAGGTCTTGCTCGATGCCATTTCCCAAGTGACTGGCACGCCAAACAAATTCAAAGGACTGCCGCTCGGGGCCCGTGCCGTACAAATCGCCGATGGAAATACCTCGAACTATTTCCTGACCACCTTCGGTCGTGCCACTCGTGCAACCGTTTGCTCCTGTGAAGTCAAGTTAGAGCCAAACTTGTCACAAGCGCTACACTTGCTCAATGGCGACAACACGCACAACCGCGTCAACCAAGGCAAGGTAATCCAGCCGATGTTGGCTGAGAAAAAATCACATCAAGAGATCATTGAGCATCTCTACCTGCGTGCGCTTTGTCGACCACCAACAGAAGGCGAAATGAAACATCTCAACGAGTTCCTCGCCAAGGGCAAAGACGAGAAAGAAAAACGCGAAATTCTCAATGACATCTTCTGGTCGATCCTGAACTCGAAGGAATTCATCTTCAATCATTGATTCTCGCTCATGGTTCACTCGCCAGAAGATTTCATGCGCCGCGCAATTGCCTTGGCTCGCAAAAGCATGAACGAAGGCCAGGGTGGACCATTCGGTGCGGTCATTGTGCGACATGGAGAAATCATTGGCGAGGGCTGGAACCAAGTAGTTTCCAGCAAAGACCCCACTGCTCACGGTGAGATCAGCGCCATTCGCGATGCCTGCGCGCGCCGCGATTCTTTTTCACTGCAAGGTTGCGACATTTACACGACTGGTCAACCCTGCCCGATGTGCCTCGGAGCCATTCATTGGGCTCGGCTCGACCGCATCTATTATGGTTTTCGGATTTCCGATGCTGCCGCCATTGGCTTTGATGACACCTTCATCTTTGAAGAATTTGCGAAGCATCCCGAGCAGCGAAAAATCGCTTCAACCGAACTGCTGCGGGCAGAGGCACTCGTTTTAGCAGAGGAATATCAACAATTGCCGCAGCGTATCGCGTATTAGGATGGACGAAGAACCACCGCATAAACCATCGTTCCTTGATAGCGAGTATCCACATGAGGACATTCATCATACCGATATGTTTTCGCCGTTTTTTCGGCGTAAGCGAACGTGGTTGGTGCTGGTGGGCATTGCAATGATGGTCGCGGTTCTATACTGGATGCCGGGACATGTGCAGCAGACGGTATCAACGGATCTGGATGCGCGACAAGTTTCGATCGGACTCGGCATTCTCACTTGCATTGCATTTCTGTGGTTGAGCGAAGCCATGCCCTTAGCCGCGACCGCGTTGCTCATGCCTTTGCTGGCGACGATCATGGGCGTCAGCGATATCAAAACGGCCTTGTTGCCTTTTGCGGATCCGCTGATCTTTATGTTCTTTGGTGGCTTCGCGCTGGCATCGGCCTTGTCCTATCAGAAAATCGATCTCTGGATCGCACGCAAGCTCATAACCCTTGGCAACGGGCGCTTTCTTCCGGTGTGTATTCTTTTATTCTGTTGCACTGCGTTTTTATCGATGTGGATGAGCAACACCGCAACCACTGCGATGATGCTTCCTGTAGCTCTTGGTATCATTCATAAAGCGGGATTGGTCGGCGACAAAGCGCGCAACGGGTTGTTTCTTTTGTTAGGCATTGCCTATGCATCCAGTATTGGTGGCTTAGGAACCATCATTGGCAGTCCACCGAATGGCATCGCTGCGGCGAAGCTTGGATTGAATTTCGCGCAGTGGATGAAATTCGGCATCCCTTGCGTGATCATTCTTCTGCCACTGATGGTATTTGTTCTCTATCGGATTTGCCGACCTGTCAAAGGCTTGCGCATCGAGGTCGAGGAGCAAACATTTGTGTTCAATTGGCATCGCATCGCGACGCTGATCATTTTCCTACTCACGGCCTTCTGTTGGATTTTCGGTTCTTGGATTAGCAAGGCCTTAGGTATCGGCGGTGCGATCGATACCATCATTGCTCTCGCTGCAGTTTTTCTTCTTCTCTATTTTCGCGTAGTGCGTTGGCGTGATATCGATGACGGCACGGATTGGGGCGTGCTGATTCTCTTTGGCGGAGGACTTTCTCTCAGCGAAATGCTCAACCGCACGGGTGCAAGCAGCTACTTAGCGCGCGTGCTGTCTGATGGCATCGATGCCTGGCCGATGGTGTTCATTTTGATCGCGATCATCGCCTTCGTGATCTTCAGTGGTGAACTCGCAAGTAATACCGCGAGTGCCGCGCTGTTAGTGCCGATATTTCATTCAGTATCCTCGGAGCTCGGCTTCAGCGCGGCCAGCTTGGTTATCCCGATCGCGTTGGCCTCGTCATGCTCTTTCATGCTCCCCGTGGGCACGCCGCCGAACGCCATCGTCTTCGGCACAGGCATGGTGCGTCAGCGTGACATGCTACGGAATGGTATTGCGCTCGATCTATTATGCCTTATCATCATTGTGATACTCGCCCTTTTTCTCCCTCGCATTCTCTAACAAAAAATCCCATATGAAAACGAACAAACTCCCGCTCCATGCCCTCGTCCCAGCCAGCTTGCTAGGCATCGCATTGTGCGCCACCGTGCCAGCCATTGGTTGGAAAAAACAAATCATCAGCAAGGACTTCGTGACCGAGGGTGTTGCAGCCACAGACATCGATGGCGATGGCGTGATCGATTTGGTCGCGGGGCACCTTTGGTATAAGGGTCCGGATTTTACAACGGCGGTGAAATTTCGGCCAGGTCAAATCTATCCGATTGCTGAGTACGCTAAGGACTCGTTTTTAACATTTGCCGAGGATGTGGATGGCAATAAAACAAATGACATCATTATGGTCGGCTGGCCTGGAAAAGAAATCAGCCTCTATCCAAATCCAGGCAAGACCGATGGCGACTGGCAGAAGCACGTGATCATCACTGAGGCCTCTACGGAGAGTCCCATATGGATTGATGTGACAGGTGATGGCAAAAAAGAGATCGTATGCATGAGCCAAGGATGCTTTGGATACTACAGCGCCGATTGGAGCAATGTGACTAAGCCATGGACCTTCACGGCGGTATCAGGCAAGCGTTCCGATGGCCCCTATGTTCATGGTCTTGGTGCTGGTGATCTCAATGGCGACGGCAAAACAGACATCGTCGAAAAAGACGGATGGTATGAGCAACCCGCAACCTTGCCAGGCGAATGGAAGTATCATGAACTCTCGCAAAAATGCCGCGGCGGCTCGCAGATGCTGGTGCATGATTTTGACCAAGATGGCGACAACGACATCGTCACCAGTCTGGATGGTCACGGCTACGGACTTGGATGGTATGAAAGCGCCGGCAAGGACAAAGGATTTGCCATGACTTATCACGAGATTTTGCCAGCGGATGGCACCAAGAAATCTGCTGATGGCTTGCAGTTTAGCCAGCTCCACGCGCTAGCGACTGGTGATTTCGATCAAGATGGTCGCATGGACTTTGTCACCGGAAAACGCTTCTGGGCGCATGCTGATAAAGACCCAGGTTCACTCGATCCAGCGCTAACAGTGGTGTTTTATAATCGCAAGCCAAGCGAAGGAAAAAGCGGCATCGATTGGCAATCGAGCGTAATCGAGCAGGATGGCGGTGTCGGTTGTGATGTGCTTGCCACCGATATGAATCGCGATGGCAAGCTGGATGTCGCAGTGGGCAGCAAAAAAGGAATTTTTATCCTGCGCCAATAAAACACAAGTTGTTAGATCTTAGGTTCCCAACCTGCGCGGTAGTCACGTTTCACAAGCGCAGTCGCCGCAGCGAGGTTGGTGGATTTCATGTTAGGTCCATCCCAATCAATGACATTCCCCTCACCCAAACGTTGCGCTATGCTGCCTAACAAAATGATTTCGTTGAGGTAAGCTGCGATGTCGAAGTTGGAATACGCAGGCTTGCCGCTTGAGATCATGTCGAACCATTCTTGCTGGTGCCCTGGTGAGCGTGGGATCGATTCGGCAACGGCTTTGCAGGCCTCGTGCTCTTCACTCGCGGTGAATGTTTTTTCCTCCTTGAGTGCGATGAGTGATTTCGAGCCATAGTCATCAGGCGAGAACAATTTGCCTTTTTCGCCAATGATCAAGCAGCCACTCGCAGGAATTTTCCCATACGTGGCGAGCAGTTCGAAGCAGAGATCAGGATGCGGACGCAGTGGAGAAATGGATCCAGCCGGTGAGCCATCATACCACCAAAACTTCAACGGCGGCAAGCCATCGCGCTCGGGGAACTCAAAGCGCACGCGCGATGTGAGCGGATAGGATTCAGCAAATGTGCGCGATGCCATCTCGCATTCGATGCGTGTCGGATACCCCAGCTTGAGCGCGCGGAAAGGCATGTTCACACCGTGACACGCCATATCACCGAGAGCACCGGTGCCAAATTCCGTCCAACCACGCCAGGCGAAATCATGATAGATTTTTTCTTTGAAAGGGCGATGTGCAGCAGGCCCGAGCCACAGATCCCAATCAAGATGTGCAGGCACAGGATCTTCGCCAGCAGGACGATCCATGCCTTGTGGCCAGATCGGGCGGTTCGACCAAACATGCAGTTCGAGCGGCTTGCCGATCACTCCCGCATCGATGATTTCCACAGCCCGACGCAAGCCCGGTGCGGCACTGCCTTGATTGCCCATTTGCGTGGCTACCTTTTTTTCTTTTGCGAGATTGCGCATCATGCGCGACTCCCAAACCGTTTGCGTCAGTGGTTTTTGGCAATAGACGTGCTTGCCCATGTTCATGGCCATGATGCTAGCCACACCGTGCAAATGGTCAGGCGTCGATACCGTTACTGCATCGATTTCTTTTTCCATGCTTGAGAGCATTTGTCGAAAATCTTTGAAGGTGCGAGCATCAGGAAACTTCTGCGACATGTTTTTCAGAAAGTTTGCATCCACATCACAGAGTCCCACGACTTGCATGCCGGTTGCCGCATTTTCGGTCACATCACTCGAACCCTTCCCGCCCACGCCAATGCATGCCAGTTGAATTTTGCTATTGAGATTTTGCCCGCGGATGATGGAAGGACCTGCAAAAAGTGCCGAGCCAATGCCGATACCGGTTTGCAAGAGGAAATTGCGTCGAGTGGTTGTGTTCATGATAATGGGTTTATGTACCAACACAAAATACCTGATTGGATTACATGATCTTTCAGAGAGAAAATCAAAAAATCACCAACTTCTCACGGAGTCTTCATCAGTTCTTCATACGGCCATTGTTCTCTGCTCCCGTAACCAACAACATTCCATCATGAAAACGCTCGCACGCATTCTCTATTTCGTCACCGTTTACACGGCCTTGTTCTTCGCTCAGCGGGTCTTTGCTATTGAAACGAGTGAGGACAAAACCTTGGCGCCCTATCTTCAAGTGCATACGTCACGAGACACTGCGGGAGAAGTTATGCCTCTCAAGAACACAGTCGTAAACGCTCGCATTGATGGCATCATCGCCCATGTCACCGTCGAGCAAACCTACGCCAATACCGGCAATCAAACAATTCACGCCGAATACGTTTTTCCCGGCTCCACTCGCGCGGCCGTTCACGGCATGACCATGAAAATCGGCGAGCGCATCACCCGCGCAGTGATCCGCGAGAAACAGCAAGCACAACAGGAATTCGCCAAGGCCAAACTCGAAAACAAAGCAGCATCGCTTCTGGAACAGCAGCGGCCTAACGTATTTCAAATGTCGTTGGCGAATATTCTCCCCGGAGAACAAGTCACGATCACTCTTGAATACAGCGAGTCGATCATCCCTGAACAAGGACTCTATCAATGGGTGTTCCCCACTGTCGTCGGACCTCGTTACACCCATGGCGGACAAGATCCCCAGAACTCTAGCAATCAGCAGTCGTGGTCGGCCAATCCTCACCTCAGCGCAGGTGAAGCACCAGTATCAAATTTCTCGCTCGATCTCCAAGTGCGCAGTGCGCTTGACCTTGCCGAATTGCAGTGTCTCAATCACAAGGGCGCGATCGATTGGAAATCCAAACAGCAAGCAAGCTTTCAACTGCATTCCGCAGAAGATGCCAATCGCGATGTCATCGTCGTTTGGCGCTTGAGCAAAAATCAAATCGACTCAGGTGTCCTGCTCCATCACGGCGAAAAAGAAAATACCTTCTTGCTCCAAATCGAACCGCCTGCACGTGTCGTGAAAGATCAAATCAACCCACGCGACTATCACTTTGTGGTCGATGTTTCGGGCTCGATGCTAGGATTTCCGCTAGACACTTCATACCAACTGATGAGAAAACTGTTAGGTTCACTGAATGCCAACGATAGCTTCTCGATCTCGCTTTTTGCAGGAAACAGCCAAACGTTTTCCGAGTCACCTACGCCCGCGACCCATGAGAACATCGAAAAAGCCATTCGCTGGATGGAGCGAGCTCCGAGTGGTGGTAGTACCGAACTCGTGCAAGCATTGCGCAGCGCCTACGCCCCCTTGAGTCATCGCGACGATGACGATGCCCGCTCGCGTTCGATGATTGTCATCACCGATGGTTACATCAACTTTGAATCCGAGGCATTTCACTTAATCCGAGAAAATCTGCACCTCTGCAATTTGTATGCATTCGGCATCGGTGGCTCCGTCAATCGGCACCTGATCGAGGGCATGGCTTCTTGTGGTCAAGGCGAACCATTTATCGTCACCCAGCCTGGAGAAGCAGAAGCCGTGGTCAAACGTTTCGTGGCCTACTCGACCTCGCCCGTGCTCAGCAACATCACCCTGCGCGCCGAAGACAACGAAATCATCGATGCTGAACCTGCTAGTGTGCGCGACCTTTTCGCCGAGCGCCCCATCGCGATTACGGGAAAACTCCGTCATCACCAACAAGGCAAATTGATCCTTAGCGGCATGCAGGCAGACGGTTCACGTTATGAAAAAATCGTCGATCTGAAAGAGGTGCCGGCAGAGTGCCAAAACATCCCTGCCCTGCCCATACTCTGGGCCCGCGAGCGAGTGCGCCATCTCGGCGATTACCAATCACTCGGCATGCACACGCAAGAAATTCGTGATGAAATCCGCGACCTAGGACTGAAATACTCGCTGCTCACTGAATACACCTCGTTTTTGGCCATCGATGAAACGCCACGCACTCTCGCAGAAAATAATGCCGACTCGAAAAAAACCGAGCGCCAAGTCCTGCCGATGCCCGCAGGAGTCTCAAACTCCGTAGCCAGTGGCTTTTCCAAGGGCAGTTCCGTGCCCGAGCCATCGACTACCAGTCTGCTCGCGCTTCTTCTCGCTATGCTCTGCCTTCATCGCAAGCGTTGATTGTGCATAACAAAAAAGCGACTCCGCATCACGCGAAGTCGCTTTTTTCGTATGTAAGGAATGATTACTTCGCCGCAGCGAAATTTTCTCCTACTTTGGTCCAGTTCACGACCGACCAGAATGCCGCGATGTAATCAGGGCGACGGTTTTGGTAGTTCAAGTAGTAAGCATGCTCCCAGACGTCCAGTCCGAGGATTGGCGTGTTGCCGCAGCAACCAGCCTGTGCGCCCATCAGCGGGTTGTCTTGGTTTGGAGTCGAGGTCACGGCCAATGTGCCATCGCCTTTGACTACCAACCACGCCCAGCCCGAGCCAAAACGTGTAGCGCCAGCTTTGGCGAATGCTTCTTTGAATGCGTCAAACGAGCCGAAAGCGGCATCGATTGCGGCGGCAAGATCGCCCTCGGGAGCTTTTGCACCACCAGGAGCAATGATTTCCCAGAAATGACTGTGGTTCACATGACCACCTGCGTTGTTGCGCACGGGACCACGAATATCCTCCGGCACAACCGAAAGATCGGCGATCAGCTCAGCGGCGGATTTTTCCTCCAGCCCAGCTTTCCCAGCAACAGCGTTGTTGAGATTGGTGATGTATGCTTGATGATGCTTGCTGTGGTGGATTTCCATCGTGCGAGCGTCGATGTGCGGTTCCAAAGCGTTATAGTCGTATCCTAGTGCGGGTAATGTCGATTGTGCCATAATGAAGTTTTGCTGTGTTCCAGCGGGGATGATAATCGCCTCGAAATCCGTTCGCGCAAGTCAGAAACAGAAAAATCGCGAAAAACTGTCTTATTTCTGTTGATCATTTGCCCAAAATACGCTGAAACATGCGCCCGCGCTTTGGTAGCGCATCCCGAAACACTGACATTCCCATCTTCATGAAGGACCTCACTAAATATCGCAACATCGGCATTTTCGCTCACGTGGACGCCGGAAAAACTACGACTTCCGAGCGTATTCTCAAGCTCACAGGTAAAATTCACAAACTCGGTGAGGTTCACGACGGCGAGTCCACCATGGACTTCATGGAACAAGAAGCTGAGCGTGGTATCACCATTCAGTCCGCTGCGACTTCCTGCTTCTGGAAAGGCTATCAGTTTAACATCATCGACACCCCTGGTCACGTTGACTTCACCATCGAGGTGTATCGTTCGTTGAAAGTTCTCGACGGCGGCATCGGCGTATTCTGTGGTTCCGGCGGTGTTGAGCCACAATCCGAAACCAACTGGCGCTACGCGAACGACTCGGAAGTTTCCCGGATCATTTACGTCAACAAGCTCGACCGGATCGGTGCTGACTTCTACCGCGTTGTCAACCAAGTCAAAACCATCCTTGGCGCCAAGCCACTCGTGATGGTTCTGCCCATCGGCACCGAGAGTGCTTTCGTTGGTGTGGTCGATCTCCTCACCCGCAAAGCCCACATCTGGGATGAATCCGGACAGCCTGAGAACTTCAAAATCGAAGACGTTCCTGCCGACATGGTCGAGAAAGTCGAACAATTCCGTGCAGAATTGATCGAAACTGCTGTGGAGCAAGACGACGACATCATGGAGCGTTTCCTTGAAGGTCAAGAGCCTACCATGGATGAAATCAAGCGTTGCATCCGCAAAGGCACCATCAACCTTTCCTTCTTCCCCACCTATTGCGGTTCTTCCTTCAAAAACAAAGGCCTACAAGTTGTTCTCGATGCTGTCGTTGACTACTTGCCTAACCCCACCGAAGTGAAGCCACAACCAGAAGTGGACCTCGAGGGCAACGAAACAGGTAAATTTGCGATCATCGATGCCAGCGCACCCTTCCGCGGTCTTGCATTCAAGATCATGGACGACAAGTTCGGCGCATTGACCTTCACACGGATTTACTCCGGCACGATCAAAAAAGGCGACACCATCCTCAACTCCTTCACTGGTAAAACCGAGCGCATCAGCCGCATGGTGGAAATGCACGCCAACGACCGTACTGAAGTAGACATCGCTCAAGCTGGTGACATCGTTGCCATCGTCGGCATGAAAAACGTCCAGACAGGTCACACCCTTTGCGACGAGAAAAATCCAGCCACCCTCGAGCCGATGGTATTCCCTGATCCCGTTATCTCGATCGCCGTTGCCGCCAAAGACAAGGCCAACGCCGAGAAACTCGCTACCGCTATTGGTAAGATGGTGCAAGAAGACCCATCCTTCCGCGTTGAAACCGACGAGGAAACCAATGAGATGATTCTCAAAGGCATGGGCGAACTTCACCTCGACATCAAGATCGACATTCTGAAGCGCACGCACAAAGTGGAAGTCAACGTTGGTGCCCCACAGGTCGCCTACCGTGAAACCATCACCAAGTCGATCGAAGACGAATACACCCACAAAAAACAATCGGGTGGTTCTGGTCAGTTCGCGAAAATTTCCTACACCATCGAGCCTCTTGAGCCAGGTGAAGGTTTTGTGTTCGAGTCCAAAGTTGTCGGTGGTAACGTTCCGAAGGAATACATCCCCGCTGTCGAAAAAGGCTTCAAAACCTCGATCCACAAAGGCCCACTTGCTGGTTATCCTTGCCTTGACTTCAAAGTCACGCTCATCGATGGTGGATTCCACGCCGTTGACTCCTCAGCACTCGCGTTCGAAATCGCTGCCAAAGCAGCCTATCGTCAATCGATGCTCAAAGCCGGCCCACAAATTCTTGAGCCGATCATGAAAATCGATGTCTTCACACCCGATGCCAACGTCGGTGACGTCATTGGTGACCTCAACCGTCGCCGCGGCATGATCAAGAGCCAAGAGAGCGGCCCAACTGGCGTTCGCATCAAAGCCGAGGCTCCCCTCAGCGCGATGTTCGGCTACATCGGTGACCTGCGCACCATGACCTCCGGTCGTGGCCAGTTCTCCATGGAATTCAGCCACTACTTCGCTTGCCCACGCAACGTCTCCGACGACGTGATCGCCAAAGCCAAGGCCCGCGAAGAAGCCCTGCGCAAGTAATGGAGCGCGGACTTCAGTCCGCCCCAACTCAAATCAACGCGCTCTCATCACTGAGAGCGCGTTTTTTGTCGTAGCTACACAATACTTTTTTCTCCAAACGCATAAGCAGCCCATCTTAACGAATCGGTAGGCCTCCCAAATAGATCGGTAAGCCTCCCAAATAGATCGGTAAGCCTCCCAAATAGATCGGTAAGC
>JBIIAI010000303.1:0-2602 GCA_044239965.1 Akkermansiaceae bacterium
TTCATCGACACATACGTGTTCTTATCAATCAACTGCGTCACACCTGCGAACAAATCATAACTTTTCTTATCCTGATCAGCTAGTCCATAGACGGTGACATCATCATTGAGAAAATTGAGCCCATACGTCAGCGACGTATTTTTCTGATTCAGCTCCCACTTGTCACTCAGGGCCAAGCCGTAGGATAAATAATCTTCCTCACTGCTGCGCGAGAGTTCTAACTCCACACGATGATCACCGAACTGTCTGGAGAGCGCTCCCATGATGCCGTAGCGCACATCTTCCACGTCTGCAAGAAATGGCTGAAGTCCACCGGGCAAAGCACCTGAGGGAGAAGAACCACTAATCGCATCACGCAGATACTGAAAACGGAATGAGGTATCTGCATCCAAATCAACGTCACCACGCAAGTAATACGATTCAATGCGAATGCGGTCATCTGCCTCCTGATAGAGTTGATAGCTAAAGTCATAGCGCTGTGCCTCAGGCTTTTCCCAAGCATGTGCTTGGTGCGTCAACGATAGCAGTGATGGAATGAGCAGCGTATAGGTCATGGGACTCACATCTGCTCGTGTAGAAATGGGATTCACTTGTGTGGTTTTCATATGAAATTGTATCGGTTTTTTCCAAAATAGGCAGAAACTTAGGGATGAGCCAGTCGGAAATAGCGACTCGGACCGCTTGAGCTGATGTGGATTTTGTTCAAATTACCATTAGCGATACTGGCATCGTTCATGAAGACAGAGCCTTTGCATGTTCATCCACAATGTGTTCTCGATTTGAGTATCGATATAACACGCGCGCATGAGCATCCATAGGCTCATACGACTTTGATCAGACAAGCATCACAGTGCTCGACAATCCTTGAATTTTTTCTGGGTAAGAAAAACTTTGTTCGCCTACCCGAATGCGCAGATCACGCCACTCCTCATTGTAAACCAATAGGCGCGAATAGGACTCACACCATACTTGAAAAAAATCGCCCGAGTCAACTTGCGCCCGCCGTATCTCAACCGTAGTTTTTTGAACTAATAAATCACTTTGTTCGGATTGCTGAAAGTGGATGTGGTGATCTGGGTGAGTTTGAATCTTGTCACCTTGTTCACAATTCACTCTGATTGCAGAAGTGTCTACTTGAGACCGCTGAACATCATGTGCCAGCACAATCTCCGTGCTCCCTGCGATTTGCTGAATCTGCACACGATGCCCACCATCAGAGAGGGCCAGCGCCGCAGCGAAGAGTGGCACGAATGGCATTTGCGATACCAAGTATGCAAACAACACGAGAATTCGTGTGGCGCATAACTGGGAACACTTGTGCAAATCTTTGCTCACTTTCCAATAAGTTACAGGGGGGAGCGCTGAGAGTCAAGGAAATAGAAAAAATGCAAAAGAAATAGCAGGATTTGCGAGCATGAGAATCCACCCACAGTTGACCAACACTCACAAAGCCGATGCCGCCTCGGGATCGAGGTGGAAGGCTGCGTTCGGATGATTGCGGAGAAAACTCGCGCTGATCAAATCGGTGATGGGCTCTTGCAGAGCTTTGCGCACGATCTCGGCTTTTTTTTCACCGAAGGCCATGAGTGCGATTTTTTTTGCCGCCAAAATCGTGCCGCAGCCCATGGTGATGGCACTGGTTGGCACGTGCTCGATGCCACCAAAAGCCGGTGCAGCATCTTGCCGGGTGATTTCATCGAGGTGAATCTCGCGGGTGATGCAGTCCGCGGGCGAGCCAGGTTCATTGAAACCAATGTGCCCCGTGCGACCGATGCCAAGGATTTGATAATCGATCCCACCTGCGGCAACAATTTTTGCCTCGTAGGCGGCACAATGCGAAGTCATCTCCTCTGCGGGCACTTGCGAGCCGGGCAGATTGATACGGCTCGGGTCGATGTCGATATGATCGAAAAAATTCTGATGCATGAAGGTCCAATACGACTCGGCATGATCACGCGGAATGCCTTGGTATTCATCCAGATTGAAACTTGTGACCTGCGCAAAAGAAAGCCCCTCCTCACGATGCAAGCGGACCAATTCCTCATACAAGGGAATCGGCGTGGCTCCAGTGGCCAGTCCCAGCACGGCATTTGGTTTGGTGCGGACCAAGGTGGCGATTTCTTGCGCTACGGCTTTGATGGCGGTGCCGCGGTCGGCATGGGTATGGATCGGAAGGCTCATGATATTCTCGGCACACAGGCTGGATATTTTGTGATGAAAATCAAGTCAGATTTCTGCGATGCGCCAGATTTCCTCGTCAATTGCCAGAAGTTGATCATCCAGAGTTGCCAAACCCGTCCCCCTGCGCTACCCATCGGCGTGCCCGATGCTGTTTATGTCAAAGACGCCTTTGCGCGTATCGCCGATCGTTATGTCATGGCCAACCACGTGATGAGTGGTGGCATGGACATTTGGTGGCGCAAACGAGTTGCTTGGAAAATCCGCTCATGGAAAAGCAAAAATCTTCTCGATGTGGCGAGCGGCACCGGAGATCTCGCGCTGGAGATTCAGGAGACATGCCCCGATCTGCAGATCATGGCTACGGATTTTTGCGCGGAAATGCTTGAGCATGCTTCGCTGCGTGGGCTCCCCCAAACCATGG
>JBIIAI010000204.1:0-4976 GCA_044239965.1 Akkermansiaceae bacterium
TCTAACGAAGGAGCCCAATTTTTTTCACAAAAGGCCAGGCATTTTTCATAAAACGAGCGCGGCAACCACTGCTTCAATGAGGGCCACGCCCAGACTACATAGGCCACCTGCTCCACGGTTTGCGCATGGATTTTCCGTGGATCAGGATCTTGGCTCGGGTCTTTTGTCGCCGGATTGACGAGATAAAATCCCGCGCCCCAGTGGATCAACTTCACCACGTCAGGCGCATCGCCAGCGGGCGGTTCGATCTCGGTGTAGTATTTTCTTACCGAGTCCATCACGCCCTCGCTGCATGGATTTTTGGCATCGAACTTGAAGTCCGGTCCAAGCACACGTTTTTTCTCCGCATGCCAATCGATCTGTCTTGGCATAGCCGCAATGCGCGCGGGATCAGCACGCTGGAACAATACCAACGCAGGCAAGATGGCATCATAGTAAGTGCCATCGCGCCAAGGACAGCCACCAAAGGCACTCGGATGCGTCCCCACCACAGATCGAGAATCGATCAAGAAATCCACCGCCGCCTGCCAATACGCATCCTTCCACAAATTTTTACCAATCAAGAAAACATCACTTTTTCCTGGCTTCAGTGGACCGCCTGTAATCTCGATGACATATTCTCCATCCGCTACATCACAGGCGGAAAAATCCCCGACCTTGCCGCGAATGACGCCAGAAAATACAGCCTCGCCTCCCGCAGCAGGACGCAGCTGAAAGGCACAACCATCTTCTGTAAGTGGTGCCGTGAAACGCATCGGCTTGCCTTGCTGATAGCCCACTTGATTGAGCGCGATCAAATGCGCGTCGCGCTTGACGGGCGCACCTTTCAGGGGTTCATCTTGACTCAATGCCGCTCCCGGCTTCCAGTCGTTCTGCCAGCGAATCACTGGATTGTCATTGACAAATCGCAAGGGCAGCCAAATGTAGCTCGCCTTGATCGGCTCTTCAGGATTCCAGATGTCAAACATCGCAATCCATTCATCCGCACTCCACGGTGCTTGCATCACAAATGTGCTCTGCCCACCAAAGGCCTTGTCCTCTCCAAGTTTGTTGTGCGGATTCACTCCTACACATGGATTGCCCAGTGCACGGTAAGGCCCAGTGATTTGATTCGCCACAAACATCCGCGCCGGATTCGGCTTCCAGCCCGTGCTGCCAGATCCTAACAAATAAATTTTTCCTTTTCGCCGAAACAAAGCCGGTGCTTCGGTTGCCGCCGTGATTCCCTCCATCACCTGATAATCTCCCACGGGCCGAAGGCCATCATCGCACATGCGACCCACCACCAATGCTTTGTCAGGCTTGCGCACTGCCACGTGATAGACCACTCCTTTTTCATCCTGATCAATCGCAAAATCACCAGATCCGTTAGTGCTAGCAGCTCCAGTAAATTTCCCTTGATAGACAAATGGCCCCAATGCCTTGCTCGAAGTAGCCACCCCTACATACGCAACGTCAGTGCCCACCGTATTTCCCGCAGCTCCTGCTGGATAGAGCTTAAAATACATCACAAAGGTCTTGCTCTTCTGATGAAAAATCACTTTGGGACGATCCAAAATTCCCGCTTTTGCCACATCTTCGTGCTGACCCGCCGCTGTCACGGAAAACACCAGCCCCGAGTTCTCCCAGTTCAATAAATCTTTGCTCACATAGCAACGCACCCCCGCCTCGTTTTTTTCCGACTCCGTTCTACCTTCGATTTTATGCGATCCATACCAGTAGTACATTCCCTCATGCTTCACGATGTTGAATCCATGTGCATTGATGTGCTCACCCTTCGTATCCAGCCACGGCCTCCCAGGGCGGAAACTTTTCTGCTCCGCATATACTGGGGAAAACGCCCAAACAGCAACGCAAAGCAACCACGTCGCGAGCCACCGACTTTTGATCATCTGTGAAAATTTTCCATCATTCTTTGCACTCATATCAAGCACCACCATGCTGCACACTTGGCCCTTTGTCATCTTTTTCCAGTTGCAAGATTTAGACATTGTGTTATACATTACATGCACGCTGATTGACTCAACGTGTAAAACCCACGCAAACCCTCGTCTTATGGTCTACCGTAATTGGTTAAATCTCAAAGTCCATCTACTCTGGTGCCACAATCGCCACGTAGCCGACGGTACGCGTCCCACTTCCGCACCCACACTCCGCTTCACGGATTTCACCAACAGCGCCGCGTGGCTCGTTCGCGAGGGCTGGGCTCAGGTCGAACACGATGGGAAATCCTACACCGCCCAGCCTGGACAATGGCTCATCGTCAGACCCGGCACCCGCGTGCAAACATTTTCACGGGATGCCCGCTTGCTATCCATCGCCTTCGAGGCCCGCTGGCCGGATGGCTCCCACCTCTATGAAAATGGACTCAGCATGGTGATCGATGCCCATGATGCACCCGGCCTCGAAGAGAAAGTGCGCCCCATTCTCAACGCCGTCATGGAACTCGCACCGGGCACCTGGGATCTGCGTGAGCACCGCGCCGACTTGCGCTGCTTTCTCCGCATCGAGCTCCTGCTCTGCGATTGGCTCAGCGAGCTTGCCGCTGTTCTCGAAGCCCGCGGCATAAGACATTCGGGCCACTTCGGCATCGATGAGCGCGTTCGCTTGGCGCTCGATTTACTCCACGCCCGCGATCTTGCCGAGCCTCTGGCCTTAGATGCAATTGCTTCCGAGGTTGCCATCAGCCCCAATCATCTCATTCGCCTTTTTCGCCAAGAACTCCAAGCCACTCCTCACCAACTCTGGGATCGCTGGCGCATCGAGCACGCACAAAGCCGACTCCGCCAACCGGACACTCGCATCAAGGCCGTAGCCATCGATCTCGGTTTCAAGCATCTCTCGCATTTCTCGAAATGGTTCAAGCGCAACACGGGCAGCTCACCACAAGCAATGCGCGATCGTTCTCCTTGGAGTTAAACTGACATCCGCAAAAACCCACAGCAGTTGCTGATAGGCGGAACAAAGCAGACGAAACCATTTTCTCATTTCTGTCTTGATTGCCCACGCAACTCATGATTTGATCTCCCTTTCCCACATGAGCAATACAGCAATCGTCGGCATTATCATGGGCAGCACCTCAGACTGGCCCACCATGGAGCATGCAGCCAAAACCCTCGAAGACTTCGGTGTCGCTTGGGAGGCTCAAGTGGTCAGCGCGCATCGCACACCACAGAAACTGTATGATTTCGCTAGTTCCGCCAAAGATCGCGGACTTAAAGTCATTATCGCGGGTGCCGGTGGTGCCGCACACCTTCCGGGCATGTGCGCCGCAATGACTCCCCTTCCCGTGCTGGGCGTCCCTGTGGAATCGAAAACACTCAAGGGCATCGACTCGCTGCTCTCCATCGTGCAAATGCCCGCTGGCATCCCCACCGCTACCTTTGCCATCGGCAAGGCCGGCGCTATCAATGCCGCACTATTTGCCATTGCCCAACTTGCTACTACAGACATCGTACTTGCCGAAAAACTCGACGCCTTCCGCAGCAAGCAGACACAAACCGTGCTCGATGCCGACCTTCCTCCCCTTGCTTGAACCGAATCTAACATGAGCGCCTCATCTTTTTCTCCTGGCAGCACCATCGGCATTCTCGGCGGTGGACAACTCGCCCGCATGCTCTGCATGGAGGCCAAGCGCATGGGCTACAAAACCCTCGTCTGGTCCGGTGGGCTTGAGGCTCCTGCCGCCGCACTCTGCGATCAAGTCATCGAGCTTCCTTTCGATGACCTCAACGCGTTGCAACAATTCAACGAACTTGCCGATGTCGCCACCGCTGAATTCGAAAACATCCCTCGCGCCACGCTCGATGCCGTAGAGGCTGCCGTGGCCCTTCGCCCGTCGGCTCATGCCATCGCCACCTGCGCCAATCGCGAGTTGGAGAAAAATTTCCTCCGCTCCCAAGGTGTGCCTTGTGCGCCCTTTTGGATCATCTCGAACGCAGAAGAACTCGCCGCCGCCATGGCCGAGCTCGCAGGTCCTGGTGTGCTCAAGACTTCCGCCTTCGGATACGATGGCAAGGGCCAACGCAAGCTCCAAGGCGACGAAAATCCGCAAGAAGTCTGGCAAGCATTTCAAGCACCACGCGCCATCCTCGAAGGCTTCATCACCTTCCAAGCCGAGCTCTCGGTG
The DNA here is from genome assembly GCA_044239965.1 of Akkermansiaceae bacterium. GTDB lineage: Bacteria > Verrucomicrobiota > Verrucomicrobiia > Verrucomicrobiales > Akkermansiaceae > UBA956. The sequence goes on from JBIIAI010000204.1 coordinate 4,130, forward strand.
ATGATCGCCCGCAATGCCGATGGTGAAGTTCGTTGCTTCGATGTCGTCGAAAATCATCACCGCCACCACATTCTCGATCTCACCATCGCGCCTGCACCTTTCGCGGAATCGGTGCGCCAGCAAGCCCAAGACATCGCTACAAAAATCGCCAATGCCTTCGACTACATCGGCATCATGGGCGTCGAGTTTTTCCTCACCGCAGACCAGACCTTGCTCGTGAACGAAATGGCACCTCGCCCGCACAACTCCGGTCACCACACCATCGATGCCTGTGCCACCTCGCAGTTCGAGCAACAATTGCGCGCCGTCTGCAACATGCCGCTCGGCTCCACACGTCTGCTCACCCCCGCAGTGATGCTAAATCTGTTAGGCGACATGTGGCCCGCCATCGAACAAGCTCCCGACTGGACACCTCTTCTCGCCGATGGCTCTGCCGCCCTGCATTTGTATGGCAAAAAGCGCGCCATCGAGCGCCGCAAAATGGGCCATGCCACCTTCCTCGGTGATGATGCTCTCGCACGCGCCAACGCCATCAAGCAAAGCCTCCTCGCGAAAGGCAAGGGATGAAAAAATTAGAACGAATCTAACAAAAAAAGCTGCGAAAGGAACATTCGCCCATTTGTCACAAGATTCCAAGATTTACAGGATTAACAAGAATGCAAAATCTGTAAACCTAAATGGGAAAATGAAATGATAAATTACAGCCATTTTAACGACGGATTTAACAGATTTAACGGATGAGGCCATTACTAGTAATGGGAATTCTCGACGCCCTTAAAAAGTGAATCAAAGATCATCTCGTCCCTCTTACAAAATCAGTATAATCCGTTTAATCCGTTTAATCCGT
>JBIIAI010000249.1:0-3766 GCA_044239965.1 Akkermansiaceae bacterium
TAATCCGTTTAATCCGTTTAATCCGTCGTTTCTATTTTCCTATTGAGGGCGAAATTTGTGATTGAAAATCACTTCGCCTTCAGTGGCGTCAAGGTCACAGGGCCGATCAGGCCCGCGGGACGCACGGGCCATGTCGAGGCATCCAGTGGTTTGTAGTCGCGATTGACAATGTTGATCTCCTTGAAAATTTTCCACTTTTGCTTGCTGCGATCCATGTGAGCAATCCGATTGGCCGCGACATTGGTGATCTCGATTTCCACCACGTTCTCTCCGGGCTTCAACACATTTTTTAACACCACGGTGAAAGGCCGTGCCCACAAGCGAGCCACCGATTTCCCATTGATCCGCACATCCGCACTGTCAGCAACTTGGCCTAAATCTAACATATAATCAATGGCCACCGTTTCACCTAACACAATTTTCGTGGTGTATCGTGCTGAACCCGCAAAATTCTGATAGTCTTCGCCCTGTTGCTCTGTCCACGGACGCAATGCATCCAAAGAAAATTCCGCGGGCAACTTCGGACCACCTTGTAGGAAATCCACTTTCCATGCTTGCTCAAACGCCAGCGCCTTGTCCGCCTTCTCGTGATAGACCCAGTCTGCCACTTGTGCATCCGGCGCGATCTCGCGCACGATCATCGATTCGCCCGCTGCCAATTCAATGCGCACCTGCACTTCATCATCCACTTGTTTCATCTGCGGCCTGCCCATTTCCTGCTCCGCCATCGGATTCATCAAGAGGAAATTTTTTCCGCGCAAGGGCAAATATGCATCGACATCATCTTTACTGCGATTCACCAAAAAATACCAATGCCTGCCCTGATCCTTGCGCCGAATTCCCTGCAAGCCAGCACGCGTAAACTGCTCGGGGCGGATCTGCGCCGCACGCGTCAGTTCTGCTAGATCGCTCGATACCACAATTTTCCCTTGGCCCACCTGCGCCACTTTCGTTTTCCCTTGCTCGACGAATAAAAGCGCAGCAATCAGTTTCCGCAAGCTCTGCTCGCGCTCCGCAAATTGATGAAAGCCCTCCACCGTTTCAGGCAAGGCATTTTCAAAACAAATCGTTCCGCCGGCCTTCGCCAGTTCGATGATTTTTTGCATCGTCGTCAAGGGCATCACTCGCGCACCAGCGAGATACAAGCACGACCACTCATTGCCACCTAACACAATTTTCCCCTCGCGCACTGTCGCCTTCTCGATGAAGGCATCCGAGAGAAAATCATACTGCACCCCTTGTTGCCGCATCGCCAGCGCCGCTTGATAGAATTCATGCTTCGCAAAATACTGCTCCACGTTGTGCATCGTGAAAGACATCGTGTTGCCATCGGCACGTTGAAACAAATCGGCTAACGGAAAATACACCAGCGCATCACCATCGGATTGACCGCGTTGCAAGACCGATTGCACACGCGTGATGTAGGCATTGAAAGCCGGCATCGAGTGCCACAGCCCGCCGTTCGGCCCCATGTTCACACTCGCATAAAATTGCCAACCCGGCCATGGCGCATCGCTTGGAGAAAAGGGAATGCCATGGAAGAAAATGTGATTCACTCCGCACAACCACAAGTAGTCTGCCGCCGCTTTCAAGTCCGCATGCGCCGTCTGAAAATGCTCGCCCAACCACGTGAACGATTCCGCAGAGCTCAAGGTGCTTCCTTTCACATGAGCCGATGACGATGCCATTTGCAACATCGGCATGTGCTCATCGGGCAAGCCGCCAAAGGCCTCCGTTTCGGGAATGTCTGAGGCCGAATACAGGTCGATCAAATTGCACGGTGCACCATGCCCTTGATTGCGCGTCACATAGCCTTTTTCTTTCGACCAAGCATTCCAACGGCGCATGAATGATAAATGCAACTCGTTCAATGTCATGCGATAGTCATGCTTGATCCGCGCCACATATGCCGCATCACCATGCCCCGCCAAGGCTGGCAAATGCTCATACAAATCATAACCACGCAAGCGCAGAAAATCTTCCTTCATCGTGCGCGTCCAGTTCGCGCCAAAGTACTCGAACGAGTCATGAAACTGCGCGCGAATCCCCGCAGGCGGCGCTTGCTTCCATGCCGCATCAAACGGTTGCAGATAGCGATCCAACACCGCGACCGAATACGGATCGACCACATTGCCCGCTCCTCCTGGCGCGGCTCGCTTCACCAGCATCAAACGCTCGCGAATCTCCGCATTCTGCATCGATGCCGACTTCGCATCTTTCCACGCGATCGACATTAAGGAATCTTCCGCCTTCACCCACGGCCCACCATAGGGCCAGCCAGTGCCCGTCGTCATATCGACTCCCATGCCCAATCGCTTTGCCTCACGACCCGTATGATCTAACAAAGCCATCCATTCAGGCGAAAGAAAGTTTTTTTCCCGATCCTCAAATCCATTCACGCCATAGATCGGACAAATTTCCACCCCTCCCATTCCTGCACGAGAAAATTGCTCCAACTGCTGCGAAATGCTCGCCTCATCGACGGCGGAGCCAAGCCACCACCACCGCGTCCACGGCTTACTCGTCACCGTAGCCTCCGGCCACGTCAATGCTTCCTGAGCAACAACCGAAAAGCACAACAAACTCAGCAACGATCCATGCAACCACTTCATGCCCTCCATTCTATCCCGAGCACCCATTTTGAACAGCCCCCATTTGAGGTATGTCACATGTGAGCAACACCATCAGGCACAGGATGCCATGCTAGGTCATATCTCATCAAAATATGCATTGCAGTAGCCCCCTTCACTCTGCTCTTCCATGCTTCTCCTATGTTTCCACCCAAACACAAAAAAACCGCGCCCACCACTACGAGGGCGCGGTTTACAACAATCTCGGTTAGAAATTTTCGTTAGATGATCATGCCTGCGCCGACGGTTTCGTTGGTGCCGGGATCGATGAGGATGAAGCTGCCAGTTTGGCGGTTGCGGCTGTAGCTATCGAAGATCAAGGGCACGGCGGTGCGCAAGGTGATGCGGCCGATGTCGTTCATCGCAAAGGTTTCGAGGCCTTCGACTTTGTGTAAGGTATTGATGTCGACATGGTATTTCACTTCTTGCACCACGGCTTTGGTTTCGCGGGTGGTGTGACGCAGCACGAGCTTGGCTTTGTGTGGCATCGGCTTGGCGGAGAACCAGCAGATCATGGCTTCGATGTCCTGCTCCACTTGTGGTGGATTGTTTTCCTTCACAATCATGTCGCCGCGTGAGATATCGATCTCATCGTCCAAGGTAATGCACACCGACTGTGGCGCGAAGGCTTCTTCCTTTTCGCCATCGGGCGAATGGATCGCTTTGACACGTGTGGTAAAGCCCGAAGGCAAGATGGTGACTTTGTCGCCAGGCTTGAACACACCGCCAGCCACGCGGCCTGCGTAACCACGGAAGTCATGCCATTCGTCGCTCATCGGACGCACGACCCATTGCACAGGGAAGCGGGCATCGACGTGATTTTCCTCACCGCCGATGTAGACGTGCTCCAAATGATAGAGCAAAGCGGGACCTTGATACCAATGCATGTTGGTGGATTTATCGACGACGTTATCGCCATTGAGTGCGGAGATCGGAATGAAGGTAATGTCGACGATGTTGCCCAGACGCGAGGCGAGTGATTGGTAGTCCTCGACAATTTGATTATACACTTCTTCGCTGTAATCCACGAGGTCCATTTTGTTGACGGCAACCACAAGGTGCTGGATGCGCAGCAAGTTGGCAATGAAGCTGTGGCGTTTGGTTTGCTCGATCACACCTTTGCGGGCATCGATGAG
>JBIIAI010000020.1:0-30261 GCA_044239965.1 Akkermansiaceae bacterium
GGGTCTTCTTGCGCGGTTGCCTCGCAATAAAATCCTGCCACCTGCATATCCTTCGGTTGCGGGTAGCTGAGATGAACTGATGCCGCATTGCGCCGCTCTTTTTGATTGGCCTGAATGCCCGCAGCGGCTGGACCATCGAGCTGGAGCGATACCACATTGCCCGGCTCGGTGCTGGCGGGATTTTTCGAATGCAGTTCGATCGCTTGGTAGCCTACTTTCGCGATGCGAAACGTCCCAAAGTCGACCAACACATCCTCATCGCCCTTGCCCTCAAAGTTCACTTCTCGCGAGGCTGTGCCGACCTGCAACGACAACTGCGATTTCTTTCCTGCAGGCAAACGCATGGCCACCACACAAGTGAGCTCGCCAATTTTCGTGAAGCGTGGATACCAAACGATGTGATTTTTTTCATGCCTCCAGTCCGTGGTCGGCTCGTTTTCGCGAAACCGTGCCGCCTCGGCATCCGGCAAGGTGTAGGCCGAGTGTGCGGGCACCACAAAAGGTTCTGCGGAGGCAAGCGATGACGCAAACAGCGCGACAACTACGGAAATGATCCAGGATTTCTGCATGCAGAGACTTTCGCCATCTGTCCTATTTTGTAAAACAAAAATTAGCCGCGTTCGACAATTTGCTCGTTGAGCGTAAAGAAGTCGTAGATCCAGCCGATGCCGAACAGGCCACCTGTGAACAACCAAACGAGGCCGCTGATCCATTTGCCGAGGTAAAAGCGATGCAAGCCGAGAACACCAAGGAACGATTGGAGAATCCATGCGACGGTGTAGTCGTTGCTCACGACAGGATACCGCGTTTCCGCTTCGCGCTGCATGCTGGGGATCAGAAACAAATCGATCAACCAGCCAATGCCGAGCAGGCCTAAGGTCAGAGCCCAAATCGCACCGCTGATTTTTTTACCGTAGTAAAAACGGTGCATACCCATGAATCCGAAAATCCAAAAGACATATCCGAGCCAAACTTCGTGTGTGCGTTTCATGTCCCCTGATGATAGCAGGCTTATCGGTCGCTGCGATGGGAAATATGCGTTATTTTTCGAATGACTCACTTTGCCGAATGCCTACTTGCCCTGTGCCGAAAAATCGATACCTTTTCGATCATGTCATCGCACTCATGGTCACGTCGCGCCTTTCTCGCTAGTTCTGCTGCACTCTTTTCTCAAGCAGGCACTTCCGCTGCACAGGAAACACCTGCTCCCGCCGCTGAACCGTTTCGCAACCCGAGCATCTATCGCTTCAACATCGGTGAAATCGAAGCATTTTCGATCAGCGATGGTCATTCCCTGATCCGCCCCGCTATGGGCATGATGCATCCGGAAAGCGATCGCCCCGTGATGCAAAAAATCATGGAAGACAATTTCGAACGTCTCGATGGTATTCCGCTTTACGTGAATATTTTGGTACTGCGCAAAGGCAAAGAAGTCGCAATCTTCGATGCCGGCTTCGGCAAAGGTGGCAACAGCAACTGGGGATGGTTTTTCGATGCGCTCGATGCCATCAACATCAAACGCGAAGATGTCACAGCGGCCTTCCTGAGTCACGCGCACATCGACCACATCGCCGGATTCGTGCTCAACGATGCCATCGCCTTCCCGAATGCCGAATTCTATTGCACCCAAGAAGAACTTGATTTCTGGTTCACAAAGGAGCCAGATTTTTCCAAATCCAAACGCGACAAAGGTGAACTACCTGGCCTCACCCGCGACAACCGCAAGCGCTTTGACATTCTCAAACCCAACACCAAAACTCTCAAGCACGGGTCCTCTGTTTGGGGTGGCGATATCACGCTGGAACTCGCTCCTGGCCACACCGCTGGTCACGCGATTTTCCGGATTCAATCCAAAGGCGAATCCCTTTTGCACATCATGGACCTCGCGCATCATCATTTGTTGATGTTCGAAAATGTGAACTGGACGATCGCCTTCGATCACGACCCTGAACTCGCCGTAGTCACCCGCAAAAAAGTTTATGCCCAAGCGTTGAGCGAAAAAACGCGCCTCTACGGATTCCATTTGCCATGGCCCGCTATCGGTCATCTCGGACCGAAATCTGCGGATTCCTACGTGTGGATTCCTGAGCGCTATTCTTGGGGTTCGTAAGAAAAAATCAGCTCAGCGCGACCTGAATTTGCTCAAGCGAAATACCACGCATCGAGAAGGCTTTGACAATGGTGTCCTCGATCAAGTTGTTCGGGCATGAGGCACCGGCAGTGACTCCAATCACGGCTGGCGCTTCACCTAACAAAAATTGCGGATAGCTGCTGGTGATTTCTTTTTTCTCATGCAGATCGTAGTGCACGATTTCCTCTAACGATTTCAAACATTCGGCATTGCGAATGAAAAATGTTGGCAGCGATTGCTCACCGATCTCGACAAGGTGCGTGGTGTTAGAGCTATTGTATCCACCGACGACGAAGAGCACGTCCATAGGCTTACGCAGCATGTCAAACAAGGCATCCTGGCGCTCTTGCGTGGCTCCACAGATGGTATCGAACATTTGGAAATTCTCGGCGTGACCATCACGTGCCGTGATCGAGGTCTTGATGCGTTGCTGAATTTCTTCGGTCTCGCTTTTGAGCATGGTTGTCTGGTTGGCGACGCCGACGCGGGTGAGATGCACATCGGGATCGAAACCTGGCGACATCGCATCAGCGAAGGTCGCGAGAAACTCTTCACGGTTCCCTTGGCCCTGAATGTAGCGGCAAACGTAGTCGGTGTGCGCAAGGGTGAGGATGATCAGATAGTGACCGTCTCCATTTTCACCCATAGCGCGGGAGGCTGTGGCGCGGGTCTCTTCGTGGCCTGCCTTGCCGTGAATGATGCTGGTGATGCCATCTTTTGCGTAGGAACGCACGCGGCGCCAGACTTTCATGACATCGCCGCAGGTGGTATCGACAATGTAGCAGCCCTTGGCATCGATTTTGTCCATGAACGCCGTGGGCGCACCAAAGGCTGGCACGATGACGACGTCCTCGGCTGTCAAGTTGTCGTAGTCAGCGCTCAATTCCTGCCACGGCAGCGAGACGATGCCCATGTCGACGAGTTGGCGGTTGACCTCCGGGTTGTGAATGATTTCGCCAATGAGAAAAATGCGATTGTCCGGAAACACCTTGCGCGAGGCATAGGCGAGATCGATGGCGCGCTCGACGCCGTAGCAAAAGCCGAATTCCTGAGCGAGACGCAGAGTGGTGTTGCCGATTACCAATTCGCCATGAAGATCGCGCAGGCGTTCGACGATCGATGATTTGTAATGCTTCGCCACCTCGGCCGTGACCAATTCCATCACATCAGGGCGACGGACATTGACTCGGGAACGTTTGATGGAAGTTTCAGATGGTTGTGGCATGGCAGGGGTGATGTAACCGAAAACGCAGAGATTACCAATCAAGAAAATCGGCATGTTGTGGTCGAGAGGCGCGAAATTTCGTCATTTGGTCGAAAATGCGGACTTTTTCCCCATACTGTCAAATTTTTTTCACGTCGCGCTTGTTTTCTCAGATTTCTCTGCTATGCCCCTTGCCCGCCATGGCCACCGTAGGTTCACTCAGCATTCCGCAACAAGGTTTTTCCGCCGTGATCTTTGATTGCGATGGCACTCTCGTCGATACCATGCCCGCTCACTTTGAGGCTTGGTGTGAGGCCTTAGCGCAGTTCGGTGCTGCCAATGTTTTGGCGGAAGATGTATTCTACGCGATGGGTGGACGCCCGACCAAAGACATCGTCATGGATCTCAATGCCGAGTATGGACTCAAGCTCGATCCGGCACGCGTAGCTCTTTCCAAGCGTGAAGCATTTTTGCGCAAGCTGCACGCCTGTGAATTGATCGAGGAAGTCGCTGATTTCGCGCGCAGCATGCGCGGCAAGGTGCCCATGGGCATCGCCACGGGTGGTTCGCGTTTCGTAATCGAAAAAACACTCCAAGTCGTCGGCGTGTCCGATTGGTTTGATGAGGTCATCACCGCAGATGATGTTTCGAATGGCAAGCCCGCACCCGACATCTACCTAGAAGCCGCGCGCCGTCTTGGTGTTTCTCCCATGAAGTGCCTCGCCTTCGAGGATGCGCCTGCGGGCATTGATTCAGCCCGTGCCGCTGGCATGATGATCGTGGAAATCCCCTGCCCAACTCGGGTGTAGTTTTTCCGCTGATCGCCGCAAAATCAAATCTTCTTGTCATGCTTCTCGATGAAAGCTAATGACTTGTTATGTTTTTCCCATCCTTGCGTCACGCACTCGTCCTGCTCGCTCTCAGTTTTTCGCTGCACGCGGCTCCATCCAAACCAAACATTGTCTTCATCATCACCGATGATCAGGCCATCGACACCATCGCTGCGGGCAAAATGTGGGGCGCAGATAAAAGTGGATTGATCACCCCGAACCTCGACGCCCTCTACCAATCGGGAACGGTCTTTCGCCAAGCCTACAACATGGGTGCCTGGCACGGCGCGGTTTGTGTCGCCAGCCGATCCATGCTGATGACGGGACGTTTTGTTTGGCAAACACAACGCGAAGAAAAAACCAAGTTCGCGGCTACCATCGCGTACGGAAAGACCTGGTCACAACGGATGAAGCAAGCAGGCTACACCACGTACCTCTCAGGAAAATGGCATGTGCAGGCTGATGCGAAAAAACTTTTCGACCACACCGTGCACATTCGCCCCGGCATGGCAAGCACCGTCAAAAAGTCCTACAATCGTCCACAAGAGGGCAAGCCCGATACGTGGAAATCGTCCGACCCCAAAAATGGAGGCTTATGGGAAGGCGGCAAGCACTGGTCCGAAGTTCTCGCCGACGATGCCGAGGCATTCGTCAAACAAGCGGCCGCAGAAACGAAACCTTTTTTTATGTATCTGGCCTTCAATGCTCCACACGATCCCCGCCAAGCTCCGCAAGCTTGGCTGGATCGATACGATGCGGCAGCTCTACCTGTTCCAGAAAACTACGAACCAATCCAACAACATCGCAGCATTATGGGCCTCGAAGGAGAAGTCGGCGGCAGTGTGATGCGCGATGAACAACTCGCACCCTTCCCACGCACCGAGCATGCCGTTCGCGTGCACCGGCAAGAATACTACGCCATGGTCTCTCACCTCGATGCCCAAGTCGGGCGCATGCTCAAGGCATTGGAAGCAGCTGGAGTGAGAGAAAATACGATCGTCATTTTCACCTCCGATCACGGCCTCGCCATCGGCCGTCATGGTTTAATGGGTAAGCAAAACATGTATGAGCATTCACTCCGCGTCCCCTTCGTCATCAATGGTCCTGCGATCCCCAAAGGCAAAGTAATCGACGAACGCATCTACATGCAAGACGCTGTCACGACCACACTTGAGCTCGCCCATGCTGATACAAAAGGTCTGGATTTTCGCAGCCTGTTGCCGCTGCTTCACGACCAAAAGGAAAAACACTACGATGCCATTTATGGAGCCTTCACGGCGACTCACCAGCGCGCCGTGATCGATGGCTCGCACAAACTCATTCTCTATCCCAAGGGGAAAATTTCATTACTTTTCGATCTCGACACCGATCCGCTCGAAAAAAATCCACTCGACGATCCATCTCGCAAAAAACAACTTTTCGCCAAACTTCTCACGCTCCAGAAAAACACCGGTGATCCTCTCGATCTGAGCTCTCTCTATCCCGAGCTCATGCCTTAGATTGCGAATCCGCATCATCACTCCGACCAAACCACTCGGGATGCTTATTGTAAACGTATCCAAGCAACAAGAAAATCACTCCCGTTACCAAGAAGCTCGCGATCCGCATCAAAGTGCCCAGTTGCCACACACTCACTAAAATCCGACCCATACTGGCGAGCAGCAGCAACAACATCATAACGCGCATCACTGGCTCGCGTATCGCAAATCCCAGCCCGAAGCACAAGGCCGCCAGTAGCGCCCAGGTGATCGTCAACACTTGACCACCGCCATCGAAGCCCACCCATTCGCTGACTTTCCACGCCATCGTCACCGTGATCAACACGGCCACCGTCTTCGTCCACGATGTCGATCCCAAACGCATGATTCTTGCCCGATACGCCAAAGCCCCATACCACAACACTGGCACCACATAAGTCAGCCAATGCCCAGAGGATTCCTCAAGATAATGCAAAAACGAAGCGGATGCCAAAATGATCATGACGCTCCGCCACAAGAGATGTTTGCGGAGTGGAGTGAAGGCAAGGGCCATCGCTAAGACTAACAGATAAATACTCCCATGATTTTCTTGCGAAAATGCACCGATCAAACCCGCCATGCTGCACAACAACGGGAACGCCATCATCACACCTTTCGGTTCGCGCAAGCTCAGCCATGCCGCATATCCGAGAAGCAGGAAATAAGCGGCATACTGTGAGATCAAGCCGTCAGCCATAAACGGATACGACATCATCAGGATCGCCAGGGAAAACAACGGAGACACACCGCTGAGCAGATCCCACTTCAGGCGTGTCGCCACGAGATGAACCACACCGAGCAACACCACCGCCGCACAAGCCGTCCACTCGCCAAACGGCAGATGGATCCATCCATACGCGCCGATCAACATCCAAGCGCCCAGCACCAACATCATCCCGCTGAACTCCCGCGCCGTCGGCGTTTTCCAAGAATCGATCGACTGCGGATGCAGCATCGCGTGCGCCATGGCCAAGCCCGCCGAACCTAACAGAACATTTGCAGAAAGCGAAGGAGCCGCCATGCACAATGCCACCTCAGCCGTGATCGCCGAGATCGCCGCCAGTGGCACGATTTCTGGTGCCGGAAAACGATCACCACTAAAGCGAGCCACAGCGCACAGCAGAAGCGAAATACCAATCATCCACATCCCTGCGTGCGAGTCTGGCAAGGTCGCCAACACCCCAAAATATAAGATCGCCAACGTAGCGCTCGCCATCACCCAGCGCGCCAACTCGCGCAATGGCTCTGCGCCTAACACATCGCGACGCGCCACACAGAGCGCAACGAACATGATGCCTGCATAAAGCATCCACACCGATCTCGCAACCTCTGTCGACATCGATATCATCGCAATCCACATCGACAACAACACCAAGCACCAAGCGCAGCATTCCACACTCAGTCGCTTGCTCCATCGATCCCAACCAAACAACACCAACGCCTTTACGCCAAGCACCATGAACAACTCATGCCCACTCCACTTCGTCACCGCAGCCAAGGTCAACAAACCGATGCCCTGCACCAAATGCGCCTCACTCAATCGATTGCGGCCACGAAATTTCTCCAATCCGAGCCACAACGTCAGCACCACCGCGCCTAAGACTGCATGCACCATCCACGCATGAGAATCCCACGCAAAGCGCGACCAATCGAACGGCAAAAATGCCGCCAACAGACCATGATTGAGCCCGCAGATCACCACCGATTCGCGCTCATTCCACGGATTGCCACGCGAAAGAACCACCGCGTTATACAAAAGCCAATAACAACACAGAAACCATGCCGAAAGACTAAAGGCCGCTGATTCATGCACCAGCCCCTGCCAGAGAATGTAGGCAACATAGGCTCCGAGCAAGCCCACCACACCGAGCGATTTCCATTGATAGCGCACGCAGATCCACGCACCTGTCGCCGCCACAATCAATCCCGAAATCATCGCCGTCAACGCAACGGGCTGGATCGATGTTCCATAAAAACTCAACAACAAGGCGATCGAACACATCACTGCCGCCCGACGCCACACTCCGTATCCCAAAATTCCCAGCCCCGTCAGTGTCAGCAATACCGCACCCACAGAGGCTTGATCGATCACACGCAATCGCTCAACATGATGCGCCGCATAGGCACAATAATACAAGGCCGCCAAACCACCTGCTGTGATTACTTCACCAAAAGTCCCCAAGCGCGGCTTACGACGCATGATTTCCCCCGCGACCACACCGCCGAGAGCCAACACCGTCAACATCAGCAAACGCGGCATCGCCCCGAGCTGACTAATGTAATGCTCCCACGCATAATTCGCCAAAAACACGAAGCCCGTAAAAAGCAACAACACGCCAATGCGCACCGCCCACACCTGCCCCATCCACAATTCCGTGTTCGGCACTTTTTGCTGTACCACAGCTACCGGCTTCACCACCGGAGCAATGGGTTCCTCCTCCACAACCTTTGTTAGATTCTCTTCCAAAATCGGATCAACCGGACTCGACAGAATCGGCTCAGGCTGCGACATAGTTGTCGGCAACGGCGGTGGCAAGACCATAGGTGCGGCCTCCGGCTCAACAATCACCGGATCTGCGACAGGCACCATTTTTGACGCGACAAAAGCATCGGCACGAGAAAGAGCACCCAGCCGGCGATGCAAATCACGCACCTCCTCCTCTAACAATTCCACACGCCGACGCAAGCTCAACTCATCCATGCCTCAATCATGCCAAAATTCCCCACCAATAGCGAATCAGAAATTCCGATGTTTCCATCAGAGAATGAAATGCATCATCCAACCGAAAAGAACAACATCTCGCCTGATTGAGTCTAGGAAAATGCATTGTAGCAATTTCCTCCGTAAAAATCCGAGAAGTTCCATTTCCCTCCAACGGTTCGAAAAAGTTGTGAATTCTGAAAATTTCGCTACACTACACGCATGATCCGAATCGTGCTTAGTCTTGTGTTGTCGATCACTCCCTTGCTCGCGCAACAACCGTTGCCCCCGAGCGTTACTGTGAAGAGAGATATGCCCTACGTGGAAAAAGGCCACGCGCGGCAAAAACTTGATCTCTACTTGCCCACCAATCCAACGAAGAATGCCTTACCGATGGTCATCTACATCCACGGTGGCGCGTGGCTCGAAGGAAGCAAGGAACAATGCCCTGCGCTGGACCTGCTAAATCATGGATTTGCGGTTGCCAGCATCAACTATCGGCTCAGTCAGCACGCGCTTTTTCCCGCGCAAATCGAAGACTGCAAAGCAGCCGTTCGCTTCATCCGTGCTCATGCCGAGGAATGGGGCATCGATCCGAAAAAAGTCGGCGTGTGTGGCACATCGGCAGGTGGGCATTTGGTTGCTTTGTTAGGCACCGCATGCGGCGAAAAACAATTTGAGGTAGGGGCTCATCTCGATCAATCGAGCCGACCTACTTGCGTCTGCAACTTTTTCGGCGTCAGTGATTTGACCACCATCCACCAGCAATCCGATCCGCAGCAATCGGTGATCCAACATCAATCGCCCACGTCACCCGAATCGAAATTGATCGGCGGAACCGTAGCCGAGCAACCAGAGAAAGCACGCGCGGCGAGCCCTGTGTTTTATGTAAGCAAAGACGACGTGCCGATGATCTTGCTTCACGGCACCAAAGATCGCTTAGTACCCTATGCGCAGAGTGTGCAATTGCATGAAGCCCTGAAAAAGGCGGGGGTCGCCAGCGAATTGCACACCGTCGAAGGCGCAGGCCACGGCGATGGATTTGGCAAACCGGAACAAGAAGCCGCCTTGCGATTTTTTCAGAAATACTTGCAACAATCGTAGGCATCACAAACGACTGTTTTTGATTGCTTGATAAAGCTGCCACCGTTTGCTCGTAAAATCTTCCCACATGAAACAACCCTACCTTTTCTGCCTCACACTGGCATCGATCAGTTCGATCTCTGGACTCCAAGCGCAAGCACCCAAAAAAGAGTGGCCCGAACCGGCGGTGGTGGCACCTGCTTATCAAGGCGATCCTGTGGCGGCACCTGAAGGAGCCATCGTGCTTTTTGATGGCAAGGATGCGACTGCATGGAAACAAGTGCCACGCAAGAATGACGCAAATCAAACCGATGCATTTCGCTGGAAAATCAATGACGGCTTCATGGAAGTCGTGCCCGGCACAGGGGAGATTTCCACCAAAGAAGCGGTGATCACCAGCGGGCACTTGCACATCGAGTGGGCCACACCGGAAAAAGTCGTAGGAAGCGGTCAAGGGCGCGGCAACAGCGGTGTCTTCATCGGAGGATTTCCTGAAATCCAAGTGCTCGATTCGTTCGAAAACAAAACGTATTTCGATGGTCAAGCAGCAGCGTTTTACCATCATCGTCCGCCCTTGGTAAATGCCTCGCGCGGTCCCGGCTTGTGGCAGTGCTATGACATCATCATCCAACGTGCCGTTGTCGAAAATGGCAAGATCATCAAGCCCGCCACGGTCACGGTGAAACACAATAACGTGCTGGTGCAAGATCGCGTGGAATTTAAGAACCCTCAGCAGCAAGGCACTTTGCAATTTCAAGATCACAACAACCCCGTGCGCTTTCGCAACATCTGGTTTTTGCCTAAAAAATAAGTAGCATCTACCAAACTCACAAACGATTATCTACTCATTTGGCTCGCTCCTGATCCATCTCTAAACGCTAGCAGGTCACGCCTTCAAATCACGTATGCTCCATAAGTAACATCGCGCTGCTTTTGCGGCACCCTTCATGACCCTCGCTCCATCTTTGCGCCGAGCACTAAACCTCTCTCGTCCGCGCGAGAATGCCTCATTCACAAACATCTTGCTACCAATCACTGCGCCTGCCGTGAAATAACGAATCCGATGCCCTAACATCTGCGCCATTATCATCTCAGGTAATAGCGTATTATTTTTATCTTGTTTGATATCATTCACATCAGGTTTCGCCCTTTTTTTCATTGCCGCAGAGGTCACTGCGTTCAAACGCTTCACCTTCACTGCGCTTACACTTTTCTCCGCACCCTCTGCCTTGCGCGCTAGTGCCATGCCTAACAGCGTCCGATACATCTTCGCCAAATCTTTCCACTTTCCTGCCTCAAACCCCACTCCTTTGTGGCTCATGCAAGCACGCACCAAACCCTCGCGCGCCTTTTTGCCATAACCTTTTCTCCCTCCACCGACAGCTTCGCCATAGCTACTCCAACGATACTCCGCTGGGTCTTTTACCATACCTGCGCGAACGGGATTGAGGTCGATGTAGGCCGCCATCATACGCGCAGCGATGCCGCTTTCCACGATCACGCTCTTGAAGCGCTCTTCCCACAAAGTGCCTGCGCGTTGATGTTGTCGATTGAACCACTGAGTCATCCGCTGCATCACCGTTTTCATGAATTGGCTTAAGTTGTGCATGCGGTAGGTGTAGCGCTCATGAATCGCTCCTACCTGCTCCGCTAAATCTTTTTCCCTAGCTACCGCAAGTTCCTCCGCCACCTCCCCCACGACCGCATCTGAGTATATGGAAGACAAGCGACGCAGCAATTCTTCATCCGATATTCCGCCCTTAGGCATCGGAGGAACCTCAAGGAGAATGTGGATATGATTCGACATGATGCAATACGACAACACCCGACAGCCTGTAAAATTCTCGTACATTCTCATCAGCATACGAAACTGTTCACGCTCCTCATCGCCAAAGACAAATCGCCGCTCCACCACTCGCGAAATGCAGTGATAAATCGCCGGCTTTTTCTCCGAATCCTTCCATGGTGCTATCCAACGCGCACGTCTCATGCATTGAATTTACAACGAATTTGTAAAAAGTCGATAGAAAAACCTAAAAAGGGACTGTCCCTTTTTAGGTTAAGGCTACAGATTCCTTTTATTAAAATCGATTTACGCATTCTATCAAGATCTTATCGTGTGCGTTTCTCGATAATTGAATCGAGCTGCTGGCGTATCTGCTCCAATTTCTCGGGGTTTTCCTTAGCGACGTTTTTCTTCTCGCTGGAGTCGAGACTGAGATTGAAGAGCTGTTCCTTTTTCTGCTTGGCGAAAACCTGGCGCACGAGCTTCCAATCGCCCACTCGCAATCCAAGGGCTTTACCGTTGTTGTCTTGCTGAAGAATATGAGGGCGACCTTTTGCACCAGCTTCTCCAAGCAGAGCAGGTAACAAGTTTAAGCTATCGATACAGGCGTCAGCAGGCAAATCCACACCTGCAAGTGCCGAAAAACTCGCCGCGAGATCGATGGTGCAGACCATGTTGTCAGACACAGCGGGTTTGATTTTTCCTTTCCAACGACTGATGAATGGCGTGCGTGTGCCACCTTCAAACACCGAATATTTTCCGCCACGATAGGGCCCAGCTGCTTGATGATTGCCAATTTTTTCCACCGCATCATCTTTGTAGCCATCGTCCAGCACGGGACCATTGTCCGAGCAAAGAATGATCAGAGTGTTTTCGGCAATGCCATTTTCATCGAGAGTTTTCATCAACTCGCCGACACACCAGTCGAACTCTAAAATTGAGTCACCACGCGGACCCATGCCGCTCTTGCCGAGAAATCGTTCGTGCGGTGCGCGAGGAACGTGAATGTCATGTGCCGCAAAGTAGAGAAAAAACGGCTTCGCTTTGTTCGCGGAGATCCACGCACGTGAGCTCTTCACCCACTCATCGGCAAGGTCCTGATCGCGAAAGCGAGCCTTCATGCCACCAGTGTAAAATCCGATGCGACTGATGCCATTGTGGATCGTTCCATTGTGACCATGGGACCAATCCATTTTCAGATCGGCGCGATGACTGATGCCGGTGGGATGATCAGGCGATGGGATTTTATCACCAACCCACAAGGGATCTGCGGGATCGAGATTGCGCACGCGATGATTTTCGACAAACACTTGCGGCACGCGATCATTGGTGGTCGGGAGTAACAAGCAGTGATCGAAGCCGATTTCGAGCGGCCCCGGCTTGAGGTCACCATTCCAATCGGGTTTTTCATCGCCGAGTCCGAGATGCCATTTGCCGATCACGGCGGTCTGATAGCCGGCCGTTTTCAAGAGCGAAGGAATGGTCGCGGTTCCAGGACGAATGATGGCGGGGCCATTCGGTGGGGCGATGCCGGTATTTTTTTGGCGAAAGGCATGATTGCCCGTGAGCAATGAGTAGCGCGTGGGTGTGCAAGTGGACGCAGAGCAATAGCCACTGGTGAAGCGAATGCCCTCGGCAGCGAGTTGATCGATGTGCGGCGTCTTGATCGTAGTGCTACCATTGCACGAAACATCGCCATAGCCGAGATCATCCGCCATGATAACGATGATGTTCGGTTTTTCTGCTGCGAGCAAAGTAGAAGCTGACAGCAAAGCAAAAAGAAAAAAGAGCGATTTCATGGGGTTTGCGGGCACCAACAAGTGCAGCACCACCATGCAGAAAAAAGGAATATTGGCAATAAAATCTGGTAATCCTTGGCGCTTGATGATGTGGTTTTTGCAAACAAAGCAGCCACAGAAATTCTCCGTGGCTGCTCATAATACAAAAGGAGATTCAAAAAATCAGAATTCTAACGACGCTCCGATGTAGAAGTTGCGACCGTTGGCAGGATCGATTCCATCGGCGCGAACGCGGGAGTAGTAATCTTCATCGAACAAGTTGTTCACGCCCGCGAGCAAGCGCAGGTTTTCGTGAATCTTGTATTCGGCAGTGAGGTCCCAGACGTTGTAGGCGGGCACAGCGAAGTTTGCGGTGTTGCCGTCATCGGCGAAATGATCGTCCACCCAGGTGCTGCTGAGTGTGACTTTTCCTTTGTCGCCGTGGCTGTAGGTGAGGCCGCTGCGGATGATGAAATCGGCAGCATACTGCGGCTGGTTGCCATCGCGTGGGCCTTTGGTGAATTCGGCATCCATCACGGTGGCGTTGAAGAACCATTCGAGTGTGTTTTCGGCTTTAGCCCCCGTGTAAAGGGTGAGCAGATCGATACTGGTCGATACGTCAATGCCTTTGTGCACACTGTCGCCCACGTTTTCTAACGAATTCCCCACCGTGCCGATCTGGTCTTGGAATTGCAGGATGAAGGCACTTGTATCGACCGAAAGCCAATCGGTGGGATGAGTGCGATAGCCGATCTCATACTCTAACGATTTCCCTTCTTCGAGGTCATCGTTGACGACGGTCAGGCCGCCTGTGGGCACAGCTTCGGTAAAGATCGCGGGTCGATAGCTTTGGGAAATGTTTCCATAAAACGCTGAACCGGGGGCGATTTCGTATTCGAGACCAAGGCCACCGAGCACGACGGTGGCTTGGTCATCTTTGTCGCCGAGTGGGGTGCCTGCGCCGGTTTTGTCGACGTTGACTTTTTCCTGCACCTCTTGCCATGAGTTCTCGACGCGGATGCCGGGAGTAATCGAGAGTTTTCCGAAACGAAAACGGTTTTCGACAAACACGGGAGCGTAGAACACTTCACGTTCCGAGTAGTTGCGCAGAGCACCGCTGTGAGCATTGGCAGTCGCGCCGCGGTAGTCTTTGCGTGGGGAATCGGAATGATAGAGCTGCACGCCGCTGCTGAAGGTGTGGGCATTTTCTCCACCCCAATTGAGGCGATAACGTGCATCGAAGCCCAGCGTTTGGAAATTTTGATCTTCGATGGTGTTGCTCGTGGAGCTTGGGCCTGCGGGCAAGATGCCGAAGCCCCCACCGCGTTGGCGCTCGCTGTAGCGGGTGTAGTCGGACCACCATAGGCTGGCGGTGAAAAACGATTCGGGTGTCGGCTCCATTTCATAGGTCAAGGTCGCGGAGTCGCGCTCGATGGTCATGTTGTCATGAAGGCGCGTGGCTTTTCTGCTTCCGGCGAGAAAATCCGCACGCGTCAAGCCTCCGGGCTCGCCGTGAGTTTCTTCGTAGGTATCGACCGAGAAAATCAAGTTGCCGCCATTGTCGAGCGAATAGACCAGCTTGATCGAACCATTGTTGAGATCGTAATCGCTGTTGGCGTTGCGGAAACCATCGGACTGGCGGTGATTGAAATAGGCGTAGTAGCCGAGCTTGCCGACCGTGCCATCGGCGGAAGTGAAGGTCGAATACAGATCATCGCTACCGACCACGTGCTGGCTGCGCAGGGAAAATTCCTTATCGGTGCGCGGGCGGTGGGTGATGTAATTGAGTGAGCCGCCAGGCTGCGGGCCATATTGCAGCGAGGCTCCGCCGTGGAGGAATTCGATGCGATCCACGGTATCGAGCGGCGGTGTGTAGTAGGCCTCGGGATAGCCGAATTGATCCGCATGGATCGGCAGACCATCGCGCAGCATTTGGGTGAATTGGGCGCGATGCGGATTCAGACCACGATAGCCAATGCTGACCAAGGGCGTGGCTTCCTCGCTGAGCAACAAACTCGGCGTCTGGTTCAAAGCTTGACGGTAATTGTTGCCAACGATGCGCGGTTGCTTATCGAAATCGAGCACCGCTGTTTTTTTACCGGCAAAAATCGAAGTACCCGTGATGGCGGGAAGCCAGGCATCCTGAATGCTTTCATCGGCCTCTGATTCGGCTGTGACAACGACAGCGTCGAGATTTTCCGTGGCCTGAGGCGCGTTATTTTCCTGAGCGTGCAGCAAAGCCGCACCAAAAGTAAGGGGGAGGACGATGGGATAAAGGAGCAAATGATTTCGCATGGCGGAGCTGTTATTGAGATTCAATCTCAATAAGGCAAGAAAAAAGTGATGAAAAAGAGAAAAATGTGGAGATTTCGGGGCGTCGCTCGAACTAATCAGAGAACTTCCGATGGGATTTTCGCATGAAAACGTTGTTCTATCACGCACAAAAAAGACCTCCCAAAAACTGTCATACCTATCCGCTGATAGGTAATCGCGTAAGGCCATGACTTTTACGAGACAGAGGGCCGCATGATTTTTCCTCGCAATATCAGTGAAAAGCCTGTTTTCTCATGTCGTCAAATCCGTGTGATATACCACTGCGGGATCCTACTAATAAATTCTTTTCGGCGAAAAATAAGACGATAACTCTATGGTTGATAAATCAGAACTCACAATACTTTCACTAGCAAAGCGCTCGCCCGGAAGTGTAATGTTTTGCACGTTTTTCTTTGCTTTGGGAGGGGGTGTATTTTCAATTATTTCCTCCTTGATCTCGTACGACGCATTTTGGGGCATCTGGATTCCATTCTGTTTTCTCTCCATACCTGCACTCCATCACTTGAGTCGAGAATTACTTCAGACCAAAGCACGACTTGCGGACTTGGAAGCCAGGCTCAATGCAATCCAGACCGCCGAACAAGACGCGGATGGCAAATACAAATTTTAAATTTTGCAAACACTTATGAACAAACAAAGCGCATTAATCTTGGCATTCGGATTCATTATAGGGACGATCATTATCTGCTTCGGCTGTGTCTCACTTGGAAAATCAATTATTTTAGCAGGTAATGAATCAAGAACACCACATCAAATTAACTTGAAGATCCTTGAAGATAGTCCTAGTCTTTCGACTGAATTTCCCGATAAACTCGAAGTAAAGTTAGTGGGAGACGGAAATTCTCCTGTGGGACTTGAGGTAAATGGTAAATTCATAAATCACCCAATTCGCATCCTTAATGAAACCAAATAATGATAAGCATTTAATATTAGATTGAACAGCCGAATAGGGTCCTCGGGAGTGATTTGCACGGCAAAAGAAAATTTTCTTGCAATACCAGTAAAAAAATCTGTTTTCTCATATCGTCAACACCGTGTGAGATATAACTGCGGGATACTACTATTAAATACTGTTCGGAGAAGAAAACATGAAATCAAAGGCACTACTCCACTTGTTACTCGCCCTCGTATTGATCGCTCCAGGCTTCGGCGCGGATGCTCCAACGTTCATCGACCAGGTCGGCGAGTTCCGAATAACGGACTCCAAAGACAAAATTGTCGTCACCGAACAAGGAGACCAGATACAGTTCCGCATCCGTGGGTCTGGACCGCTTGAACCAGCCATACAAAAAAAGTCAAGAGATTGGTTCATTTACGTGGAAGACAAGAATCACTATTGGGTCCATCTTGGTGGCGGGCGCTTATTCTACTATACATGGCAGACGGATTCTCGAGCGAGAATTGATGAGTGGACTTATCCGCAGATGGGAGATGTGAAGTTGCCCAAGCCAGTTGAAGATCGAATCAACAAATAATCCGAACAAGCAGCACCATCCAACCACTAGGAGCCGCCCTGTTCCCATGATTTCCCCTAATTTCAACCTCAAACCGTGATCCGCCCCCGCCCCAGCAGTGCCAGCGCTTTAACGTTCACTGGAAATACAATTATAACAAGGATGGCTTTACGATGACTTATTTAGATGCAAAACTAATCCAACCGCGAAAAGGCTAAGAATCAAGGCACATCCAACGTAATGGATGGCATTTGTGTCATACAAAACTGACACGGTGCGACAGGTAGCATGGGCCACAGCATGATTGTCGAATTCCTAATGAAAAAATACATCGCCCTCCTGCTTTTCTGCTTCTTCACGAGTTTAGACACGAGCGATGCCGTCGAGGACAAGGTGCTTTACTCTTCTCTCGATGGCTCGAATGCAGTCAGGAACATCGGCGACACAGCAAAGGGCGATCACCATTTTCAGATCGTGAGTCGAAGCGGCGAAGCGCTTCTTTCGTCTGTGAAGCATCCTGAGTTGGAGTCAGGTTCGTTTGCCGAAAACATTTCTTGGTCGGCGGATGGACGATATGTGGCATTTAGCGTTAGGACGAGCGGACCATACATGTATGATACGTTTCTCTTTTCGGTGCGATCCAAACAGCTGATCCTTGTGCCAACTGATGATAACGATTACCAGACGCGACCAATCCGCTGGCACAACAATCACACCTTGATCATTCAAACAAATGGCCCGTTCGGAGAAAAGGCCACTGAGGAATCGGTAGCAGCAGCGTATCGATACCGCAGGACGATTCGAATTTCCGAAAGCCCATTGCAGTTGGAGACACTTTATACAACGCCGCGCAGTAAAGCCCAATAAAGAAAAAGTTGACGTATTGAGAACAGACAGCAGAATGGTAAACAACAGAATGGATCAGCCGAACGCGTGACTGGGATTCCGTCAAATTTTTCCTGGGTAAATCATGATTTGATGAGGCTGCATGATTTTGCAATGTTCCCGCGATGCCAGTGGTTTTGATTGTGGTTTGGGGTGGGGGCTGGTAGGATGTCTTTTATGAAACGCGCGGGAGCACCGGTTGATGATTTTTCTCAAGATGCCTGGTTGGAGCCGTGGCGTGGGGTGTTTATGGAGCGCGGCGCGCGGATTGCAGGCATCGTGCGCGAGATTGGTGGGGATTTGGCGGACTTTGCGCAGGGGCACAAGCACTTTGGCTTGCATCGCCGAGCGGATGGCGCGTGGGTGTATCGCGATTGGGCGCCGAATGCTACGGCTTTGGTGCTGGTGGGTGATTTTTCGAATTGGCAAGAGCGTGGGGAATTTTTCGCGCAAGCGCAGGGCAGTGGGTGTTGGGAGTTGGTGATGCCCGCGGAGGCATTGCAGCACGGCCAGCATTATCGGGTGAAAATGCATTGGCCAGGTGGTCAAGGTGAGCGATTGCCGGCCTGGGGCCGACGCGTGGTGCAAGATCCTGCGACGAATGTTTTTTCGGCACAAGTGTGGGAGGAAATTCCGCATGTTTGGAAACATACGACGCCGAACAACCAAGTGCCGCCGATCATTTATGAAGCGCATGTGGGGATGTCGTCGGAGGCGGCAGGGATCGCCACTTGGTCGGATTTCCGCGCGCACATGCTGCCGCGCATCGTTGGAGCTGGTTACAATACCGTGCAGTTGATGGCGGTGCAGGAGCATCCGTATTATGGATCGTTTGGCTATCATGTGGGTTCGTTTTTCGCGCCGTCATCGCGATTCGGCACGCCGAATGAGCTGAAGGAGCTGGTGGATGCCGCGCATGGCATGGGCTTGCGGGTGATCATGGACTTGGTGCACTCGCATGCGGTGCGCAATGCGGTCGAGGGGATCTCGCACTACGATGGCACACCGTATCAGTTTTTCCACGATGGTGGACGCGGCTACCATGAGGTCTGGGATTCGCGGTGTTTTGACTATGCGAAACCGCAGGTGCGGCACTTTTTGTTATCGAACATCCGCTACTGGCTGGAGGAGTATCAATTTGATGGATTCCGTTTTGATGGTGTGACCTCGATGTTGTATCGGGATCATGGATTTGGTGCGGGCTTTGGCGGGTATGGTGATTATTTTCATGGTCGAACCGATGAGGATGCGATCGACTACTTGACCTTGGCGACACGTTTGATGGATGAATGGAAGCCGCAGAGCATGGCGATCGCGGAGGATGTGAGTGGCATGCCGGGGTTGTGCGCGCCGCGCAAACAGGGTGGTTGTGGATTTCACTATCGCTTGGCGATGGGTGTGCCGGACATGTGGTTCAAGTGTGTGGAAGACATGCGTGGGGAAGATTGGCACATGGGCTGGATGTGGGGGGAATTGACCAATCGCCGCGCTGATGAGCGGATCATTTCCTATGTAGAAAGCCATGATCAGGCGATGGTCGGCGGCAAGTCTTTTCTCTTCGCGATGGCGGATGCCTCGATCTACACGGGGATGGAAATCCTTTCCGGCGACCTACGGGCAGAGCGAGCGGTGGCCTTGCACAAGATGGCACGATTGGCGACGCTGGGCACGGCGGGACACGGCTATCTGAACTTCATGGGCAATGAATTTGGGCACCCAGAATGGATTGATTTCCCGCGCGAGGGCAATGGCTGGAGCTACCAACATGCGCGGCGTCAGTGGAGTTTGCGGGATCGGGAAGACCTGCGCTACAAAGGTCTCGGTGACTTCGATGGGGCGATGATGCAATTGTTGCGGGAGCCTAAATGGTTTGACGCCAGAGCCGAGCATGTGAGTGAGCACAACGATGATAAGACGCTCGCGTGGAAACGCGGTGATTTGCTGTTTGTGCTGAATTTTCATGGGACGCAATCGTTTAGCGATTGGCCTGTGTGGGTCGAGAGTGGTGTGTGGCAATTGGTGCTGGACACGGATGCCGCACAGTATGGTGGTCATGATCGCGTTGCGGCGGATCAACGATTCACGGTGGCGGCGGAGAATGGCAATTTCGGAAAATTGCTGCTCTATGTGCCGTGCCGCACGGGCTTGGTTTTGCGCAAAGTGTTCTAAAAATGACAGATTTGACGAAATTTTTCCAATTTCCTGCTCACTCCCCTTCTTTTTGCCTTGCACTGGCGGATGGGTTCGCTAGTTTTCTCCAGCACAGTCGTTGCGCGTGCCTGCGCAGCCCCCCATTCCAACCACGCAGATCTTCCCAAATTCTCATGAAACGCATCACACTTCTCTTGATCGCTGCCTGCTCTCTTCTGGCGGCCTCTTGTTGCGGCAGCAAATCTGTAGATGCACCACCTGCGCCTACATACAAGACCCCTACCCTGTGATTCTCTCCCACTTTTTTAACAACCAAAAAACTACTACAACCATGACCCGCACATTGACACTACTCGCCTTGGCAGCCACAGCCTTGTTGTCCAACTCCTGCTGCTTCTGCTGCACCAGCGACTCGGAAGCTCCTGCACTTCGTCCGCTTCCTGCGTTCAAGAATTTCGGCTCGGCTCCTACTCCTGAAGTGAGCGACGAGAAATAATTTATTATTCTCTTTTTCCGACAAGCAGACCTTCCTCCGCGGGTAGGTCTGCTTTTTTTTGCTCTGATTTTCGCAAGAATTCGCATTTTGTCACGGTTCCTGCTTTTCTGATTGCCGAAGATCCTACACAATCCGCTCATGTCCGACTCTTGCTCTGCTCTCCGCTCCTTGCTGCTCGCCAAATCCGTGCGCACCGGCACCTTCACCTTAGCCTCCGGGAAAACCAGCGACCTTTACATCGATTGCCGCGTCACCGCGATGGATGCCCATGGTGCGAACCTCGTCGGCGAAGTTGGCTGGCAAGCCGTGAAGCAATATATCGCCGAGCACAATCTGCAGATCGATGCCATCGGCGGCATGACCATGGGGGCCGACCCCATTTCGCTCGCCGTGGGCATGACATCTGCCCGCGATGCCTCCGCCCAAGCCTTGCAAGTTTTCACCGTGCGCAAAGAGCCAAAAGGCCATGGCCGCGGCAAACAGATCGAGGGAAATTTTTCTGCAGGCAACACCGTGATCGTTGTCGATGACGTGATCACCACCGGCGGCTCGACACTCAAAGCCATCGATGCGATCGAAGCCGAGGGAGGAAAAATCGCATTCGCACTAGTCCTGGTCGATCGCGAAGAAGGCGGACGCGCAGCCATCGAAGCCCGAGGCATTCCAGTTCTCGCTCTCTACTCGCGCAGCACGCTGCTCGATTGATTTGCACCTCTATGATCTCACGCTGCAAAGAAAAATACGCTCCCTCTACGCTGCTGCGCCAGTATTTGCATCGCTTTGCCCGCCAGCTTGAGATTCCCATGGTCTACGATGATCTATGCCGCTTCGAGGGCGTATGCCCCTACGAAGATCCATTCGGCAACGAGACGCTGTGGATGACCGTGATGTATGGCCAGGAATTGCGCGAGTCACTCCGCGCGCGACTGATTCGCATCTATACCGAACTAAAAATCGGCGGTGAGAGCGGTCTACACGAACACCTTTGTGTGGACCGCATCGACTTCGGAGATTTTGGAAATTCCAAACCGTTTCGCATTCGCATCACCAACCTCTACAACGACAACTCCGATTACTTTTACGTCAAACAAGCTGACGCCTCACGCATCTATGGTCTCGAGCTGGAGCACATCCTTTCACCGAATCGCATCAACTATCTTGTCAACGGCAACACCTTGATCGAAGAGCACATCGCCGGCGTTCCAGGCAATGTTTTTCAGCGCGACTACTTGAAACGGCCCGAACTCAATCGCGTGCGGATCGCCAAGGAATTTACCAAATTCAACGAGCGCTGCTTCATTCGTTTGCTGGGCGACATGCGCAGCGTCAACTACGTTGTCGACATCACGCCTGACTTCGAGGAAGTGCAGTACCGCGTGCGACCAATTGACTTCGACCAGCAATCCTATGAAGGCAATGGACACACCTATCTCGCCTATCATTTCGACTCGAATCGCGATGTCACGCGCCTAGCATTCAAGGAGCTCAACCGCCGCACGATCGCGCAATACGTCGAAGAAGAACGCTCGCAAATGGCCCGCCGTGCACGCGTCGAAAGCACTCGCCTCAAGGCCCTATTCGGCATCATGCGCCGCGAGGATCTTGCGCCGCGTCATCACGTCACCCGTCTCGCCAAAGACCTGATGAAATACCACAAGACTGATCTGTTTCACGGCTGTGAAACCATGGGCGACCTTACCGCCACACACATCACCCACATGCTGGGACTCTGATTTTATCGTATGAACTTGCAAAAATTGTTAGACGCAAACAAAGACTGGGCCGAATCGATCATTGAGGGCGACCCGCATTTTTTCCAACGCCTCGCCGACCAACAAACCCCCGAGTATCTGTGGATCGGATGCTCCGACAGCCGCGTCCCTGCCAACCAAATCACCGGCCTCGCTCCAGGAGAAATTTTCGTGCATCGCAACGTTGCCAACATTGTCCAGGAAACAGATTTTAATGTGCTTGCGGTCCTACAATACGCCGTCGATGTCCTCAAGGTCAAACACATCATCGTCTGCGGACACTACGGTTGTGGTGGCGTACGCTCGGCCTTAGAAAACACTCGCCATGGCTTGATCGATAACTGGCTCGCGGGTATACGCTCACTGCATCGTCGTCATCTCGATGAGCTCTCAACCATGCCCGTAGATGCCGCAGTGGATCGACTCTGCGAGCTCAATGTCACCGCACAAGCACTCCATGTGGCACGCACCACCATCCTTGAAGATGCCTGGGAACGTGGTCAAAAAATATCCGTTCACTCCTGGATTTACCGCCTCGACAATGGCCGCATCAAACCTCTTGCCGAACCAATTACCCAAGCCTGTGGCCTTACCATCCACGCCTGATGTCCCTAGTTTCTTGTTCAAAACTTCTTGAACATCCCCATTTTCTCCTACACCTTCCGCCTGTCCTATGCTCTCCGTTCATAAACTTACCAAAATCCTCGGTGGCCGCACACTCCTACGCGAAGCCGAAATGACCATCAACTGGGGCGAACGCGTCGCCCTTGTCGGCCCCAATGGTGCCGGTAAGTCTACCTTGTTTCGCATGATCCTCGATGAGGATTCACCCGACGAAGGCACCATCGAACGCGACGAATACGCCATCACCGGCTACCTTGCCCAAGAAGCAGGTGAACCGAGCGATGAAACCGTGATCGAGATTGCCATGGGCGTCACCCCTGAAATGGTCGGCCTGCTCCGCACCATGCGCGAGCATGAAGCCAAGGACAACCACGGCGACCCCGAATACGCCAAAGCACAAGATCAATTCAACCATCTCAACGGCTACCAACTCGAGCCCAAGGCGAAAAAAATTCTCAGCGGCCTCGGCTTCAAAGAAGAAGATTTTCACAAGCCCGCTCACGAATATTCGGGCGGCTGGGTCATGCGCGCCTACCTCGCCCGCCTACTCGTCATGGAGCCAGATCTGTTGATGCTCGACGAGCCGACAAACCACCTCGATCTGATTTCGCTACTCTGGCTTCAACGCTACTTGCTCAACTACTCCGGTGCCATCCTGATGATTTCCCACGATCGCGACTTCATGGACTCGCTTGTCGAATCTGTCGTCGAGATCGATCCCGATGCCGCACAGCTCATCACCTACACTGGAAATTACAGCGCCTACTTGCAACAACGCGAACAGCGCTACGATCAGCAAGTGCAAGCCTATCGCAATCAGCAAAAAGAAATCGAAGGACACCAAGAATTCATCGATCGCTTCCGCCAAGTCGGCTCCAAGGCATCCCAAGTGCAATCACGCATCAAGTTCCTCGAAAAATTCGAGCGCATTGACAAACCACGCGCCCCGCGCAAAGCCTTCAAGTTCAGCTTCCCGCAGCCACCGCGTTCGAACCAAAAAGTCGTGGAGTTGCAGAAAATCTCGCAAGCTTATGGCACCAAGCAGATCTACAAAGACCTCGATCTCACCATCGAACGCGGCGATAAAATCGTCCTCGTCGGGCCCAATGGCGCGGGTAAATCCACACTGCTCAAAATTCTCGCCGGCATCATCCCGATCAATGGAGGAAAAA
The DNA here is from genome assembly GCA_044239965.1 of Akkermansiaceae bacterium. Lineage (GTDB taxonomy): Bacteria > Verrucomicrobiota > Verrucomicrobiia > Verrucomicrobiales > Akkermansiaceae > UBA956. The sequence continues at coordinate 23,898 of JBIIAI010000020.1, forward strand.
TCGACGTCGGTTATGCCACCAAGCTCGGCTACTACTCACAGCATCGCTCGGAATCGCTCAACGAAAACAATACTGTGCTCGAAGAAGTCATGAGTGCCTGCTCGACCTTGCGCGAAGACGAGGCCCGTTCCATTCTCGGCTCTTTCCTCTTCCGCCGCACCGACGTCGAAAAACGCATTCCCGTTCTGTCTGGTGGCGAAAAATCCCGTCTCAACCTCGTCAAGTTCCTCGTCAATCCGCCGAATCTTTTGCTGATGGATGAGCCCACCACTCACCTTGACATCCTTTCGATTGACTCACTTGTCAGCGCTCTCAAAAGCTACGAAGGCACTTTGGTTTTCATTTCCCACGACGTACACTTCATTCGTTCGCTTGCCGAGACCACCCTGCACATCAACAACGGCACCGTCACCCGCTACTCGGGTGGCTACGAGTATTTCCTCGAAAAATCCGGTCTCAATGATGATCGCGGCGCAGTGACATCATGATCGAAGCCTCCACACTCGCGATCTAACAAAAAAGCTTTCCCCACAAAAAGGGAAAGCTTTTTTTCTAGCAGAATTCTCAGCTTGCTAGGGCCAACTATCGTGGTTGTGCAGCAAGGAATGTTTTCACTTTTTCCTTATGCATCATGATCAAAACTACGATCGGATAAATGATAGTCATCGCTAGACCTACCAATTGAGAAATCTGTGTTACTACATTCATAGTTGATCCCATGCCAGAACCGATACTAGAAAACATCGCTTCATTGTAACGCGTAGTAGCGGGCATCATGAACGTCAACATCATCACTAATGTAATCACCTTAGCAGCTATGGATGCCCATGCGTAGCGGATTGACATTACCCTACCGCTTTCACGTTTTTTGAGTAATCCAATTCCAGCAATGATCAGCATGACCGCCAAAATTATGGAAAATCCCGAGGTGATGTAAGTATAAGTCCGCGTTTCACCCAAATACTGGATGACGGCTTGCTCCTGCTGACTGGAAGCCCCCGTAGATGTTCCAGGAGGAGCCATTGTCATCAGTTTCGAAAATTGATTGCTGAACTGCAACATTACTAGGCCAAAAATTGTTGCGATCGATCCCAAGCCTGCGATGATCAAATGAAAAATCCCAAAAACCTTTATCGATGCAGGCTCGATGACGGTCTCCATCGCGAGGTTCGGTGGGGCCTGCGGCATCATGGAGCTATGCGGCGCTGTATAGGGAGAGTGCTGGTCTGTCATGAGTGATTTCTAGCCTCAGCCCGCCCTCCCTGTAAAGCTCATTCTCGCGACACAAAACGCAGGCGCGCTAGCTCACAATTCCAAAATTCTTGCAAAAACATGCAGATTATATCTTTAACATTGTCGAAATATCAATATCATATAATATTAATTCGCCCGAGAATTCCTTGATTCTTCAAGTGATTCCACGCGCTTGAATCATTCGATCACGGGGAAAAAATATCCGTAAAAAATTCTCAAGTGTACTCAAAATTTCATATTGACGCCAAAATGTTTCTGTGGTGTACTTCTGGGCACGCGGTTGCACCTGCGGATCATGTCATTCGTCCTTCCCAACTTTATCGGCTTTCAAGAGCACAAAATGGATTCCAAGTTCCGGGTATCCATTCCTGTTGCGTGGAGACCTCAGGAAGGTGAGCAATTGATCCTTCAGGAAACGGATCGCTATGGGCATAAATACATCCGTGTGCTCACGGTTGGCGCTTTTGCCCAGCTGGAAAAAGAGATTACCGAGACTCAGGGCGTGGACAATGGCGACATCCGTGAAGCCATCGAAGTACTCTACGACGGGATCCTCGCCGTCACCGTAAACAATCAAGGAAAACTGCTCATTCCCAAAGAATGGAGCCTCCGCGCTAACATTGCTGCCGAGTCCAATGTGATCCTTGCAGGTCGCGGACGCTACTTTGACATCTTCAACTCAGACAGCTACGCCAAAATCAAAGAAGCCCAAAAGGCCAACGTCAACGAGAAGTTCGGCAAATCCAAAATTTTCTAATGTATACCGACTATGCACAGCATACTAGCCCATCACTCCCCAGCGACCCTGCCTCAGCGGGTGGCTGGTCTGTGGGCACGTGCTTGGCAGTCGCTCACCACATTAACCGCAAAAAAAAAGTCCCCATCGCGACCCATCCCTTTTTTGGCTGGGCGGAGAGAAGAGCAAGGGACGGCTCTTCTCCCGCCACTTTTTTCCGGGCTATGCCCACAAATCATCGGCGCATATCCAGCCGACCAAGTACACTTCATCGCGGAACGAATTTCCGCTTCGGTGAACTACTCGACATCACTGCCTGATCCCTTTCTTATGGCTGGGCGGGTAGAGGAGCAAGGGACGGCTCCTCTCCCGCCAACTTCTTCTCACTACCACCATCCAGTTCTTGCCGATGAAGTCGACGAATGGATGGATGCCCAACCCGGTGACGTCATTCTTGATGGCACACTTGGTGGAGGCGGACACACCGAGATTTTCCTTAAAAAACACGCGAGTGTACTTGCTATCGACCGTGATCCCCAAGCCATCGCTTTTGCATCACACCGTCTCTCCGCATTTCGCGAATCCCTGCATACTTTTCAGGCGAACTACTCGCAAATGGCCGAACATCCCCATCTCCCCGCCGATGGCAAAGTGGACAAAATCCTCCTCGACATCGGAGTCTCCTCGCATCAGATCGATTGTGCCGAGCGTGGATTTTCCTTCCAGAAGGACGGTCCGCTCGACATGCGCATGGGGCCGAACGCCTGCATGAGCGCTGCCGATTTCATCAACGAATCCAGCGAACGGGAAATCCTGCAAGTGCTCCGCGAATTCGGCGAGGAACCGCAAGCACGCCGCATCACGCAATTGATCGTGGATCGCCGTAAAAAAGCACCCTTCACACGCACCGGCGATCTCGCTGGCACCATCGAACAAGCCCTCGGTCGCTACGGCAAAACTCATCCTGCCACCCGAACCTTTCAGGCCATTCGCATGCGCGTAAACGAGGAGCTTACGCTATTGCAATCGGCCCTCGAAGCATCCATTTCGCTCCTACGCCCAGGCGGTCGATTGCTGGTCATCACCTTCCACAGCCTCGAAGATCGCCTCACCAAACAATTCATCCAGCACCGCGCCAAGCAATATATCGACGATCCCACTTGGCCTGCCCCGCGCGACAATCCCGAATATTTTTTCACCCTGCCGGTGCGCAAAGCCATCAGTGCAGGGCCCAAAGAACTCTCCGCCAACCCACGGGCCCGCAGCGCAAAGCTTCGGGTCGCCCTGCGTAATGATCGCACCCTTCCGACCCCACATTTGCCATGAACGAATCACGCTCTCAGCCACCCAATCACGCCTTCGGTAACGTTATGTTTGCCATCGCCATTGCCATCATTGCTGCGGGGGCCATCAAGCATGTCTCCTACCGCAATCAACAAATCAAAACGGTGCGAGACATCGCCGCCGCCGAGAAAAGCATTCAGTCGCTCCAACAAGACCGCATCCCGAGCGTGCAAGCCGAGATTGAACAACAACTCGCCCGCTACGACATACGCGAAAAACTCAAGGCAAACGGCACAGATCTTGTGCCCACACCTCCCAACTGCGTCGAGGTCATTCGCCTCAAGGCACCCTCACTCTCTTTGCAAAACAATCGTCCCTGATCCTACCACCCCACCCATCTCCCTTCGTTCATGTTTCATAAATTTTCCAGCCGCTGCACCGTGCTGTTCCTGCTTGTCATTGCAGGATTCAGCTACTTGTCGTGGCGCATGATCGAGATCCAATACACTAATCGCAAGCAATACCAACAAGCAGCGCAGAACGCAGGCACCACGATCACCTATCTCCCCGGCAGCCGTGGCCACATTCTCGATTGCAATGACGAACTCATCGCACGTAGCATCACCCTCGCTGACTTGCGCATCAATCGCTACGACCTGGACGACAACACACTCTGCGCCAAATCACTAGCCTGGGATGAACTGAGCACCACACCTGGCTGGATTAATCTCAGCGATAGCGAGAAGAGCAAACGCATGCACAAGACCATGAAGCGCTTGATTGACGATGAGAGCGAGATCTTAAACAGCAAGTATCTCACCCATGCGGTCAGCCATCTCGCCATCGCTCTTCGCGTCAAACGCGAGGATCTGATGACCAAGATCGATTCGAACCCTAACGACTGGTTCATCCTAGAGCGCAACATGGAAGAAAGCATTTACGAGAGAGTCCAGAAAGCCATCGAGGCCCACAAACTCTTCGGATTTACGCTCGAAAAAACCGCACGCCGCCGCTACGCCTCTCCCGAGCTCGCCAGCCACATCATCGGCTATCCAAAAATCATCGAGGTTCAGCATGGCAAGTACACCTACAAAAAAGAAGTCGGCACCTACGGCGTAGAGAAAGCGTTAGAAAGCATCCTTGCGGGCAAAGATGGACACCGCACTAGCGTCACCAATCCGCGTGGATTTTTGATCACACCCGAACCCGGAAAGACCCTACCTCCACGCCCCGGCTTGAATGTGCAATTGACGTTGGACATGGAGATCCAATCCATCATCGAGGAGGAACTGCTCGCAGGCATCAAGGAATACCAGGCACCGCGCGGCTGCATCATCGTGATGAACCCCAAAACAGGTGCTGTGCTCGGCCTCGCGAACTATCCCTCATTCAATCTCAATGATCTCAAAAATCTCGACACCAACGGCATCAACTTCGCCACCCAAATGGTCTATGAACCCGGTTCTACCATCAAAGTCGTCGCTGCGGCGGCTGCGATGAACGAAGGTGCGATCACCCGTCACTCCCCGATTTTCTGTCACAACAAGCTCTACCAACAAGGCAATTTTTCGATGAAAGATCACCACTCCTATGGCACTCTTTCCGCCGAATGGGTGCTTGGAAAATCTAGCAACATCGGAGTGTTCAAAATGGCGATGATGGTCGGCATGCAAAAGCACTATGACTACCTCGCTAGCTTCGGCTTCGGCAAAAAAACCGGCATTCCTCTCAGCGGCGAAGTCAACGGACGCTTCACCCGCAGCGAGAATCTCTACGATTTCTCCAGCTCCACCTATGGCTATGCGGTCAGTGTCACGCCCATGCAAATGGCCTGTGCCTACTCTGTCATCGCCGGCGACGGCAAGCTCCGCAAACCCCAACTCCTCAAGGCCGTGATCGCCAACGATGGCACACCCATCCAAGAGACGACCCCCGAGGTAGTCCGCGAGGTGATCAAGCCAAACACCGCCCGCGAGATGCGCCGTAGTTTACTCACCGTCATGCAAAAAGAAGGCACAGCCGTGCAAGCCAATGTGCCAGGGTACATCGCCTGCGGCAAAACAGGCACGGTCTATAAATTCAACACCGACACCAAAAAATACTTCACCAACCGCTTTACCTGCTCCTTCGCAGGCATGCTCCCCGCCGCTGATCCCGAGTTTGTTTGCATCGTTGTCATCGATGACCCACGCAGCACTGGCGTGTCGCTCTACGGCGGAACCATTGCCGGCCCCGTTTTCTCCCGCGCTTGCGAGCGCATCGCCCATCACCTCAACATCACTCCTACCGAAACGGTAGAACCCCGCGTCGTCAACCAATGAATCTTTCCACCCTACTGCCCTTTTTCCACCGCCCCGTCGTCTCAGGCCCATCGGCCGTCGCTCTCAGCGCCGTCACTGATGACTCACGCCAAGTCAAACCCGGCATGATTTTCGCTGCACTCAAAGGGGAAAAAATCGATGGCAATCAATATGTGGAAAAAGCCCTCGCCGCTGGTGCATCGGTCATCATTTCCGATCAAGCGCCGCCCACGAAATTATCAAATCAAATCACCTGGGTTCACACCTCAAACCCACGCCAAGCCCTCGCTCATTGCGCCGTAGCACTCGCAGGCAATCCCGCCGCAGGCATGAAAATGTGCGGCATCACCGGCACCAACGGGAAAACCACCAGTGCCTTCTTGGTGCAACATCTCATGAAGCAAGCTTGGCACCGCGCAGGCATGCTCGGCACTGTCAAAATCGACGATGGCGAGACCATCGAGACCGCCACCAGCACCACGCCCGGCCCCATCGAACTCCAACAAATTCTCCGCCGCATGGCTGATCACGATTGCCGCGGCGTCGCCATGGAAGTTTCCTCACACGGCATCGACCAACACCGCATCACCGGCATCCCCTACGATGCCTGCGTTTTCACCAACTTGACGCAAGATCACCTCGACTACCACATCACCATGGAGGCCTACTTCGCCGCCAAAAAAGCATGGTTCGAGGCACTCGCCGAAAATCCGTTAGGGAAAAAACCCGTCGCTGTGATCAACATCGATGACGCTTACGGAGCCGATCTTGCCGAGTCGCTGCAAGGCCG
>JBIIAI010000021.1:0-29922 GCA_044239965.1 Akkermansiaceae bacterium
TAACCGATATGCTGCATCGTGTTTACGCACCTCTTGCGGCGCGCGGTCTCAATTACACTGCGAGCTATCAGTCGCCCGAAGTTACGGCACAGCGTCTTTGCACGGGGTATCCTATCGTCGCCGAGTGCGATGGCAGCATCGTTGGAACACTAACCGTTTATCGGCCGGATTCGAACTCAAGTTTCGCTTTATACCGCGAGCCGCATACCTATAGCTTCGGTCAGTTTGCCGTTGATCCGCGCTTCAAGGGTCGAGGGATAGGGCGAGCGTTGCATCGAGCAGCGATTGATTATGCAATAAGCCAAGGTGCATTGTTTTTATGCTTGGACACTGCCGCACCAGCCGAAGATTTGGTCGCGACCTATGCGCGCTGGGGGTATACCATTGTCGAGCGCACAACTTGGAGAGATAAATCTTATGAGAGTGTTTTGATGCGTTGCCGTATAGCCGCATCGATGAGCTGATATGCAGACCAAGAATGGAGATGACGCCAAAAGACACCTCTAACATTGAGAGTCGAGAAGACCTCGCCGATTTCATTGACCGCATGCTGCCGAACGCATACTACCGCAAAATCGATGCGCTTGCTGAGTTGTATGAAGCATCGATTGGGCGTTTCCGAGATACCATAACCAGCTTTCTTACCCACTCCAAGGCGCATTCCGTAGTTCCGAAGCGAGCGCTACTGCTGGTCAAGCTTTTCGCCCCATGAGCCCGTTTGCCATGCTCGGATGCTTGAATCTCTGTCATTTTCCTGACAATTTGCGCCGATACTGGCACGATTCGTGATTCATGTCGCTTGACATTCGTCCCCTCATCCGCTTACCCACTGCCCATGGCCAAGCTATCCATTCAACATCTTGATGTCCGCAATAAGGAAGTTCTCATGCGTGTCGACTTCAATGTCCCGCTCAAAGACGGCGCGATCACCGACGACACTCGCATCACCGCAGCGGTGCCATCGATCAAGCATCTCCTTGCTGGTGGCGCCAAGTTGGTCTTGTGTTCACACCTCGGCCGCCCGAAGGGTGTGACAGCTGAGTTGAGCCTCAAGCCTGCCGCTGTGCGCTTGAGTGAACTGCTCGGTCAAGACGTGACACTCGCGCCTGATTCGATCGGTGCCGAGGTTGAGGCACTGCGTGCTGGACTGCAAGCAGGCCAAGTTCTTTTGCTCGAAAACACTCGCTTTTATGCGGAAGACGAAGCGAACAATGCCGACCACGCCAAGAAGCTCGCCGGCCAAGCCGAAATTTTTGTGAATGATGCCTTTGGCACAGCGCACCGCGCCCACGCTTCCACTGAGGGTGTGACTCATTTCGTCAAGCAAAGCGCGATGGGCTTCCTGATGGCTCGTGAGCTGGAATACCTCGTCGATAAACTTGATCAAGCCGAGCGTCCGTTTCTCGTGATCATGGGCGGCGCCAAGGTCTCCGATAAGATTCAGGTAATCAACTCGCTCATGGCCAAGGCTGATACCTTCGTGATCGGTGGTGCCATGGCCTACACCTTCCTCAAGGCTCTCGGTCACAACATGGGCGGCTCGCGCGTGGAGACCGACAAGCTTGATCTCGCCTTGGACATTTTGAAAAATGCCAAAGACAAGGGCATTCGTTTCCTTCTTCCTGCCGACAACCGCATCACACAGGAGTTCAAAGATGGTGCCGAAACGAAGGTCACTGCTCCTTATGCCGATGGTGGAGAAATCCCCGAGGGCTGGGAAGGCATCGACATCGGCACGCAAGCGATCGCCGAGTTCAGCAAAGAAATCGCCTCTGCTAAGACAATTCTCTGGAACGGCCCGATGGGTGTGTTCGAGATCGGTTCCTTCGCTGAGGGCACCCGCGCCATCGCACAAGCCGTGGCCGATTCCGATGCCGTATCGATCGTAGGTGGTGGTGACTCCGTGACCGCAGTCAACAAATTCGGCCTCGATGACGATATGGACTTCATCTCCACTGGTGGTGGCGCATCGCTCGAATTGCTGGAAGGCAAAGAGCTCCCAGGTGTTGCCGCTCTCACCAACGTCTAATTTTTCACCCACAAATTACCCTTATTACTATGTATCGCCGCCCTATTTTTGCCGCCAACTGGAAAATGAACAAAGGTCCCTCGGACACCGAGTCTTTTGTGAAATCCTTCCTCAGCAAACTCACTGGTCGTCAGACTAGTGACATCGTAATCGCCGCCCCCTTCATCGCCCTGCCGACCCTGAGCGAAGCACTTCGCGACGCACGTGGTGTGGAAATGGCAGCACAAAACTGCTCGCAGTTTGACGATGGTGCCTATACCGGAGAAATCAGCGTCAAAATGCTGCGTGAGATCCTCGTCCGCCACGTGATCATCGGTCACAGCGAACGTCGTTCGATTTTTGGAGAAACCAATGCCGTCATCAATGCCAAGATGAAAAAAGCCCGCGAGGCTGGCCTGAAGTTGATCTTCTGCATCGGCGAAACTCTCGAAGAACGCAACGCGGGACAACTCGAAAGCATCCTGCGCTCACAGATCACCGAAGGTCTTGACGGCATCACACCTTCCGATATGGAAGACACCGTGGTCGCCTATGAGCCTGTCTGGGCGATCGGCACCGGCGTGACGGCCACCGCTGAGCAAGCACAAGAGGCACACGCCTTTGTCCGCAGTGTGATCTCCGATCTTTACGGTCCTGAGGTTGCTGGAAAACTCCGCATTCAATACGGCGGCAGCGTCAAGCCGAACAACGCGGCCGAGCTGATGGCCTGCCCCGACATCGACGGAGCTCTCATTGGTGGTGCCTCGCTCGATGCGCAAAGTTTCGTTGACATCATTTCCAACGGTTCGCCAGCCAACTAAGCGACTAGTATTATTCTAACAAAAAAGCCGCTATCCTCATGGGATGGCGGCTTTTTTCGTTGTGCTTGTTTGCTTGAGATTATTAGCGGATTTCTACCGTAGTACCGGGGCTGATCAGCGATGGTAGGCGTATGACATCCCAGTTCGAAAGCCGAATGCAACCCGCCGATTGGGCACGTCCGATGGTTTCAGGATCGGCGGTGCCGTGCAGGCCTATACCAGATTTACTCAATCCGCACCACATGATGCCTACGGGGCTATTGGGTCCAGAAGGTAAGTCATATACCTTGGATTGATCGGTACTGCGCTTACCTGTTTCGAGCAAAGATTTATCATAGCGCCAACTGGGGAACTCGACACAATTGCGCACTTCCCACATGCCGTAGTGAATGAAACGTTCTTTGCCGGGAGTGATGGGAAAGGTCGCAATGAGCGAGCGGTTTGCGGCAGGCTTAGCAGGTGCGACAGTGCCATCAGCTGGTTCTTCCTCGACAACTAAGGCTACGGGTGTTGCTTCAAAAATCCGCAACTGATTGCGCTTGGTGTCTACGACAACATGTCGCTGAGCTTTGGCTTCATCGGTCTTGTGCTGAATGCCGGTAATTTTTTCGATGAGAAATGGCGTGACGTTCGGCACCTTGATTTGACTGCCTGCCTTGAGATTGAATAATTTCTTAGCACCATTGAGCTCTAGCAAATATTCGAGATCAGTATGATAGCGTTCGGCCATGAGCTCTCCTGCACTGCGATAACTGAGTCGTTTTGTTTTCGATTGCAGAATCCGATCATTGGGCAACTTAGGATTGACCCACTTCACTAAAATATCAGGTACTATGCCTGTAGTAAATGGCTCGCTCACACTCTTGCGTGCTTCTGCAAGGACAGCTACCCAGTCATCGATCGGATGGCCATTGACTTCATTCCATGCCTTCACGGCGTGCTCGGTGAAAAGCCCTGGTTTACCGTCGATCACTCCGGGGCCGAAGTTCAATTGATCGAGGAAAATCTGTAGTTTTACCGCATCATCGCCGGTGGGCTTGCCTTGTACGGCGACATCGCTTTCGAGGGGTTTAGCCAGAGGTATGGATTCTGGGTCGAGCATGGGCTTGACCTTGATGGCACCAGGTTTCACTAAGACCGCATCGGGAGATGGAGAAGTGGGTTCTTGGGCGAGGAGGCAGACAGTCATCAACAGATTGGCGGCGATGAAGAGCGGCTTTGATTTCATAGGTCGGAGGGCGGTACTTCTAAAGTGGAAAATGCCATGAGTTTTCCTGCAATCGAGTCAGGCACAACGGCTGAAACTAGGATATCATTGTCCTCGTAAGAAGTCGAGAGCACTTTTGCATCACGGTGCAGGAGATTGAGTACATCGCCGCGTGTTTGCGGAATGCGATAGTGCATTTTCTGGATTCGATCGGCCAGCGCCTCGGCACACAGCGCGAGCAAGGTCTCCATGTTTTCACCCTTCGACGCAGAAATGTAAATCGCCCCTGGATAGCGATTTTCTAACAGCAAGCGCTGTACTTCGTCTTCCAGCAAGTCGGTTTTGTTGAGTACGGTGATGATTTTTTTGTCACCTGCGCCGAGTTCTTCTAAGACCTCCAAGGTAGTCTCGTAGAGCCGATCAATCTCGGGCGAGGAGCAATCGAGAACGTGAATGAGAAAATCTGCGAGCACGGCTTCCTCCAGTGTGGCCTTAAAGGCTTCCACCAAGCGGTGCGGCAAGTTGCGGACAAAACCAACCGTATCGGTTAGCAAAAGCGGTTGACCATCGGGCAGCTCGATCCGCCGTGTTGTGGTATCGAGCGTAGCGAAGAGCATGTCCTTGGCGAGCACATCAGCGCCGGAAAGTTTGTTGAGCAAGGTCGATTTTCCGGAGTTGGTGTAGCCGACGATGGCTGCATGTGCGGTTCCGAGTTTTTCTCGTTCTTTGCGCTGGGTCTTGCGTTGGCTGCGGACATCTTCGAGCTCACGTTTGAGTCGATCGATGCGTTGATAAGCCAAGCGGCGGTCCACCTCAATTTGTTTTTCACCCATGCCACGGTTCGCGCCGCCGCCGCCACCACTGCCGCCGCCCGAACCGCCACCTTCGCGGTCAAGGTGTCCCCACATGCGGGCCATGCGCGGCAGGGCGTATTGCATGCGTGCGAGGTCAACCTGAATGCGTGCTTCACGGGTTTGCGCGCGTTTGTTAAAAATATCGAGGATCACTTCTTCTCGGTCGATCACTGCTACATCGCCCAATCTTTCCCATGATCGCTGTTGCGAGGGTGAAAGGCCATTGTCAAAAATGATGACATCACATTCAAAGGCTTTGGCGAGATCGACAATCTCCTGCGCCTTACCCGTGCCGCACAGGTATTGCTTGTGGAGAGCCCGGCTGCGGTAAAACACGGTGTGCACAATGTTGATGCCTAGTGTTTCGACTAGCTCGTGCAATTCCTCTAACAGCGATTCTGCTTCCACTTCCTCGCGAGGATCAAAATAAATGCCGACGAGCATCGCGCGCTCGACCATTTCAGGACGTTCTCTAACTTCAAACATGTGCTGTGGGGTGTTTTACCACGGAATTCTGATGAATGCTATGGAAAAAATGAACGCACAAGCAGTTGGGGACTTGGTCAAACAATCGCGAGCGAATTTTTTGCTGACAAGCACCGCTCCTGCGCGCAGCGATCAAATCCGATGTCACCAGAGCTCAGGGTTTCCAGCGAGGTTTCCACTCGGGAAGTGGTGTGCGAGCTTGGCGGAGATATTGATCAATCGCTGCGCATACATCGGGGTGCTGGCTTGCCACATTCGTAGATTCTCCTGGATCGTTTTGTTGGTCGTAGAGAACAATGGGGGAGTCTGCACTCCCACGGCGAATGCCTTTCCAACGTCCTTGGTAGAGGGCGGCCTGTTGGAACCCACCTTCGTGAAATTCCCAGTAGAGAAATTCGTGCTTAGCTTGTTTTTTGCCGCGGAGGGTAGGCGCAATGCTGATGCCGTCTGTTGGCTTGTCGGACTTCGTTCCGGCGAGCTCAGCTGCCGTTGGTAACCAATCGGTAAAAGAACCAACGTGATCGCTGGTGCTGGCTGCTTTGACTGTGCCGGGCCACCAAGCGATGAATGGGATTCGAATGCCACCATCCGTGAGGCTGCGTTTGATGCCGCGATAAGGGCCACTGGGTTGGAAGCGTTCGAGGTGATGTCTGCTTTCGTTGTGTGGCCCGTTGTCACTGGTGAAAATCACAAGGGTGTTTTCGGCAATGCCGAGCGCACGTAGTTTTTCGAGCAATTGCCCCACGTAGCCATCGAGCCGGGTTATCATCGCCGCGTGACCACGATCCTGAGCGGGCCATGGTTTTTTGGCATACGGTCCGTAATCGGGCACATGTGCCCCATCACCAAGGACGCGCGCGCGTTCGTTATTGGCATGCGGTGTAACCATACTCCAATAAAGAAAAAAGGGCTGCTTCTGGTTTTTTTCGACAAACTGTAAGGCGCGTTCGGTGAAAAGATCATCGGCGAATTCCACGGCCTTGGTCGCGTAACCACTGCCCCCGACTCCTACGGGCGTAACGATATTTTTCAGCGATTTTTTCTCCTCCTGATCCCAGAGAAAATCGGGAAAGTGATTGTGCGCATGTTGGTGATTGAGGTAGCCCAAAAATTCGTCAAATCCCTGTGCCGTAGGCAGTCCAGACTCAGCGCCACCGTACTCGCCGAGCCCCCATTTCCCGAGAACTGCGGTGCGATATCCTGCGCTCTTCAGGATCTTGGCCACCGAAGGGTCCTCGGCCAACAAGCGGATTTTTTTCGCATCACCATTGCCACGAATTCGGGTATGACCCTGATGCTGACCCGTCATCAATACACTGCGCGAGGGTGCGCAGACCGTGGCACCAGAATAGTAATGAGTGAAACGCATGCCTTCTTGCGCCATGCGGTCGATGTGCGGAGTGGCGATCATTTTTTGTCCGTAACAGCCCAATTCACCGTAGCCAAGGTCATCCGCCATGATCCAGATCAAATTCGGCGGTGTAGCTGCGTGGAGCGAAAGACTCGACAGCAAGGCGAAAAGTATGGCTTTCATGGCAAGGGAAGAAGCTTTTTGTTAGATGGTGGGCTCTGCAAAAAATGGATTGTACGCTCGCTCTTGCACTACAGTAGTGGCGGGGCCGTGTCCGGGAAGGAGAATGGTATCACCAGTAAGAGATAAGACGTGATGGCGCAGATTGCGCAGAGCCATTTGGTAGGTGAAGGAATCAGGGCAGCCGCCGATGGAACCCGCAAAAAGGGCATCTCCCACGACGCACAGCGGCTTTGATAAGCCCTCGATGAGGTAGCCATAGGATGGTAGGCAATGTCCGGCGAGGTCGAGGCACTTGATCCTTAGGTTGCCGAGGGTAATGCTGGAACCGATGGGGAGCGAATGTTGCTTTTGTGTGAGTGATCGCAGTGCAGAGATCCCGCCAACATGATCGCGATGGTCGTGAGTGAGAAAAAGTTGCAGGTCCGCGGCACCGATGTTGCTTAGCAGTTTATGTGCATCATTTGCACTGTAGCCGGTATCGAAGAGCAAGGTTTGATCTTCATCGCGGATGAGCCAGGCATTGACGAAGTCGCTCTCAAAGGGGAGTTGGAGCCGACTCACGGAAGTGAGATGCGGAACCTGTGGACAGTATTTCGAATGATGGCGCAGAGCTTTAGGCGACAGTTGCAATGCAGCAGCGAGAATTTCCGCTTGCGTAGACCATTCTCCCGCCAAAATGGCATCCCATGCGGCAGCCGAGACTCCCCATCGCGTGTGAAGATCCGCAACGCTGAGCTCATGCCCGCGCAGAGCCTTTCTCCAGACATAATGAAGATTGTCTTCGAGCGGCATCGCCTCGGCGAGACGTGTGAGTTTTCCCGATGTGGAGGTGGACATCACTTAACGGTGAAGTTGCGACCTTTGCCTGATGTCCAAGCATTTTTGAGGCTTGCGTAGAGTGCTTCGAGATCCTGCAACTGCATGACGCGGAATTCCACGGTGTGCGCGTGAGTGGTGGCCGGATACGATTTTTGTACCAATTCGTGTAGCTTGGAGCCCGTACGTGCGGCGTTGTTGTCGAGCACTTCCTTGGCGCGATCAACGATCTTGGTAGCGGCATTGGCGGCGACAGCCTCGCTGGCGGGCACGACGTGATAGATGCGGGTAAGCGATTGACCGCCAAGGGTATCGATTACTACCTCGGTGCAGAGCAGTCCGCCATCGAGCAAATACTGGGTTTTGCTAATGGCGCCGATGCGATCCACGGCGACCATGATTTCGCCACCATTGATGTTGCCTTGCCAGAAACGATTGTTGCCGTTGCTTTCGAGCTCCTTCACGCGGGCTTCGAGCTCTTGCTGTCTTTGGTCCGCATCTGGGGTGTTTTGATTGTTATTGTTCGTTTGGTTTTGACCTTGAGCCAATAAAGCAAAGGAGGTGCAGAGGAAAAAGCAGAGGCTGAGTGTTTTCATGATGAGCAACATTGGCACAAAGGGCGGACGCTGACCAGTGCGGAATGAAGAAATTTTTTCACGCAGGAATTTCGCGATTGCATTCGCAGCAGTACTCATTATCCTGACTTTCGTGGTTCGTTTTCGCCCTAATGTAGCAGCGTTATTCCTTCGGCCTGAAGGGCATCTTCTGGTGTGTGAGCGTTCTACCTTTCAAGGGGCGTGGCAATTTCCGCAAGGCGGAGTGGATCCGGGTGAATCGCTTGAACAGGCGCTAGCCCGGGAAGTTCGCGAAGAGATTGGACTCTTGCCGGAGCACTATGAGGTGCTGCGCAAGGCGGATGGATACCGCTACATTTATCCGCCGGAAGTGCGATTGAAAAAACGCAAAAAGCATGGCTTTCATGGTCAGGAGCAGACCTACTATTTGTGTATGCTCAAGGCGGACGCGCCTGAGGTGAATGTGAACCAGCGTCCGCGCGAGTTTTCTGCGTACCGCTGGATCTTGCCGACGGAGTTTGAGCTGGAGTGGCTGCCGGAATTCAAGCGTGAGGTGTATCGACAGGTCATGAAGGACTTTTTTGATGTAAACCTTTAAGGCTCAGATTGTCAAAAATGCAAAATGCTTCGGATTGATGAAGGATTTTCATCCTATGTGACATCATGGTCACAGAATTTTCAGTTGCAAGTGAGTTGTTTTCGTATTTACATCGTGCTGGCATCAATCTTGCTGTATTGAGCTCAAATACGACATGCAAGTCACTCACTCCAGGCCCCGGTGGCAACGATGGCATCACAGGCGTTTTGCTCGTGAGGCTCGAGGATTTTCGTTGACGGAATTGATGGTCGTGATGGTGATTTTGGCGGCATTGTTGGTGGCTGCGGCTCCTGTTTTTATGAAATCGAGCACGAAGGCGCGGCAGGCATCGCGTGAGGTGGTGAAGGGGCATTTGAATCGAGCTCGTTCTCACGCCATTGCTACCCAGCAGGCCACGGCGGTGCTTTTTGCCAATTATAACGCTGGACCAGAGGTGGGGGGCAAGATGCTCGGCATCGCGGAAATGAAATGGGAAGATGACCCGAATGATGCGAAACCGGGAGCCTATGAAGTGAAGTCGGTTTTGCAGCGTTGGGAAAAACTACCTGGCTCGATGATGGTGATGGATCAATCCAGTGTCGGCCATCAAAAGCCATCGATTATGGATGTGGATGAAAATTTTCGCGTCCGCCTGAATCGCAAGGATGTTGATGCGAGAGCGATCATTTTTTCGCCATCGGGGCAAATCGTAGCTCCGGTAGATCAGGCGATCGAGATTTTACTAGGTGCAGGAAATTTGACAAATGGGCAGGTCACAGCTACCGAAAAAAACGGCGGTAAGATCTCGTATGATCGCTTGCAGATCAATCGCCTCACGGGACGCGCCCGACAGACATTAGCCGAATGAGAATTAGCTCGCCATCACCCCGACGCAAACACCGCGGTCTCACTTTGATGGAGGCTGTGATCGCGATTGGCATTGTGGCGGTAGCAGTGCCCCTGATCTTGGCCGCTACGTCTGCGGCATCAAAGTCACGCATCAACTCGGAGGCGGACACCCGCGCTGCATGGATCGCGAAGGAAACGCAGCGGCAGTTGATCGATGCTTGGCGCGGTCTGCCTGATACGTATTTTCCGACAAAACCTGCGTTTCCCGCATTTTCCTCTGAAGCAGAACCACTGGTCTTGTTATTCAATCAATCGGCAGGATTGATCGGACCGGGCAGCAAGGAAATCTATGCCACTGGCTCAAGCAATCCAGAAGCATACTACATGGTTGCGGTGCATGGTGAGGCAGCCATCCCTAGCACCGCAGATCAGCCTGATAACTCTCTTTCCAAAGTCTTCATTTCCGTCGAGCACAATGCGAAATCCCCTCGCTCGAAGCGGCTCAGCAATCCATTTCTCGTGTTGATCCCCCGCCAAACAGCACCATGACCGTCCATCTTTCATCAAATGCTTTACCCGCTACGCGACGCATACTTTGGCGCCGGGGTTTCACTGTGGTGGAACTCATGACCGCGATGGTTGTGACATCGATGTTGATGATCGCGCTGTTTTCCCTCGTCGGACAATCGAGTACTAACTACCGTCTGTCTCAACGCAAAGTCAACACGCTCGCCGACACGCGGGCGTTTTTGCATTTCCTGCAAAATGATCTATCATCTCGCATCAGCGATACTCGATTTTTCTATCGCGAGACCAGCGCTGGTTTTGTCGAATTCGCCTTCACCCGCACCCGCAGTGTGGACGAAGATACGAGCAAGGGGGATTTGGCGACCACGATCTATTATGTTGCCGTCACCGAAGATGATGCTCGTCATGAATCGCCGAAAATTTTCCGCCGCACCCTGAGTGCTGAGGACACACAGAAACTGCTCGCACTGGGCGAAGCGGCTCCATTTCCCACTTACGATGCCAACGTCGATGAACCCTTAGTTTATAACGTTGTGAGCTTCATGATCAAGCCGTCGCGCCGCGATGGTACGGGCGATTGGCTCGAATGGCAGACCAACTTCGGTAAGGCTCCTGAGCGCCTGCAACTCACCTTAGATCTGATCGACGATACCACCGCGCAACGCTTCGCAAGCAAAGATGATTGGGTCAGCCTCAGCGCCAGCACGGATCCCAAACAGCGGGAAGCCATACGCAGTTTCACTCACAACATCTCCCTCACTCCATGAACATTTCCTCTCATGCAGCTTGGAAAAAAAGGCGATCGCAACGCGGATTCGCTCTCCTGATGAGCGTTCTTGCCGTCGCTGGCCTGATGGTCATGCTCATTGGGTTATTGTCCATGCTAACGCTAGAACGCAAAACGGCGCGTTCGTATTCGGATGCCGCGCGCGCCGATATGGCATTGCAAAGTGGCCTAGCCGAAGCCATCGGCACCATCAGTCCGATCGCCAATCGCGATGACACTCTGGTTTTCCGCATGGAAGATCCTACTGTGCCGCTCGAAAATGCAAGCGCTGACAGCAAAGTCCTGCCGCCCCAGCATTTTTTCACTTTTGGAGCGCAGTATGATACCCAGAGCAAAGCATGGCGCATGTCTCCCTTCGCAAGCGGTTTCAAGCAAATCACCGGCGGTAGCAATGTTCCTAACACCAGCCTCATCAAAGAAGCCATCAACGGCTACGATGCAGCTGATATCGCTGGCGTAGGTCGTGGAAATGTTGCCGTTCCCCGAGCGAGTTGGGTCGTCATGGGCAAAAAAGATGACCCTTTCACCATGCGCTATGCTTGGTGGGCAGAAGACCTCTCTGGCCGCATCGATGGGGCCCATGCAGGCTCTGAGGTGAGGCAATTGGGCCTTGATGCACGCGAGCTTGGCCTCTTCACCATCTTCAATCCAACGGCAGAAAAAGATGGCGCTGGACCAGAAGACGCACTCATCACCCAACGTTCGAATCTCCGCAGCCCCGCCAGCGTGAGGCAATTCCTTACCGAAGAGAACGCGAAACTCATCGAACCCTTCCTCACTTACGATCTCCCGCGCGAGGTCATCGCCGCGCCGCTCATCCCCCATGGATTTGGATACCCGGATGCCGGGAAAAAAGCACTGCCGCTCGATCAGCTCGTATCCACCCGCAACATCGAGGAAATCGCAAGCCACATCGATCGCAATTTGCCCGATTTCACTCTGCGCAAAGGCGGCTTGTTGCCGACGGAAAATTACACCAAAACCATCGCTGCGAGCATCATCGATTATGCCGATGTGGACACCAATCCCACCTTGGGGATCGGCTATCGCGGCGTCGATAGCTACCCTTTTGTCAACGAGCTCTTCGATCGCTATGAATGGACAGGCACGAGCAATGGTCAAGTCACCATCCGCGTGACCACCTTTGTCGAGCTATGGAATCCCTCAAACATCAGCATCAGTGGACAATTTCAGTTAGAAAATGACAACCGTCATAGCATCAAGATCCCACCAGCAGCCACGGCCAATTTTACTAGCGTCACGCATCCACCTCTCCAAGTGACGATCCCGGCCAATGCATTCATTGTGCGCAATTGCGGCTTTAAGGATTACAATTTTCCAGTAGGAGCCTTTCCTCCGAGTTCATTGGAATTCCCTACCGAAACCAAGAATAGCACCTACCGCTTGAAATGGAATGCCCTGCAAGTCGATTGGGCGCGCGGCGGTGTGACTCGCACCAACGGCACGCTGCGCGCTGGCCCGACAAATGCAAAGTGGAAAGGCAACGCTTCCCCGGCACATGATCACAGCATCGGTCAACACGGCGATCCGCGAGCTTCGCACTACATCAATGCTCCCGTTTTTCCTAACAATTACGATGAGAATAGTAATTGGGGTGGTCGCGCACTGAAGGCGAGTATATCGAATCAAAATTATCGCGAGGTCAAAATCACTCGTTGGCCTGATCGTGGTTCTGAGTCGAAGACTGGAACGGTCCCGAAAACTGACACAGCATTGCCGACTACATTGGCTCTGCCCGTTACCCAGTCTTCGATGTCTCCTGCCTTCATTGCGAATCGTCCATTCATCTCGACGGCCGAGTTAGGAAATATTTTTGATCCCGCTCAATGGACCATGATTGAGAACACCAGCGGCACTGCCTCAGCTGGTTCAGGTGGTGGATTTTCGTTAGCAATTGGTCGCCCTGAATTTGCTAAATTTGACCGACAGGGTCAGCGCGCTGCGCAGTTGTTAGATTTATTCGCCTTGAGCAATACCAGCACTTCCCAACGCAATACTCGCATTTCCAAAATCAATATCAACACGGCGCCACGTGAGGTTCTCCGCACTTTAGTGGCAGGACAACCCCTAGTCAACGACCCCGTACAGTCCACGCTCTATCCACCCAAGGACCAAAGCATCGGTGATCGCTTCGCGGATGCTGTCATCGCGACACGTCAGCACACGCCCTTGCGCAGTCTCTCCGATCTGAATCTCATTCGCAAGAACCCGCTTGCTGCGCGCAATTACACCACGCCCGATCGCGATTCCGAGCCGTTTTTTGGTAGTCGCGAACAGTACCCCGCTGGCTCACGTCCACCCGATACTTGGGATGATGCAGGTCGCGAGGAGCTTTTCCAACGCGTGGCTAACATGGTTACTTTCCAGAGCAAAACCTACCGCATCATCGTGGCTGGCCAGGTCTTAGATCGTGCGGGAAAAATCATCGGCCAGCGCACGCGCGAGATCACACTGCGTTTCGAGCCGAAGCGTGATGCCGAGGGCCTGATTGACGCGACTCAGCCCTTCGTCATCCGTACACTGGGTGAGCGGAGTTTGTAAAAACCCTTAGCGCCCGGGGCGGATGATCTCATTGCGATCATTCAACACCACTTTACGAGCGACGACGGGAGTCTCGGACAAACCAAATGCCATGATCGCGACGCGTTCGCCTTTTTTGATGCGATGGGCAGCGCCACCATTGATGATGATGTGGCCAGTGCCTGGAGGCCCTGGTTGCGCATACGTTTCGAGACGATTGCCGGTGCTGATCGAGGCGACGAGTACCTTTTCACCTTCCCAAAGTCCGACAGCTTCCATCAGGTCGGTCGGGATTTCAATGCTGCCTTCATACTCCACATCGGCTTCGGTGATCATGGCGCGGTGAAGTTTCGATTTCAGAACTTGGTGTAACACGCGCCAAGGGAAGCGCGGAGCGTGCGCGAGGTCAAGCTTTCGCTGTAAAATTCTCGAAGACGAGCAGTGGATCGAGGCATGATGCGCTGGTGTTAATCCGGTGAACCGTCTGGTGTGCGAATTATTGTTGTGCATGTTGGCTCCCATGCTAAGGTGCTTCTCAACATTCAACCACTATGTCCGTAAGTCTCCATCCCTATTTCAAAGCTCACGAAGGTAAGCGTGAAGCATGTCTCGCGTTGTTGCCTGCATTTGTCGCTGCCACGCAGCCTGATACGAATTGCCTCTACTACGAGTTCACCACGCACGATGATGAAATCTTTTGCCGCGAGGCCTACGTAGGCGGAGCAGCGGCACTCGCTCACTTGACTAGCGTAGGACCACTACTGGAGCAAATGCTAGCGCTAGCAGATTTGACACGCTTGGAAATTCACGGACCTGCCGAGGAGCTGGAGTTGATGAAACCGACGCTCGCAGGCCTAAATCCAGCTTGGTTTACTACAGCTTGTGGCGTGACGCGCACGAGCGTGGGCTAAGCCCTGCATGCATGGCAAGCGCCTGATGATGCTTGCCATGGAGTAGATTGTTGATTGTGGCCAAATTCGCCAACAGACTTCGCGTCTATGTCGAGTTTAGGCTACGATCGTTTGCTCGCGGTCGGGACCGACACCAACGAAGGCTACTGGTGCATCGCAGAGTTCAGCGAAGCGCGTGAGATAGGCTTTGGCGTTGGCGGGAAGCTCGTCGTAGTTGCGGCAGGCTGTCGTGTCGACTTTCCAGCCGGGCAGTTCTTCGTAAATCGGCACGGCACGATCCCAAGCATCGCGGTCTGCGGGCGGCAGATCAACGACCGTGCCATCGATGTCGTAGGCGGTGCAAATTTTCAGCGTGTCGTATTCATCGAGACCATCGAGGTTGGTGATCGCCAAGCCGGTAACGCCATTGATCATGCAAGCAAAACGCAGCAGCACGGTATCGAGCCAACCGCAGCCGCGTGGGCGACCTGTGGTGGCACCGAACTCGCGACCGAGGTTGTGCAGGTATTCCGAAAGGCCTTCGTCGCCAGTAGGGAAAGGACCCGAACCGACACGGGTGGTGTAGGCTTTGCAAACACCGATGACGCGTTGAATCGATGTCGGTGGCAGACCCGAACCGGTGCAGGAACCGCCAGCCGTGGTGTTCGAGGAAGTGACAAATGGATAGGTGCCGAAATCGACGTCGAGCAAGCTTCCTTGTGCGCCTTCAAAAAGGATTGTTTTGCCGTCTTTCCAGGCTTTGTGAAGCATCGGGATGACATTGGCAATGTGTGGGGCGAGTCGTGCAAAAGCAGTGAGCACTTCTTCGGCCATTTGCTCGGCATCGAACTGAGGCAGATCAAATTTTGCCAGCACTTCATTGGCATCGGCGACGCGGAGTTTGACTTGTTCGCGGAAGTACGATGGACGTAGTAGATCGGCAGCGCGGAAACCGCAGCGATTGATTTTATCGGCATAAGCCGGACCGATGCCGCGCTTGGTGGTGCCGATTTTGCGATCGCCAAGAGCGGCTTCGCGAGCAACATCGAGTTCCTTGTGGAAGGGCAGTACGATGTGGCAACGATCAGAAATGAACAATTTGTCTGCGGTAACCTTCACGCCTTGGGCTTCGACTTTTTCGATCTCGGCGACGAGGCCTACGGGATCGAGCACGACGCCATTGCCGATGATGTTGAGCTTGCCATCCCAGAGGATGCCGGAAGGAAGAAGGTGGAGCACGTATTTTTTGCCGTGTGCGATCACTGTGTGACCGGCATTGTTGCCGCCTTGCGAGCGGACCACGACATCGGCCTCTTCGGTGAGGTAATCGACGATTTTTCCTTTGCCTTCATCGCCCCACTGGAGCCCTGTGATAATGGTGTTCATCAAAAAAATGTTCTAACAGCTAAATTATTTTACAGAATCGATCATGTCGGCGAACTCGCGGAAGAAATACGAGGCGTCGTTCGGCCCGGGAGCGGCTTCGGGGTGATATTGCACGCTGAAAACGGGATGCTCCTTGTGGCGAATGCCTTCGACGGTGCCGTCATTGAGGTTGATGTGTGTGACCTCGACATTGTTTGGCAAGGATTCGGCATCGACCGCGAAACCGTGGTTTTGCGAAGTGATCGAGATCCGACCGCTGCGCAAATCTTTCACGGGTTGGTTGCCACCGCGATGGCCGAACTTCAACTTGAAGGTTTTGCCACCGAAAGCATGGCCGAGAATTTGATTTCCGAGGCAGATGCCAAAAATCGGTTTTTTGCCAATGAGTTGGCGCATTTCCTCGTGGATGTATCCGAGTGCCGCCGGATCTCCAGGGCCATTGGAAAGGAAAATGCCATCGGGATTGCGCTTGAGGACATCGGCAGCGGAAGTGCGGGCATTGAGGAGTTCGACCTCGAAGCCAGCCTGACGCAAGCGGCGTAGGATGTTATATTTGATGCCGAAGTCAAAAGCGACGATGCGATGACGAGCTTCAGGTAGTGGCAAGTAGTTGCTTTCCTGACCCGTGCAGGCATTCGGAATGGTCCAGTCGCGGGACTCCGCCGTCCACAGATACGATTCTGGTGTGGAAACTTCTTTGACGTAGTCCATACCTTCCATCGAAGGGGAATTTTTCGCGGTTTCGATCGCTTCGGCCACGCTGAGTTCGGTGGTGAGGCAAGCGCGCATGGCTCCGCGTGAGCGCAGATGCTTGGTCAGTGCGCGGGTATCGATGTCCTCGATGCCAAGCACGCCGTGTTCGGAAAAATAATCGGCCAGCGACTTCGTAGCACGCCAGTTGGAAGGAGCGGGGCAGAGTTGGCCGATGACAAAACCACGGATGTGCGGGCCAGCGGACTCGCCGTCGAGCTCATTGATGCCGTAATTTCCGATCTCCGGATAGGTCATGGTAACAATTTGGCCACGATACGAAGGGTCGGTGATTACCTCCTGATATCCTGTCATCGAGGTGTTAAAACAAATCTCTCCGGTCGTCGTCCCAGTGGCACCGAAGGAATCTCCCTCGAATGTGCGACCGTCTTCAAGTGCTAAAATGGCTCTCATGTGCGTGGCGCGAAAAAACTAGTCCCCGCATCGGTGCGATGCAAGGATTAAAGGCAAAAACCTAGTTCATGGCGATTTTGGCGTCCGATTTGACGCATCATTTGGAGTGCTTTCCACGCGGGCCATGATCCAGAGGAGATCGGAGATGCGATTGAGGAAAAGCAACACCGACTCGCTTACCCCCCCATCGGTCTCGTGGAGTTCCCAAGCGTGTCGTTCGGCACGGCGTGAGACAGAGCGGGCGAGATCGAGCGCTGCAGCGCCAATGGCACCTTCAGCTCCAGGGCGAGCCCATCCGGTGAAGCGCACGCCGCGGGCTTCCAGTGAAGTTGCTGTTTCCTCGATCCAGACCACATCAGCCTCCGTAATGGCGGCATAGGTGTAACGACTTGCATCTTCGGGCAAGGTCGCGAGTTGCCCCATGGCTGCGACCAATTTTTCCTGCACGCGATCAATGATCGGCACCAGATCATCGTGCATGCCGGATACCCGTGCGAGCCCCAGAGCTGCATTGAGCTCATCGACTGAGCCAAGCGCCTGAATGCGAACGGAGGTTTTTGCGACACGTTTGCTAAAAAGTAAATCCGTTTGGCCCTCGTCGCCGCGTTTGGTAATGATGCTCATGGTTTTTTGTCGTTCTTTTTCTCCTCAGTTCTGCCTTCAACTTGAACATCCGTCAGCAATTGCCAGGAGATCTTTTTGTTGTCGAGACGCAACAATTCGGAAGCATAAACGGCATCCTCATTGCGTGGATCCATTTCCGCGGCAACCTCCACGAAGCAACGGCCTAGTAATTGATCTTGCTCGTTGGCTTGTTTCAGCAACAACTGGCCACGGGTGAGCAGCAAGCGTGCGAGCACTTCGGCGCTGTAATCGCCATCGACGATCTGTGGCAGGATTCCTTTTTCGAGCTGGAAATTCATCACCACCGCCTTTCGATTGCGCGGTGACAGATGCAGTGATAGGGCGATCAAGCGGCGGCCTTGCGCCAATGATTCCGCTGAGCCCTTTGATTCTGCGATGCGATTGCCGACGTAATTGGCGATGTTGAGGGCGTATTCCTCGCGCTCCTTGTCCATCATCCCGAGCTCGTCAGAAAATAATCCGGGGCCAACTACCGGAGCCTTGTAGGCAAACTTCGCACCATCAGCCTCCGCAGCGAGACTGCAGCCCAGTCCGCAAAAAATAAAGCCAATCACCACTTGCCACATGCGCATCATGGATTCTAGCATCTGTCGAAATCAGAATTTTTCAAGTGCCAAATCCAGACATCCATCTTGCCAAAAAACAACTTCGTCAACACATCCGGAACTTGCCATTGGGTGACGAAGGAGCAATGTCGGCGCGGCTAGTGCAGAATCTACAAGAATGGCTGAGCACGCGTTCTGAGTTCCGCAGCATCGCTCTTTTTGCCGCCATGCCCCGGGAGCCAGATCTGCTGCCCTTAGTGGCACTGATGCCTGAGCGCCGTTTTGTTTTTCCCAGTATTCGCGAGGGCGTGATGGAATTTCATCCGATTGCGAACATTGATGAACTCAACGCAGGAACATGGGGCATCCTCGAGCCGCGAGCGGAAGCGCAAATTTGCGCACCTGCGGAAATCGATCTCCTACTATGTCCGGGGCTGGCCTTCACAAGGGCGGGGCATCGACTCGGCAAAGGGAAAGGCTACTACGACCGCTACTTGACGCGCTTTATCAATCCTCGCCCACCTTGCTACGGTGTAACATTTTCTGCCTTTGTTTGCGAGAGCATTCCTTGTGAGCCACACGATGCCATGATGGATTGGGTGATCGATGAAACAACGAATGGGATCGCAGATCTTTAGGCCGCTTCACTAAGAAAGCAAAACGCCCGCCGGATGAGGGCGGGCGTTGTGAACTTTGGCGGATGGGGCGGACTTAAGGTCCGCGCTTCCGTTATTTCCAGTTGTTCAAGTTATCGTCGTCTGAAGTGCCCTTTTGACCATCGGGACCATTCGACCAGAGATCGAAGTCGGGATTGTTGCATTCAATGTCCTCGTTGCCGTTTGCATCGATAGCAGGCAGGTAGTTGTAGCTGAAGCCCCAAGGATCGAGAATGGTGTTATTTTCACCAATCGGATTTGCCGGATTCCCTGAGCCGCCTGGTGTGCTGGACCAACCTTGCTTGGTGCTGGTAGGATCCAGTTCCGCGAGGTAAATTCTCATCGCAGTGCCATCCACAACTGTGGGAGCGGTGCCACTGTCGCCCTTGCGCTTGTTGTAATCATAGCCTTCAAAAAACAAGGCGCGATAGAGGGAATTGGAGCCAGTGTTGTCTCCAACAACTCGCTCGGGATAACTGCCCATGTCGCTTTTGTAGTCTTCGAGCGCATTTTCCAGCAACTTGATTTGTGTGGTGCATTTGCTCTTGGCTTGATTGCGCTGCATGGCGCTGAGGCCGCCAACGGTAAGGCTAGCGAGCACAACGATGATGGCTACGACAACCATCAGCTCCATCAAGGTGAAGCCTTTGGCTGTAGCTGATTTTGCGAAGGAACGGGTGGATTTTTTCATGATGATCGTGGGGTTTATTGGTGGGGGGAGGATCGAGACAACTTTATTGGTTGCCCATGGTGTTGATGATCTTGATCAGTGGCAGGAAGAGCGCGAACACAACCGAACCGACGACGAGCGCCAAGAATACGATCATGATTGGCTCCAAGATACTGGTAAGCGCAGTTACGGCATTGTCAACTTCGTCATCGTAAACGTCGGCGACTTTCAGAAGCATTTCGGGCAACTGACCGGTTTCTTCACCCACGTCCACCATCGAGATGACCATGTTCGGGAACACACCCGAGGCTTGGAGCGGAGTTACGATCGATTCACCCTCTTTAACCGCCTCGTGCACTTGGCCGATGGCGTGTGAGATGACCACATTGCCTGCGGTTTCCTTGGTGATGTTCAGAGCCTGAAGAATCGGCACACCCGAGGTGACCAATGTTCCGAGTGTGCGTGAGAAACGCGATACGGCGGACTTGCGCTGGATGTCGCCGAAGATTGGCAGCTTAAGCTTGAGAGCGTCGACAAAGTTACGACCTTTCGGTGTGCGACCCCATGCGGCAAACGACAGGTAGAAAATGACGCCAGCCAGCAAAATCCAGACGACGTTTGGAATGATCCAGACGTTTGAGGTGATGAGGAAGTCCGAGAAACCGAAGACAACTTTCGAAATCATTGGCAATTCGGCATCTCCCATTTCTGAGAACATTTCTTTGAACTTCGGCACGATGAAAACCATCAGGAAGAGCAAGATCGACACGGCGATGAACATCACGATCACCGGATAAACCATGGCGGACACAATTTTGTTTTTCAACTTGTGCGCTTTTTCTTGGTATTCGGCCAAACGATTGAGAACGACTTCCAACACACCACCCAGCTCACCGGCTTTCACCATGTTCACATAGAGTTTGTTGAAAATGCGTGGATGCTGTGCGAGAGACTCGGAGAAGGTAGAGCCACCTTGTACCGACTCGCCGAGGGCGGAAATCGTGGTGCGCAGAACAGGATTCGGCTCTTGTTTGCCAAGCACGGTCAGACCGCGCAGCAAGGGCAGACCAGAGTCGATCAGTGTGGCCAATTGGCGCGTGAAAATCATCAAATTTTTCGGCTTGATGCGGCCACCAGTTTTGGCCTTGGGTGCGGCTTTGCCTTTCTTGGTAGCGCCTTTTTTGGCACCTTTGCCAGCCTCTGCGATTTGCGTCGGGTAGAGTCCGCTTGCGCGGAGCTTGGCAAGAGCTTCCGATTCATTCGGGGCGTCGACTGTGCCGGAGGTAAGCTCTCCTTTGGCATCCATTGCATTGTATTGGAAATTCGGCATGGGACTATTGGGACGGGTTTATGTTTATGATGTTACAGGGATGATTTATTACAAAAAATCGGTGGATGGCGATGACTATTTTACATAGAGGAAAAATATTTCGCTGAATGTGATGCAAAGCATTTACATATTATGTATATTTCAGCACTTCCTCAATGGTGGTGTTGCCGAGGTAGATGTTACGCAGACCATCCTCGCGGAGAGTTTGCATACCGAGCTCGACGGCTTTTTGTTTGATGACGACCGATGGTGCACGCTCGATGATGAGATCGCGAATCGGATCGGTGATGTCGAGGAGCTCGTAGAGACCTTGACGACCTTTGTAGCCCGATTGTCCGCAAGCATCACAACCGCGGCCGGTGTAGAAGCTCTTGTCGCCAATTTCGTGCGAGGAAACGCCGAGCTGGGTGAGAATTGCTTCGTTCGGTTCGTAGGGTGATTTGCACTCCTTGCAAATGGTCCTAACCAAACGCTGAGCGAGCACACCCTCAAGCGAGGCGGCGACGAGGAATGGTTCGCAGCCCATGTCGATCAAACGCGTGACAGCACCAGGAGCATCGTTGGTGTGCAGGGTTGAGAGTACTAAGTGACCTGTGAGAGCGGCTTGAATGGCGATCTGCGCAGTCTCAATGTCACGCATCTCTCCGATCATGATCCGGTCTGGGTCTTGACGCAGGAAGGCGCGAAGAATGCGCGGGAAGTCGAGTCCGATGGACTCTTGGGTAGGAATCTGGATGATGCCATCGATGTCATACTCGACGGGGTCTTCTGCGGTGAGCAGCTTGGAATCGATCGTATTGATGCGTCGCAGCGCGGCATAGAGCGTTGTTGTTTTACCAGCACCAGTAGGACCAGTAACAATGAAAATGCCGTTAGGCTTCTCGATGGTCTCACCGATATACTCATAAATGTGCGGCGGCAGACCGAGGTTTTCAAGAGAAAGGTTGACCGAGGAGCGGTCGAGAATCCGCAATACGACTGACTCGCCATATTGAGTGGGCAGCGAGGAAACCCGCATGTCCACTTGTTTTTCGCCGAACTGCTTGACGATCCGCCCGTCTTGCGGGACGCGGCGCTCGGCGATGTTCATGTTTGACATGACCTTCACGCGAGAAATGATCGGCAGGGCGAGGTGCACTGGTGGCGGAGCCATTTCATAAAGCGCACCATCGATGCGGTAGCGGATTTTGAATTCTTTTTCGAAGGGCTCGAAGTGAATGTCGGACGCTTTTTCCTTGATCGCTTGGTAGAGAACCAAGTCCACGTAGCGAATGATCGGAGCTGAATTTGCCTCGGCCTCGAGGTCGGCGGCATTTAAGTCACCGCCGCCAAATTCGAGTTGGCTGAGGATGTCTTCCATCGCCTTGCCATCGCCACCGTAGTACTCGCTGATGCGATCTTCGACCACATAATCAGGCGCAATGAGCAGGTGGATTTCACGACCAAGTGCGAAGCGCAGGTCTTCGACGGTTTGTGGGTTGAGCGGATCGACCAAGCAGATGAAAAGCCCCTCGTTGGTGAAATTCACGGGCAGCGCACCATGCAGGCGAGCCATGCCAGCGGGGATGAGGGCGAGAATTTCTTCAGGTGGAGTCCAGTTGGTAAGATCAACCATTTCCGTGGACAGCTCCTGTGCGACCATCGGCCAGATGTCATTGCGGTGATTGATGACTTGGTAGTCGGCGAGAATTTCACCGATTTCCTTACCGCTGTGATCGATTTCCGAAATGATATCGGCTGCGAGAGCATGATCGATCATGCCGCGGTTGATGAAGAGGTCGAGAACCTGTTGGTTGTCCATGATGTGAGAGTTTTTTTACGAGGTGAGAAGGAGAAAGTGGATGAGGATCAATCGAAGTCGGCCATGGTGACGTGGATGACTTCTTGCGCGGTGGTGAGACCGGCGAGAACCTTGCGGATGCCGTCCTCGCGCATCGAGCGCATGCCCATTTCGCGAGCGCGTTTGCGCAGCTGCGAGGAGGAAAGATCGGCGTTGATGAGATGGCGCACTTCGTCGTCGATCTCGAAGATCTCGAAGATGCCCATCCGGCCACGATAGCCTTTTTTGCGGCATTTTTCGCAAGCGGCAGGGCCAAAAATGGTGGCGTCTGCCATGCGACTGGCATCCAGACGCAAAGCGCGGAGCTCCTTGTCGCTGAGTGGCATTTCCACTTTGCAATTCGGGCAAAGTTTCCGCACCAGACGTTGGGCGAGCACGGCGCGCACGGCGGAAGCGATGAGGAAACGTTTGATGCCGATATCGGCGAGACGAGCTACAGCGGAGGGAGCATCGTTGGTGTGGAGCGTGGAGAACACCAAGTGACCCGTGAGCGAGGCGTTGATCGCGATGTTGGCGGTCTCGGCGTCACGAATCTCTCCGATCATGATGATGTTCGGAGCTTGACGGAGCATGGCGCGCAGAGCGTTCGAGAACGTCATACCGATGTCGGTTTTCACCATCACCTGGTTGATGCCGGCCATTTCATACTCGACGGGGTCTTCTACGGTGATGATTTTCTTGTCCGGACGGTTGATGACGTTCAAGCAGCCATAAAGCGTGGTGGTTTTACCAGAACCGGTAGGACCAGTAACCAGCAAAATGCCATCGGGAAGAGCGAGCAGTCGCTCGAAGGTGCTTTGGTCGTCCGAGAAGAATCCGAGTTCGGGTAGGCCGAGAACCAAGCCGGATTTGTCAAGAATACGCATGACGATCGATTCGCCGTGGTTGGAAGGAACCGAGGAAACCCGCAGGTCAACTTCTTTACCGCCAACTTTGATCTGAATCCGTCCGTCCTGAGGCATCCGCTTCTCGGCGATGCTCATGCTGGTGCTCATCACCTTGAGACGAGCGATGATAGCGGGTAGAAGCTTTTTCGGGTGATTTGCCACTTCGATGAGCTTGCCATCAACGCGGTAACGAACGCGTACGCTGGTTTCCAGTGGCTCGATGTGAATGTCGGATGCGCGGTGATTGAAGGCCTCGACAAGCATGTTGATGACCAGCTTGATGATCGGAGCATCAGCATCGCCGTCTTCAATGGAGTCATCACCGGGATTGTTGGAGATATCGGTCGCTCCGTAAAAAGCCTTGAGCATCGCTTGGATGGACTCGGGCGTGGAAACCACAAAATTCACCTCGCGGGAAAGAACGTGAGGCAAGGCATCCAGGACCTCAAAGTTAAAAGGATCGGCGATTGCAAGCGTGAGCGCATAGCCATCATCATAGACTGGAATGGCCTTGTAGCGGCGTGCGACTTCATCGGTGATCGAGTTGGCGACATCGGGAGAGATGGTCGCATTGGCGAGGTCGAAATACTCGAGGGCATTGCTAGAGGCAAGGATGCCGGCGACATCTTCTTGGCTAATTTGTCCGGACTGAACCAGTTTTTCAATTACAGAGGATGAACCACTCGATGAACGAGCGGCAGCAATGGTAGAGTCGCTCACCAAGCCAGCTTCGGTGAGCAATTGAAGGAGATAGTCTTCGTTGGAAAACACGGGAATGGATTTTTGGTTAGAGGATGAGTGAGGAGAAAGACTTTCTCCACGTTCGCGGAGGCGAGTTTGACGTTAGCGCGGGGAAATGTCAATCGGGGAGACAGCAAGAATGCAGAGTTTTTCTGATTCTTTCAGTAAAATTGCGTTTTTTGCTGCCGAAACGATTGATTTGTTCGCGTATTTACAGCGTCGATTTATTTTTGTCATGCGAGGAAAAATCATTTCCACGTGAGCGCACGGAGGCATGACTCGATGCTCGCTTCATCTTCCTTGCGAGGAATGCGGGCCTTTCGCAACAAATGAACTGCATGCTCTGCAGCGTGCTTGGCGACACCGCGCGAGGTGAATTTCATGACCGCAACGAGGGCATTGGCCAGCATGGCGCATGCGATGCAGATCGATGCAGGACGGCCGACGCACAGCGCGAAGACTGCGATCATGATGGCGAAAGGCGCGACGATTTGCGCGAAGGTATCGGCACGACGACGTAGAGCGACGAGCGATTTGTGAGAGGCCTTCAGCTCTTCGTAAGCAGCATCTAGCAAAACATCCGCGAGCGCTAAGGCTGTGCGTTTGTTCTTGCGTAGGCGGGGGATTTTTCCGGTGAAGGAAATTTTTTGTGCGAGGTCTTGGGTCGTGATGCGGCAATCGATTTTTCCGTTAAGCTCTTTGGTTTTCTGATAGAAAAAATAGCGAGAGATCCAGTAGGCGGCTACAGGAATGAGGGCGAAGAGTGTGATGATTTTCCACGGCATGATCGGGCGGCAGTCTAGGGTGTGATCAGTAGGTCGATCCAGACGAGGTGATGATCGCTGGCTTTCTCGACAGCTGGGTCATCAGCGGGCCAATGCACAGCAGACTTTTTGTAGGAAAATCCCCATTGCGAGGGTAGAGCGTAGTCGCAACGCAAATGAAAATGCGAGGTTTTCTGATCGCGATGCTGCATGCTTTTCTTAACGTGCTCCAAGGCACCATCGCTGATGGGAGCAGGGCATTTCATGACCTGGGGGTGATCAAGTAAGGATGAAATGGAAGACGGAAGCGAGTCACCATCAGTGGGATCTGCATTGAGATCACCGAGGATCACAAAGCGTTTGTTAGCACCGAGGCCGCCGGTTTTTCCTTGATCGTCGCGAAGCCATGGCGCCTCGCTGGACTTGATATACTCGGCCCAAAAACGGATCTCATCGGCATTGCGTCGACCATTCCAATCGACTGGCTTGGGCGAGTTGAGATCGAGGGCGCGTCCGTCATCGAACGACGGCGGCGTAGGATGCGAGCAGAGCAAATGAATCACGGCATCACCATGCTTGACTGGCACATCCCAGTGACTCTTCGACGACAAACGAAATTGAGCGCGTGCCGATTCGGGATAGTGAGCGGCGGGCATGATCGCAGAGGGCAAGTCTTTCCAAAGAAATTTCTGAAACGTTCGCACTTCCTGACGCAAAATCGGCGATTTGGAGAGCAATAGCATGCCATATTGACCAGGGTGCTTGCCGTAGCCAAAAGCATCTTCAGGATCTGTTAGATCGCCATCACCATTGAGATCAAAACCGCTCGGCACCCCTGTATTGACTGGTGCGGAAAAGTGATGCGGATAGAGATCGGGCAAGTAGTTTTTCAAAAATGCCTGAGCGGCTTCTTCTTGGGGATCGTAATCGAATTCGTTGAGCAAGATGACATCGGCATCGATCTGACGAATGATGCGAGCGATGGCAAGTAGCTGCGAATTTTCCGGAGATGAGCAGTCTTTGATCAACTCGCCTGCTCGGTCGCGAAACATTGAGACATTGAAGGTAGCAACACGCAATTCTGCAGCACAGAGGGAAAGCGTGGAAAGCAAGAATGCGACGAGCGTTTTCATTGTTTCAAGCGCACAGGAGTGCCGCAAAAAGTGCAGCGGAACCAGCGAAATAATACGATGTGCAATGCCACCGAGAGCACATAACCAAGCACGCGAATGTGGTGAGCCTTGCGGTTTTTGAGGCAATTTTTTGGCACAAAACAGCGCTGCCCGCAGATGCGGCAACTTGCCGAATAACTGAGTGTCAGGTAGAGAAATCCGAATACGAAAACGCCTAACGGAAACGCAAGAAACCATTGAGGAACCCAAGCAAACGATGGATTCCCATTATCCTTCAATAACAAAAACACTGCCGCTAGAATGCCAGCAGGAATGAAAAAATGGCAGGCGATAGTGACCCAAGCACCCCAATAGACTTGACGCGGATGAGAATGCAAAACGCCGCGAATGTAGCGCCGTGAATTGGGGGCCACACCGCGATTGGTCTCGGGCAATGCCGCTCGCAACAGGCGCAAGCGATCCTCTGCTTTCGACTTGTCTTCGACGAAGGCATTTTCGACATTAGGGTCAAGAAACTCCGCGGTGGAACGCACACGTTTCAAGTTTACCTCCTCTTTTTTCCGCTTGGCAAAAGAAATCTGATTGACGTAGCTACTGGTGGAAGACGCCGTGATGGCTGATTCTGCCGCATCCTTAGGTTTCTCCAAACCCTTCACTGTGGCGCGGATGGAAATATCTCCACGCGCTGCTGTTAGTAAAATGGCCTTAGGAATCGCGCTCACAGGCACTCCTTTTGCCGCGAGTGATTTTCCTGAGACTGGAACCGCCAAGGGTGAAGCGGCAATCATCTCTAACACATCAGGGTCGTATTCAAAATTCACCAATGCGTCTGGATCCACTTGATCTACCTCTTGCACTTCACGCGCTTCGTTGATCCATGTGGCAATTTTTTCGGCAGTAGGGATTGTGCGGTGCAGTTGCAAGCGTTCATTGGCCTCAAGAAGAGCTGCATGCAGTTCCCCTGCCTCTCGGCCCGCCAAATCTGCGACCTCGCCACAGCCAGCCGCGTCCAGCAATTGGACCATTTTCTGGCTTAGGTGAAGTCGATCTGTAAGGGAATTCATAGGCGGAACGTGGGCATGCTACACGCTTCGACTTGTTTGGCAAGTAATCGAAAAAGAAAAGCAACGCAAAAAAATCAGCACAAAAATCACCTTTCTGATTCCCATCGCCGTCATCCTCTC
Source organism: Akkermansiaceae bacterium (assembly GCA_044239965.1). Classification (GTDB taxonomy): domain Bacteria; phylum Verrucomicrobiota; class Verrucomicrobiia; order Verrucomicrobiales; family Akkermansiaceae; genus UBA956. The sequence continues at coordinate 27,419 of JBIIAI010000021.1, forward strand.
GTAAAACTCTCGCGCATGAGTGGAAGTGAGTTAACCCCGATGATGGCCCAATACCAGGCCATACGGCGGAGTTTGCCCGCAGACATCATCTTGCTCTACCGACTTGGCGATTTCTACGAAATGTTTTTCGAGGATGCAAAAACCGCCGCACCCATTCTCAATGTCGCACTCACCAAACGCCACCTCGTGCCGATGTGCGGCATCCCTTGGCACGCCGCGGAATCCTACATCGCCCGCCTACTCAAGGCCGGCAAACGCGTCGCCATCGCCGAGCAAACCTCTGATCCCAAGCCCGGCAAGCTCGTGGAACGCGAAATTTCACGCATCCTCACCGCTGGCTCGATCGATGACCTCAACCTACTCGACAATCAGCGACCCAACTACCTCGCAGCTGTCTATCAGCATGGGAAAAAATTCGGCCTCGCCTGCATCGATCACTCCACTGGAGAGTTTACTGTGGCCGAGTATCCTGATCGTGCGCAGCTCGAAGATGAGCTGAATCGCCTCACACCCTCCGAGCTTCTCATCCCCGAAGATCAAACCTCGGCCTTCGGCGCCCTTGCTCACGCCCTCGCCTACGATGGCTACACATTTTTGCCCGGACAGGCGCAACCACTGTTGCTAGATCACTTCGGCGTGCAATCGCTCGATGGCTTCGGCTGCTCGGGCTTGCTCTCCGCCATCGGTGCTGCTGGTGCCGCCCTGCACTACCTCATTCATCAACTGCGACGCAACTGCTCGCACCTGCGTTCCATGCGCGTCCGTGAGTCACTCGACGTGATGTTGATCGATGCCGCATCGCAACGCAATCTCGACCTCATTGAAGCGCGCTCCGGTCGCGAGCACACTCTACTCGGCGTGATGGATCGCACTCACACACCGATGGGTGCCCGGCTCCTGCGCGAGTGGATTTTGCATCCCTCTCGCGATCTCGCCTTGCTAGTGCAGCGCCAAGATTTCATCGCCGCCCTGATCGCCGAGCCGTTTTTGCTCTCCAAATTCCGTGACGCCATGCGCGGCATTCGCGACATTGAGCGTACCACCAGCCGCCTCGCTCAGGGCGCTGGCAATGCTCGCGATCTGCAATCTCTGTCCATTTCGTTAGAGCAAATTCCCGCGCTCAAAGAAGACCTCGGAGCCCTGCAGCTTGCAGCCTCGCAAAAACAACTCATCTGTGAGCAGTTGCACGATTTCACGGAACTCAGCCAGCTTTTCACCCAAGCTCTCGCCGAAGAACCACCAGCCGCACTCAAGGACGGTGGTATCATCCGCGATGGCTTCTCACCCGAGCTCGATGAACTCCGCAGCATCTCGCGCGACGGCAAAGGCTTCATCGCTCGACTCCAAGAGTCCGAACGCGCACGCACGGGCATCGACTCGCTGAAAATCAAATTCAATAACGTCTTCGGTTACTTCATTGAGATCACCAGTTCCCAGCTGGCCAAGGTGCCGGATGATTACACCCGCAAGCAAACCCTCGCCAATGCCGAGCGCTACATCACCCCCGCGCTCAAGGAAATGGAAAGTAAGGTGCTCGGCTCCGAGGAGCGCTCCAAGCAACTCGAATACGAACTGTTTCTCCAGCTCCGCAGCCACATCAGCACCCACCTCGACGCACTCCAACAAACGGCTGCCGCCATTGCTACGCTCGATGTCTTGTGTTCGCTCGCCGAGACCGCGCAACGCTTCCGCCACGTCCGCCCGCAGTTGGAACAATCACGCCATTTGCACATCGTCAATGGCCGCCATCCCGTGCTCGAACAAACACTCATCGGTGAAACATTTGTTCCGAACGACACTGCGATTGATCCCAGCGATTCCTTGTTGCACATCATCACGGGCCCGAACATGGCTGGTAAATCTACCTACATTCGCCAAGTAGCACTCATCACCTTGATGGCACAAATTGGCGCCTTCGTGCCGGCCGAATCTGCTACGATAGGCATAGTAGATCGAATCTTTTGCCGCGTCGGTGCCTCCGATGACATCTCACGCGGACAATCCACCTTCATGGTCGAGATGAATGAAACCGCGCTCATTCTCAACAATGCGACCGATCTTTCCCTTGTCATACTTGATGAAATCGGCCGCGGCACCGCTACCTTTGATGGACTGTCCATCGCCTGGGCTGTCGCCGAGCACCTGCACGACCTCACTCGATGCCGCACGCTATTCGCCACGCATTACCACGAGTTGACCGACCTCACTAGCACTCGGGATGCCGTTGCGAACTTCAACGTCGCCGTGCGCGAGTGGAACGATGAGATCATTTTCCTCCGCAAAATCCTGCCCGGTTCCGCCGACAAATCCTACGGCATCCAAGTGGCCCGCCTCGCCGGCTTGCCCCAGCCCGTGATTGATCGAGCCAAGGCAATTTTGAGTCACCTCGAACTTCATTCCTCGCGCCCCGACGCGAAAAAAGAAGGTCCCAAGGCCAAAAACACCCGCAGCGCACAATCCATGCCCGACCCCAATCCCCCGCAAATGGATTTATTTGGGAGTTT